>DGNT01000047.1 GCA_002389055.1 Alcanivorax sp. UBA4485
ATTTCATCCGTCGCGATCAGTCACCGCCGGCGGAAAGCGCCCGGTTGCGCTGCAGCGCCTCCAGCACCTGGGCGCGGGATACCGGTTTGCTGAGATAGTCGTCGACGCCGGCGTCGCGGGCTTTTTGCACATAATCGCCGGCGGCGTGGGCGGACAAGGCGATAATCCAGCAGGGGTCCACGTCCCGGTGCTGCTCGAACAGGCGGATCTCGCGGGTCGACTGGTAGCCGTCCATCACCGGCATTTCGCAATCCATGAAGATCACGTCCCAGTTGCCGGGGCGCTCGCTTACCCGGCGCAGGGCCTGGGCGCCGTCATTCAGCAGGGTGGCCTGAATGCCGATGGAGCGCAGGATGCTGTCGATCACCAGCTGGTTGACGGCGTTGTCTTCCACCACCATCACGTTCAGCCGGCGCAGGCCGGGGTGCTCCGCCGGGCTGCTGGGCGGGGTGGCGGCGGGCTCGGTCTGGTCGAGGCGCTCCTGTAGCTGGGTGGAAAGCGTGTGCTTGAGCGCCCGGGACGACACCGGCGTTTCCACCAGCAGGATGTCGCCGGGCAGCTCCCCGGTGATTTCCGCGCCGGTGGCCTGGAGAATCAACAGCGGCGGCTCGCCAAGCCGGTTGCGGATATGGATCAGGTCCGAGCGGCGGGCCAGGTTGGCCTCCGAGGCCAGCAGAATATCCGCGCGGGGGGCGTCCGCGCTGAGGCCCGCCAGGGCCTGCTCGCAGTCCGCGAACTCAATCACGCTCAGCCCCCAGCGGGCCATCAGTTGAGACAGACTCAGTGACAGGGAAGCGTTCTCGTTGATCATCATCACCTGGTGGCCGGCCAGCGGGTTCTTCTCGCGGCTGGGGGCGCCGACCCGGGTGGGCAGGGTCAGCCAGAAGGTAGCCCCGCGCCCCAGCGAACTGGACACGCCGATCTCGCCACCCAGCAACTCGGTGAGTCGTTTGCATATGGTCAGGCCCAGCCCGGCGCCCTGGGACTTGTGGCGGCTGCTCCGGGCGCCCTGGCTGAACACCTGGAACAGGTTCTGCTGCTGAGCCTCGTCCAGGCCGATACCGGTGTCGACCACCTCCAGCATCATCACGCACTGTCCCTGGTCGTCGGGGGGCTGACGCACGCTCAGGTGCAACGCCACCTGGCCCTGGTCGGTGAACTTGTAGGCGTTGCTGAGCAGGTTAGTGAGCACCTGTTTCACGCGGATCGGGTCGGTGTGGATACGCTGGGGCACGCGGGAATCGATGTAGGTGTAGAGCGGCACCCGGGTTTCGGAAGCCCGCAGCGAGAACAGCCGCACGCAGTCGTCCACCAGGTGTTCCACGTCCACTTCCTGATATTCCAGTTCCAGCTTGCCGGATTCGATCCGCGAATAATCAAGAATGTCGTTGATCACCGTCACCAGCGACTGGGTGGACTGGTAAATGGTGTCCACGTACTGGGCTTGCTGGCCGTTGAGCGTGGTCCGCCGCAACAGATCGGTCATGCCGATAATGCCGTTCATGGGGGTGCGGATTTCGTGGCTCATGGTGGCCAGGAACTCGCTTTTCGCCTGGTTGCGCGCGCCGGCCTTGAAAGCGTCCATTTCCGCCACCGCCTTGTCGCGCACGGACAGCGCATGGGCTTCCTTGAGGCGGTTGATGCGCCGCGCCAGGGCCAGCGACAGCAGCACCACTTCCAGGAACACGCCCACCTGCAGCAGGTTTTCGGTGAAGCTGTTGCGCGGCACGATGCCGTACTTGTTCAGCGACATGGCGGCGGCGCCGACCAGAAAGCACAGCCAGGCCAGGGTGAACACTCGAGCATCCGGGTCGCCGGCTTTAGTGCGCAGCACACCGATAAGCAGAATGCTGAAATCCATCGCCAGAATCGCCAGCACCGCCACCGGAATCAGCAGTTCCCGGCTGATGAAGGGAGCCGCCAGAAGCAGCGCCACGCCCAAACCCACCAGGCCTCTCAGCAATCGCGCCAGGGGCGGGGAGCGTTCCGGCAGGCCCAGGAAGTGAAGGGTGAACAGCGACGGCAGAATCACCAGCAGCGGCAACAGGTAATGCAGAATGTACTGGCTGATCAGCGCCGAGCCGGGCCACAGATATTTTTGCGCGTAGCCGTGCAGGACCGCCATGAACAGGGTGATCGCCAGCGACCAGAGCACGTACAGCAGGTAGGCTTTTTCGCGAATTGAGAAGAACAGCGACAGGTTGTAGAGAATCATCACCAGCATGCCGCCGAAAAACAAACCCTGAACCAGCGTATGCGACAGCGTGGCGGACTGGAACGCGGGGTTGCTCATCAACTCCAGAGGCAGTTGAATGCTGTGGGGGGACACCACCTTGAGGTACAGGTCCCGTTGCTCGCCGGGGGGCAGGTTGAACGGAAAAGAAGGCGTCGCTTCGGCGCCGGCGCGCTCGTCGAAGGCGTTGTCCATGCCGGCGCTGAAGTGGGCGAGCCGCTCACCGCCGGGGGCCAGCACATAGGTGTCCAGTTGCCCCAGAAGGGCATAGTTCACCACCAGGCGCCATTCGTTCTCCGGGTTGTCCTGGTTGCGCACGGTGAAGTGGAACCAGCAATGCTCGGCGGTGAACCCCAGGTTGGCGATCTCGTTGCCGGTGGCCTGCCAGGGCCAGGCCTCGGGGTTTTGGAACAGCGGCTCCGGCGCCGGTGATTCGGTCGCCGGAGTACAAAAATAACGAACCGCCGGATACGGCCGCAGGGTGTCGGTTTGTGAGGTCAGCACCGCCGCGTCGTCGCCGCGGGCGGTGCCGGCAACCACGCCCAACAGCAGGATCAAAGCGGCGAACCGCAAGGTGTGAGATACCGCATCTTGCAACAAAATAACCGCCACCCCGCTAAGTAATCTTTCTGGATGCTAGCAGTGCTTCACAGGTGGCTCAATCAGTGACGTATCCGCGCGCTCTTTGGGGGAAGGATAAATGCAGAGCAGGGTAGAGCCTTTTGCCGTCGGCCCGATCGTGGGCACCGCCGGCCAGACCAGCATTCGTATTCTGGGCGTGATGCCCGCCGCAACCTTGCGTGCCGGCCAGAAGGCGCCGCATGGCCGCATACGCTGGCGGCTTGAAGGCGAGCAGCGCTGGCGCGGGCCGGTGCATTTTCGTATCAACGGCAACTTCGACAGCAGCGGCGTGGTGGTGCTGCGCGATCTGGAGCCGGGGCGGCGCTATCAGTTCCAGGCCGGCGCGGTGGCGCTGGCGGACAGCGAGGACAAGGCGCTGGACTGGGGCCACGTGAATACCGGCCATTTTCGCACCGCGCCGGCCTCGCCCCAGGCGCCGGTGAGCTTCCTGTTCGGCTCCTGCTGCTACCGTTTCGTGGGTCTCGACCACGAGATCGAGGACGGCCGCGCTGACCGTATTTTCTCCCGCATGGCGGACAACGCCGCCGCCGACCCCACGGATTTCGTACTCTACGGCGGCGACCAGGTGTACGCCGACGCCACCTGGAAAGTGGGCGCTGCCTCGTCCCAGCGGGAGTATTTCGACCTCTACCGCCAGAGTTTCGGCCAGCCCAACATCCGCCGGCTGATGGCCAACTACAACCACCACATGATCCTCGACGACCACGAGATCGAGAATAACTGGCCGGCGCGCGCCAACCCGGATCTGTGGACCAGTAAATACCCGGCCGCCATGAAGGCGTACCAGATCTACCAGGCCGCCCACTCCCCGGCGGTACCGCTGAATGCGGAAGGCACTCGCCTGGAGCGCGACCCGGACGCGCTCTGGTACCGCTTCCGCTGGGGCTGCGCGGACTTCTTCCTGATGGATCTGCGCACCGAGCGCGTGCTCAGCCGCTGGCCCTGGCAACGCAAGATCATGTCCCGGGCCCAGGAAGACGCGGTGGTGGCCTGGCTCGAGGACGAGCCGGACCGGGTCAAATGCCTGGTGTCCTCGGTGCCGTTGTTTCCCGAGCAGCGCTGGCCGTTCCGCGGGCAGGACAGCTGGGAAGGCTTCGCCGCTCAGCGCCAGCGGTTGGTGGACGCCATCCACGACAGCGGCTGTCGGCGATTACTGATGCTCAGCGGCGATGTGCACGCCTCCCTGTACGCGCGGCTCGACCGGCGCGGGCGAACGCCGATCCACAGCTGGATCTGCTCCGGGCTGTTCTGGCCCACCGCGTTGATGGCGTTCCGCTGGTACCGGCCGATGATTCGCGACGACCACAGCCTGCGCGGCCTGTGGAAGCCCTCCCTGGGCCGCGTCACGGTGCCCGGCGAGGTCTACAGCCGGGACGCGTTCTCCCGCGTGAGCGTCGACGAAAACGGCGCCACGCTGGCGTTGTTCGACCGCGACGGCAAGCCGGTGGAGGAGGCCGGGGCGCGGATCAGGTGGTAATAACGTCGCCGAGAATGAGCAAATCTCTTACATGAATTGACGGCGATGGATTATAGGTAAGAGCTGGCGGGGCTTTTATATTGGATCGGGCAAGGACGCGAAAGAACACGGACGTTCCTTTCGGTACAGACGCCCGTCCTCCCCAGGCGGGCGCTCTTTTTCTCCCTCCCTTCAATCTCTCACTCGCCACCTCGCCAAGACATGTTTGTGGGAGCTTGCCTGCAAGCGAAAGGCCGGCAAAGCCGGCCGGCGGGATGCCAGAGACGCTGTTTAGTGCCGCTATTAGAAGAGTCTCTGGAATCCTGCCGGGAGCTTCGCTCCCTTTCGCGGGCAAGGCCCGCTCCCACAAACCCAGCTTCGTAGAATGGTTCGGCGCCAGCTATGCCCCGGGGCCTGGGAAGCCACCCCGGAGCGTGTCTGTGTTCTGCCCTTCCGGGACCCTGGAGAACAGGACGTTCGACAGGGAGCGTACAGGGACGTATTCACAGCGTTCCCGGAAGGGCAGAACACAGACACGCGACCCTGCTGGAGAGTCGGCTTGCGTTAACAACGCCGTGGGCGATAATGGCGCCGCCCGTTGCCAGCCGCGCCGGGACCAATAGCAGGAGGAGCCATGGCCGACCCCACCGACAGCGACATTCTCAGAGCCAAGCTCAACCAGGAAACCGCCAAGGCGGACTGGAAAGAGCTGCAGCCGTTCTTCGCCCGCGGCCAGACCGTGGCGGTGGCCGGTGATCTGGACCTGATCGAAGTGGCCGTGGCGTTCGCCGAGGACCGGGCGGAACAGCTCAAGCAATGGCGCGACCAGGGCCGCGTGGGCGGTGTCAGCGACCAGCAGGCGGGGACCTGGTTCGAATCCAAGCAGGCCCTGTGGACCGTGGTCGTGATGCCCTGGGTACTGGTGCAGCCGGTGCGTCCCCACTGACCGCGCCGATTGGGTAATCCGCTATTGCGTTTCCCGCCGGGCTGCCCATAATACTGTCCATATGATCAGTATTTGGAGGCATCATGGCCACCAGCGCATCCAACCGCGGCACCCTCAGCCGGCACCCCGGTCGCTTTCAGGTCACCACCGTGGTCAGCGACGAGGCGGACACCGCCCGGCCCACCCGCTACCACCGGGAGCAGGCCAAATCGATCATCACCCACAACCAGAGCCCGGACCTGCACTTCGACAGCAGCATCAACCCCTACCGGGGCTGTGAGCACGGCTGCATCTACTGTTTCGCCCGCCCCAACCACGCCTATGTGGACCTGTCGCCGGGGCAGGATTTCGAGGCCGAGATCTTCTGTAAGGACAACGCCGCCGAGGTGCTGCGAGACACCCTGCGCAAACCGGGCTATCGCTGCCGGCCGCTGGTGATCGGCACCGCCACCGACCCCTACCAGCCGGTGGAGCGCGAGCGCCTGCTGACCCGGGAAATACTGCAGGTGCTGGCGGAATGCCGGCACCCTTTCAGCCTGATCACCAAGAGCGCGCTGGTGCTGCGCGATCTGGATCTGATCGCGCCGATGGCCGTTGAGGGCCGGGCCTCGGTGGCGGTGTCGGTGACCACCCTGGATAACCGGCTCAAGAACCAGCTCGAGCCGCGCGCCAGCGGCGGTCGCGAGCGGCTGAAGACGGTGCGCGAGCTGGCCCGCGCCGGGGTGCCGGTGACCGTGCTGGTGGCGCCGTTGATTCCGTTCATCAACGACCAGGAAATGGAGGATATCGTCGAGCAGGTGGCCGCGGCCGGTGCCCGCAGCGCCGGCTACGTGACCCTGCGTTTGCCCCATGAAGTGGGGCCGCTATGGGAAGAATGGCTGCAGCGGCATTATCCGGAGCGGGCTGAAAGGGTGATGTCGGCCCTCAAGGAAATGCACGGCGGCGCCAGTTACGACAGCCGCTGGCACCACCGGCAGCGCGGCCAGGGGCCGATGGCGGAGCTGTTGGCGCGGCGTTTTCAGGTGGCCTGCCAGCGCCACGGCCTGGCGCCTCGGGAAAGTTTCACCTTGGACAGCAGCGCGTTCCGACCGCCGGGGCTGGCGGGCCAGATGCACCTCTGGGAGGCCTGACAGAGCCCGCGTTTACAGGCCGGTCGGGATCGGCGACATTGTCGCTCCGCGTTAACCGTGCAAAGGAATCAACACCGATGCCGAAACTTCTCTGGAACCGGGCGCCGTCCACGCCCATCGCCACCCTGGTGTTGGCCCATGGCGCCGGCGCGCCCATGGACAGCCCCTTTATGGAGACGATGGCATCGTTGCTGGCGGAGAGTGGCGTTAACGTGGTCCGTTTCGAGTTCGCGTATATGGCCCGGCGCCGCGAAGAGGGCATCAAGGCGCCGCCGGATCGCGCCGCCAAACTGCTCGATCGTTTCCAGGCGGTGATGGACGAGGTGCGGCGGGAAGGCTCGACGGGCCCGGTTTGGGCCGGGGGAAAATCCATGGGCGGGCGCATGGCCACCATGCTGGCGGCGCACCCGGACCGGGTTCCGGACGGTTGCGTGGTGTTCGGTTACCCCTTTCATCCCCGCGGCAAGCCGGACAAAACCCGGCTGGATCATTTCCCGGCGCTGGCGGTGCCGGTGCTGATTTGCCAGGGGGAGCGGGACCCGTTCGGCAAGCCCCGGGAAGTGGCGGGCTACCATCTGCCGGACGCGGTGACGGTGCAATGGATCGCCGACGGCGACCACGATCTGACCCCGCGTAAACGCAGCGGCATCGACCCCCAGGCGAACCTGGCCGGGGCCGCTCGCCAGGCCGCCGACTTTATTCGCGGGCGGGCTTCTCGGTGACCCACAGGTGGATGGTGCCTTCCACCACCACGGTGCCGTCGTCCCGGTACGCGGTTACGGTCACCGGCAACTCGGGGCCGTTTTCCCAGGCGCCGGGGGCCACCTCGGCGACGGCGGTGATGTCCGAGGTCGCCTTGGCGGTGTAACGCACGTCCATGCCCTTGGGAATCCAGCGCAGGTGCTTGGGGATCGACGCCTCGGCCAGCGCGCCCATGGCCGCTTCCATGGCGTTGCAGATGGCGATCACGTGCACCGTGCCGATGTGGTTTTCCACCGCTTTGCGTTTCTTGAAGGTGACCTTGCAGTAGTCCGGGCGCAACTCGGCGATCAGCGGTTTCACGGTGCCGAAATAGGGCGCCTTGCGGCTGAACATGAGGGAGAAAAGCTGGCGGCCGCGGGGCAGTTTCGCCGCTTTCTGGTACATCTTGAGTAGATAGTTGTCGCTCATGGCGGCCTCCTTGGAAAAGGCTAAGTGTGAACCTTGCCGCCGCCGGCGCAATGGCCGCCGGGGCGACCTGTTCACGGCGTTAATGCTAGACTTTGCCCTTGCGCAACCGGGCTGAGGGAACGACGACATGGACACACCGATACAATGGTGGCGCTCACGGGGATGGGGCGCCCGGATTCTGGCGATTCTGGCCTTGTTGTATGTGTTGTACGCGCTGACGGTGTTTTTGATTCTGCCTGGCTGGGCGCGTGGCGAGATCGAGCAGCGGCTGTCCGGTCTGCTGGGACGGGACGTCACCGTTGAAGAGGTGCGGCTCAACCCCCTGACTCTGTCGGCCACCGCCGAACAGTTCCAGATCGCCGATCCGGGCACCGAGTTCCTGGCCCGCTTCGACCGCTTGTACGTGAACACCTCTTTCTGGGCGTCGCTGTTCCATTGGCGCCCCTGGATCAGTGATGTGGACCTGACCGGGCTGGAGATCCGGCTGCGCCGGGGCGAGGACGGCGCCCTCAACCTGGACGATATTGTCACCCGCCTGCGCGAAAGCGGTGAGGAGGGCGCCAACGAGGCGCCGGCGCCGGAAGACGAAGCCTCCGGCCCGCCCGCGTTCACCATCAGCCATCTGCGTCTGTCCGAGGGCCGCGTTACCGTGAACGACGCTTCCGGCAGCGAGCCCAGTTCCCTGACCCTGCCGGTGGCGTTCAGCATCGAGGACCTCACCACCCGGGGCGTGGGCGAAGAGGACAACCTTTACGAAATGCATGTGGAAGGCCCCGACGGCGGCACCCTGGATTGGCAGGGGCGCTTCGTGTTCGAGCCGCTGACCGTGGAAGGCCGCCTGCAAATGGAAAAGGTGGATGTGGCCGCCTTCACCCGCTTGCTGGAGCCGCATTTTCCGTTCCAGGTGCCGTCCGGCATGCTCGGGTTGGCGGCGGATTACCGCTACGGCACCGGCGATGGCGAGGGTCTGAGCGTGGACAACGGCCGCTTCCAGCTGGACCGGTTGCGCATCCTGCGTGACGGCAACGAGACGCCCAGCTTCGTGGTGCCGACCCTCAAGGTGAACGGCGTCAGCCTGGATTTGACCGAACGCCGTATCAGCGTGCCGGAAGTCACGCTGAGCGAGCCGGCGATGCGCGCGGTGCTCACCGGCGAGGGGCTCGACCTGGCCACGCTGTTCCTGCCCTCCGACCCGGACCAGGCCCGGGAAACCCGCGAAAAAGTGCGCGAGGAAGCGGAACAATCCGCCGAGCGCATCCGCGAAGGCGAGGCCTGGGCCGTCACCCTGGATCAGTTCAAAGTGGACAACGGCAGCGTGGTGTTCCGCGACGAGACGCTGGCCGACCCGGTTGAGGTGACCCTTAATGAAGGCGCGCTCAACCTGACCGATTTCCGGGTTGAGGACAGCGTCAACTGGCAGTGGGAGGGCAGCGCCGTGCTGGCGGAAAGCGGCCGGCTGTCGCATTCCGGTACCGGCCAGCTGACGCCGTTGAAGGTGTCCGCCGACCTGTCGCTCGAGGGCCTGCCGCTGACCACGCTGTCCCCCTGGCTGGCCAACGCCGTGCCGTTGACCATCGAGCAGGGCAGCGCCAGCGGCGAGCTGGCGCTCTCCGTCACCGGCGACACACCGGACATTACGATCACCGGCCGCGCCAGCCTGGCGGATACCGATATCCGCGAAAACGGGCGCGAGACACTCAAAGTGAGCCGTTTATCGGCTGACGGTCTGAGTGTCACAACCGCCGACCGGCGGGTGGCCGTGGACGGTCTGGCCGGCCGCGGCATTGATTTCCGCCATCTGCTGGATGAGCAGGGCCGCGGGCTGATGGCCCGTCTTACGGGGGACGATGACAGCGAGGACAGTGGGCCGGGATGGCGGGTCCTGTTGGGGCGCGTTGCCGTGGAGGAATCCCGGCTGGCGCACCGGGATAACACCCTGACGCCGGATTTCGACGTCTCTCTGGAGCAATGGAGCGGTGTCATGGACAACTTCGACACCGGCTCCGGCCGTGCCCGGCTGGAGACGTCGGGGCGCGTTAACGGTCAGGCCCGGCTGCGCGCCCAGGGCGATCTGGCGGTGGACCCGTTGTATCTGGACATCACCGGGCAGCTGGACGGTTACGGCATGGAAACACTGACCCCGTTTACCACCCGTTATCTGGGCTTCGGGGTGGAGCGCGGTCGTCTGGATGTGGACACCGAAGTGTCGATCAAAGACGGTCGGCTGGACAGCACCACCAAGATCGCCGCCGACAAGTTCTACCTGGGCGACCGGGTGGACAGCGAGCAGGCGCTGGACGCGCCGGTGAAATTGGGCTTGTCGGTGCTGCGTGACAGCTCCGGCATGATCCGCCTGCCGGTCACCATTTCCGGCGATCTCAACGACCCGGGCTTCAGTGCCGGTGGGGTAGTGCTGCGGGTGATCCGCAATGTGCTGGTGAAAGCCGCCACCGCGCCGTTCTCGATGCTCGCCAGCCTGGCCGGCGGCGGCGACGGCGACTTGCAATACCTTCCCTTCCCGGCGGGCGACGACCGGCTCACGGGCGAGACACGCGATAAAGTGGCGCGCCTGGCGGACATCCTCAAGGACCGGGACAACTTGACCGTGGTGCTCACCGGTGAGGCCGGCGAGAACGACCGCCGCGCGCTCGGCGAAGCCGACGTGGTCGACGACCTGGGCGGCGACTGGCCGGGCCTGGACACCGCGCTCACCGGCGAGGACTGGCGCGAACGCCTCCTCGACACCTATGAGGACCGCCTGGATCGCGACCGGGACACCCTGGAAGGCGAAAGGGACAGCGACCGGGCCCGTGAAGCCTGGCGGCGGATGCTGGAGCAGGCGGCCGCCGACGTGGACGACGAGACCCTTCTGGATCTGGCCCGGGAGCGGGCGCGGCTGGCCCGTGACCAGTTGATCGAGGAACACGGCCTGCCCGAGGAGCGGGTGCGGCTGGGCGACCCCAGCGCCGACGGCGACGTGACCGGGGTGGGCCTGGGCGTCGACTCCTGATGGCGGTGGTCTGGCAGCGTCAGGAAGACGGTGTGCTGTATCAGGTCCACCGCCGGGGCGATCGCATGCGGCTGTTCGCCAACGGCGTGCAGCACTCCGAGTTCCACCCCAGGCGGCTGGTCACCGGCAGCGTTTGGGATCTGCTCTGGTTGCCGGCGTTGCTCAGTGAGCCGGAGCGTTTCCGGCGGGTGCTGATTCTGGGGTTGGGCGGTGGCACTTTGCTGCCGCCGATCCGTGCGCTGTTGGCCCCGGACAAGCTGATCGCGGTGGAACTGGACCCGCACCACCTGGCGGTGGCCCGTGAGGTGTTTTCGGTGGTGGGCGAGGGCGAGCAGACCGTGCTCGGCGACGCGGTGGCCTGGCTCAACGCCTACGACGGCGAGCCGTTTGATCTGATCATCGAGGACTTGTTCGCGCCGGATAACGATGTGGTCAGCCGGGCGGTGCCCGCCGACCGGTCCTGGGTGCGCACGCTCGCCCGCCACGTCAGTGAGCGCGGCACCCTGGTGATGAATTTCGGCGACTTCACCGAATACCGGCAAAGCCATGCCGCTGACCAGCTGACCATGAAAGGCTGGAGCAGCCGCTTCCGGTTATCCTGCGGCGACTGCCACAACGCGGTGGTGGCCTTTACCCGCGAGCCGGCGCGCAGCGTGCATTTGCGCCGCCGCCTGCAGCAGGACACCCGGCTGGCGCCCCTGCTGCGCCGGGGGCGCCTGGATTACCACATCCGCCAGCTCGACTGAGCCGGCGTCTAATCCATCATCGCCAGGGAGTAGGGGGTACGGCGTTCGTCGGGCCGTAACAGCACCAGCTCTTCCCGGTCGCCGTGCAAGCCCTGGAACAGCACCCGGTAGGTGAGCACCGCCTGGACGTATTCCCGGGTCTCGTAGAAGGGAATCGATTCGATCCAGACGTCCGCCGGTACCGCTTCCTCTTCCTCGGCGAGCCAGTCGTCCACCCGGTGCGGGCCGGCGTTATAGGCGGCCAGCGCCAGCACCCGGTTGCCGTTGAACCGTTCGAGCAACTCCGCCAGATACCGGCTGCCCAGCGCCACGTTGGTGTCCGGATCCATCACCTGACGGGCCCCGGGCGGTGTCTGACCGGCGTCGAGCGCCACTTTGCGTGCGGTGCCGGGCATCAGTTGCATCAGGCCCTGGGCGCCCACCGGGGAGCGGGCATGGGGGTAGAAGGCGCTCTCGCGGCGCGCCACCGCCATGGTCAGCCAGGGGTCCAGGTCATGGCGGCGCGCGGCGGCCACGAACAGCTCCCGGTGCGCGGCCGGAAAACGCCAGGCCAGCACGTTCCAGGCGCGGGCCTGGATCGACGCCTGCACCACCAGGTCGTACCAGCCTTGCTGCAGCGCGTGCTGGGCCAGCTTGCGGCGCTGGCCCTCGCTGCTGTGCCAGAGCATCCAGTTCCACTCGTCCCAGGCCAGTTGCGGCTCGTCGATATCCCGCAGCAGAGCCACCCGCGCCAGGCCCGGTTGCGTCAGCGCGCTGTCGTCGGTGGCCGGTGAGGCGTTGCTGAACACTGGCGCCTGACCCAGCCGCTCGGCGGCCAGGAAACCATAGAAATTGCGTTGCCCGGCGGCCTGACTCCAGTGCGCTCGGGCCTTCTCGTCGTCGCCGTTTTCCTCGGCGGCGCGGCCCAGCCAGTATTGCCAGCGGCTGTCGTCGCGCGTCGCCGCCGGCAGACGGGCTACCCAGTTCGGAAGCTCGTCCCAGCGTTGTTCGATCACACTGCGCCGGGCACGCTGATCCAGGGTGTCGGCACTGCCGTTGGCCGCCAGCCAGCCGTCCAGCCATTGCCGGTTCTCTTCAATACCGCGAATGGTGGAGTACCAGGCGATGCGCTCGGCGGCGCGCTCGCGCAGGGCCGGGTCGTTAAGACCCAGGTTGGCGCTTTCCTGTTGAAACAGCTCCCGGGCGCGCACCGTATCGGTGTAGGCCAGGCGGCGCAGGGCGGCGCTGAGCAGCTGTTCGCGTTGCTCACCACGAATGCCCTCGGGCAACTCGCGCAGGCGTTCCGGGTCCTGGTGCAGACGGCCCAGCCATTCCCCGGCAGTGGCGTCGGCGCCGCTCTGCATGTCGGCCAGGTAGCTCATCAGGCCGGTGGCGCCCTGATCAAAGGCGAGCAGCAGGCGTTGCCAGATTTCCGGCTCGCCGATCACGCCCTGATCCCGGGCGGCGTCGAACAGCGGGTCGCAACTGGACGGCCGGGAGCTGCCGGACAGCCACAGTTCGCGGGCCTGGGGCAGCGCGCCTTTGTCACCGGTTTCCCATTGCGCGCGCAGGTAATAACAGCGCAGCTCGGTGCCACGCGGCGCCCGGTCGTACACCTTCAGGACGTCCCGCCAGCGCGACTCCTTGGCGTAGGCCACCAGGGCGTGCTGGCGAATATCGTCGGGCAGCGGCGAATCCGGGTAGCGCTCGCCGTATTCCACCACGCGCTGCGGGGACAGCTCGGGCAGGGCGGCGCGCAGCCGGTGAAATTCCAGGTACGCTTGCAGCGGGTGATCGTCGGCCAGGCGCTTCTGTACCTGCGCCAGACTGTTCCAATCATCGTTACGGGCGGCGTGCAGCGCTTCTTCAAACGCGCTGTCGCTGTTGTCGGCGCAGGCCAGGGACGCCATCAAAATACCAATAGCCAGAACTGCGGAACGGACCATCCTTTGCCTCCACAACATCATCTGATTCGCGCATTCTATCGGTAGGGAAGCACGCGGGGCGTGGTGTTTATGTAAAACTTCAAAGGCGCCGTGAAGACCGGATTTATCCCCCGCGGCCCGGTTTGTTTATACTGCCCGCTTTGCCGAGGCGCCAAGCGATGGAAAACAGCACACGGTTACTGTGGCGACAGGAAGAGAACCTGGCCGGACGGCGGGTTCTGGTGGTCGACGCCAACGACCCGGAGCTGGCCGACTTGCCCGCCGAACAGGTTTATCTGCACGCCGACGACTACACCGTCGGCGCCCACCAGTGGGCGCCCCTGCCCACGCTCCCCGAGGGCACCGATCTGGTGATTCTGCCGCTGCCGAAGTCCTCGGAGCGGCTCGAACTGCTGCTGCGCGGGCTCGCCGGCAGCGTCACGGAACCGTTGGAAGTGTGGCTGGTGGGGCCGGCCAAGGGCGGCATTCGCGGCGGGGTGACCCGCTTGTCCCGGCACGCGGACGCGGTGACCCTGGTGGACAGCGCCCGCCACTGCAAAGTCTATCGCGGCGTCTTGCGGCCGGGGCCGGAACTGTCCCTGGCGCAGGTGGAAAGCGTGGTGCGCGTCGACGATTTCGACGTGATTAGCTATCCCGGTGTGTTCAGCCACGGCCGACTGGACGAGGGCACGGCCCTGTTGCTGCAGGCCCTGGCGGAGGCGGCGCCGCGCGGCAAAGCGCTGGATATGGGCTGCGGGTGCGGGGTAATCACCGCCGCGCTGGCCCACGCCGGCTGCAACGTGACCGGCACCGATGTGAGCGCCACCGCGGTGGCGGCCGCCTGCAGCACCCTCGACCGGAACCACCTGCAGGGCAAGGTGGTGGGCGGGGATCTCTACGGCAGCGTGGAGGGACGCTATCAGACGCTGGTGACCAACCCACCGTTTCACGACGGCCGCGACCGGACCATGTCGATCACCCGGCGTTTGATCGAGCAGGCGCCCCGTCACCTCGAGGACGACGGTGAATTCTGGATGGTGGCGAACCGCGAACTGCCCTACGTGCAGTGGTTGGACGCGGCTTTCCGGCACGTGCAGGTGATTCGTGAGACCAACCGTTTTCGCATCTACCGGGCGTTGCGTTAAAGGCGCCCGGTCTCGCGCATCCAGTCGATGCAATCGCGCAGCATGGTTTCCAGCGGCACCGTGGCGTCAAAGCCCAGTTCCTGCACCGCTTTGGTCCCGTCCGCGTGCACCCGGCTGGTCACCAGCGCCACCTTCTCCGGGGTCAGGCGTGGCTCTTTCCCGGTGAACAGGCCACCGACGCCGTAAATCTGCCCGGCCAGCCGCAGCAGCCAGACCGGCATCGGTTTGCCGGGTGTGGGGCGGTCGAGCAGCCGGCCAATGGTGTTGGCCAATTCCAGAAAGCTGGCCTCCACGCCGGCGAGGATATAGTTTTCGCCGCGACCGCCTTTCTCAACGGCGGTCAGATGGGCCCGCGCCACTTCCACCACCGCGCAGAAGTTACCGCCGCCGGGCGGCACCCCGGGCAGTTTGCGCTGTTCGATCAGCGTGATCATTTGCGACCAGTTGTGGGTGTCACCGGCGCCGATGATCCCGCAGGGGTTGAGAATCACCGCGTCCAGACCGTGCTGCATACCGTGGCGGATTTCTTCCTCGGCCAGATACTTGGTGCGGTTATAGCCGATCCAGTCACCGGCGGCGTTGGACGGCGACGCTTCGTCAATGGCCTCTTCCTGGATACCCCAGGCGGAAATCGAGGACGTATGAATAAAGCGCCCGGCCTGGTTGCGCAGGGCGGCGGTGATCAACGCCCGGGTCCCCATCACGTTGTCCTGGTACTGGCGCTGGTTCTGATGGCGCCACAGGCTGGTGTTGCCCGCCACATGGAACACCGCGTCCACCGCCGGGGGCATCACCAGGGTGACTTCGGTGGCGTTGTCCATCGGCGCCTCCACCACTTTTACTCCCAGGGCGGAAAGAGCGGTGCCGTCGCTGCCAGGGCGCAGCAGGGCGGTTACCTCCCAGCCGGCCTCGAGCAGCTGCCGGGTGATATGGCCGCCCAGAAAACCGCGGGCGCCGGTAATAAAAGCGCTGGGCATAGTGCGCACTCCTTGTTTAGGTGTGCTACTTATCGCCCAGCCGACGCCGTCCTGCAACCCTTAGCGGATAAAGCCCGGGCCTTCCTGTCGCACTCTCAGAAAGCTGGGGAAACGGGGCAGGCCGTGGCGGGTGCGCCCGTAGAACTTGTAGGTGACCAGGCTGCCGATCGGTGGCGGATCCGCTCGTTGGGCGTCACTGAAGCCGGTGCCGAGACGAAAATGCTGGCCGCCTTCGGTTTCCATCAGTAGCGCCCCCATCATGCCGTCCAGCCGGCCCTCGCCGGGCAGATGCGCCACCACCCTGGCCTCGGCATCCTGGTAAGGCTTCACCTTGAGAAGATCCGTCGAACGGTAACTGCGATAGGGTGCGTCGCCGCGATGCAGCATCAGACCCTCGCCGCCGGCCCCGATCACTTTTTCCAAGCGACGGTTCAGCGCTGCCCGGTCGGGGACCTTGAGTTGCCGCACCAGGCGTAAATGCGGGTTGTCATGATCCTTCAGCAGCCGGCGCAGTGTTCGCAGACGGGCATCGAAGGGGCCGGAAGCCCGGGGGAGGTCGAACACCATGTAGTAGACATCCCGCCAGTGTTCCGGCCCGGTGTCGTGCCGGTTGATCAGGCCCACCATGCGGCTGAAGGTGCCGCGCCCCATCCACAACTCGCCGTCCAGGGGCTGTTCCGGGAAGCCCCGGGTGAAGGCCGCCGGCACGTCGAAGCGGTTACCGTGTCGGGAAATCAGGTCTTCCCCATCCCAGTAGGCGCGCACGCCGTCGAACTTTTCGCTGACCCAGTAGCGGGACAGGTCCGCTTCCCCCTGATACACCCGGGCCTGGGTCAGCGCCGGCACGGTGCGCCCGTGCCCCACGCTGGCCACCACCACGCCGAACGCCAGCACCGTGGCGAGAACGAAAAGAAAAATCGCACGAGACATCCTTGTCCCCTCCCATCAATAAAACGAAGGGGTCAGTCTCGGACATTCATCGGCGTCGCTCTGTCGGCCAGGGATGAAATCCATGTAAGCCAGAGCGTCACTTGTTGACGGGCCCAGCCCATAAATCGGGTAAGTGGTCTGATCCCGCCGTGCTGGACAGCGGCCCGGATTCCCGGTGTAATGGCGGCCCTTCGCGGGTGTAGTTCAATGGTAGAACGGCAGCTTCCCAAGCTGCATACGAGGGTTCGATTCCCTTCACCCGCTCCAGACAAAAAAGGGTCGCCAGAGGCGACCCTTTTTTTTGCGCGGAAATAGTCTGATGACTCAGCTCTTCTTGGGCTGCTTCACCATCCGCAGGTACGGCTTCTTCTCATCCCAGCCTTCCGGGAACAGTTTGGCGGCGGCCTCGTTGTCCACGGAAGGTACGATGATCACGTCCTGGCCGTCTTTCCAGTTCACCGGGGTGGCCACTTTGTAGCCGTCGGTGAGCTGCAGGCTGTCGATCACCCGCAGAATCTCATCGAAGTTACGGCCGGTGCTGGCCGGGTAGGTGATGGTCAGGCGGACCTTTTTGTTGGGGTCGATCACGAACACGCTGCGCACCGTCAGGGTGTTGTCGGCGTTGGGGTGAATCATGCCGTAGGCCTGGCTCACGGAGCGGTCCGCGTCGGCCAGCAGCGGGAAGTTCAGCGCCGAACCCTGGGTTTCCTCGATGTCGCCGCACCAGGCGTTGTGATCCTCGAGCGGGTCCACGGACAGGCCGATGACCTTGGCGTTGCGCTTGTCGAATTCAGGCTTGAGGCGGGCCACTTCGCCCAGCTCGGTGGTGCACACCGGGGTGAAATCCTTGGGGTGGGAGAACAGCACCACCCAGCTGTCGCCGGCCCAGTCGTGGAACGAGATCGGGCCGTCAGTGGAATCCTGTTTGAAATCCGGGGCGGTATCGCCGAGTTGCAGTGCCATGGGTGTGTCTCCTGGTCTTAGAACGAATGCCGTGTTGTTTGGCTGGTGCTAAGAACATAGAGGCTTCCGGCGCCCCTTTAAAGGGGGCCGGTCATAATCAATCGCGCTAAGCAAATAGCACCCCGTGGCCCGGGGTGCCGGTGTGGATCAACCGTTGGCGGCCACGCTGAGGCGGTTGAGGGTGCGTTCTTCCAGGCGGTCGAGACGCTCGCGGCAGGCGCGGAAGGTGCGGCTGATGCGGGTGGTGTTGTCGATCATCGTCAGCTTCGGCCAGGTGGTTTGCTCCCCGGCGCGGATGAAGGCGCGCACGTCCTCCAGCGACGGGTTGCTGAGCACGCGCAGGGCGTTGCGGGGCTGGCGCGGCGGAATCAGGTTGATGTCGCCGATGTAGCGTTGCTTGACCACGGTCTGCGCTTTGTCCACCACCAGCCCCAGATCGTTGGAGCGCACCCGGCGGCGCACCAGATCCAGCGCGTAGTGCAGGTTCATGGACACATTGCGGATGGCCCAGTCGCTGAGCGTGCTGAGGCTGGAATCGGTGCTTTCACTGCGCGGCAGGAACGGCACCACGTGGGGGTTGGTCTGGCTGACGATGGAGTGGTTGACGCCGAACAGCCGCGACAGGCGACGGATCGGCAGATCATCCTGGATCGAGCCGTCGACGAATTTGC
>DGNT01000008.1:0-470 GCA_002389055.1 Alcanivorax sp. UBA4485
CCGGGCAGCGCCGCGCGGCGGGCCTCGGGGATCGGCGCCTCGCACTCTTCGCAGTGCGTCAGGCTGTCGCCGGCGGGCAGACGGCTGCGGGCATGCTGCACCGCCGAGTCCACGGTACTGTCGATCTGATCCTGAACGGCCCCTTCCGGGGCCCAGCCGGTCGCCATGGCGTCCTCCTGATGGCCTTTCATCCTAATGTAACGCCAATCAGCCGCCGGCGTACAAGGGCATCGCCAGAGTGGCCTGCAGCACCCGCCCCACCGGGCCGTCCTCGTCGTACAGGGTGGTATCCACCAGGCCGGTGCCGTTGTCCTGCATGCGGGCGCGGGCGTCGAGCCCCAGCCAGTCGCCGCGCGGGTCGCGGTGCAGGTACAGACTGAGATCCGAATTGATGCTGCCGACATCCGGGGCCAGCCGCAGCTGAGCGATGCCGTTGCCGAAATCGGACAAGGTGGCCGCGCGCACCAGCG
>DGNT01000008.1:535-11237 GCA_002389055.1 Alcanivorax sp. UBA4485
GCGGTGGTGTGCAGCCCCCGGGGCGTCCAGTCGCCGCCTTTGCGGCCGCCGCCCACTTCCGCCAGGGTCATCACCGGGCGGTCGCCGCGCGGCTCCAGACCGCCCGTTTCGAAGCGCCCGAACGCGGGCACCTCGGCACCGGCCTGCTCCAGAAACAGCCCACTGGCCCGGCACACCTCGACACCGTCGGCGAGCAGGGCCCCCTGCAGTATTCGCAGGCGGCGCCCGGCGCGCACCACCGAAATTTCCGCGCTGAGCGGCGCCGCCGGCACCGGCCTCAATAAATCCACCGTGAGACGGCTGAGCCGCAGCCCGGTATCCACGGTGGCCTGCTCCATCAACAGCGCCAGCAGCCCGGTGGGCGAGCCGCCGTGCAAATGGCTGGGGCTCCAGGGTCCGCCGGCGCTGGCGGTGGGGACGAAGGTCTCGCCCTCGCGAACAAACAGTGACTGATCCACTTCCGATACTCCCGTTGCTGGTCCCGATGCAAACGCCCAAGCCTAACCCAGACGGCGCGCTTGCGGGGAACGAAACACTGGGTGTGACGGGCGCCGTGCGCTACAGTAGCGCCCGCCCCGAACGTCCCAGACCATGGATCCGCCGCCTATGTCCGCCACCGCCTCTGCGCCCAACCGCCCCAACATCGTGATCATGGTGGCGGGCGGTATTCTGGTGGCGCTGGTGGCGATCGTGTTCGCGCGGCTGGCGTACGGCCTGATCCTGCCGCCGATGCGCGATGATCTGGGCCTAAGCTACCGGCAAGCCGGCACCCTGGGCACCGTCACCGCGCTGGGCTATCTGCTGTTCGTGTTGCTGGGCGGCATCGCCGCCAGCCGCTGGGGCGCGCGTAACGCGGTGGCCACCGGCCTGCTGATTCTCACCGCCGGCTTCGCCGGCCTGGCGGCGGCCAGCGATTATCCGGTGATCGTTGGGCTGATGGCGCTGCTGGGCCTCGGTACCGCCTTCTGCTTCGCGCCCATGGTGTCGCTGCTGGCCACCTGGTACCCGGAAAAACGCGGCATGGTGATCGGCTGCATGTCCGGCGGCGTGGGCGCCGGCATTTTCGCCACCGGCCTGCTGGTGCCCTGGCTCTCCAGCCAGTTCGGCGAGCACGGCTGGCGCCTCGCCTGGGGCCTGTTCGCCGCCCTGGCGGCGGTGGCGGTGGCGCTGGTCCTGGCTGCCGTACGCGACCCGGCGCCGGTGGCCCACGACCACCCGGACCGCCCGGCGCCGGCGGACAAATGGCGCATTTACCGCAACCCGCGCGTGATCCTCATGGCCACCCTCTACGGCATTATCGGCATGGTCTACATCATCCAGGCCATCTTCATGGTCAGCTACGTGGTGGAGTCCGGGTTCGAGGAGGCCACCGCCGGCTGGCTGATGGCCATGTCCGGCCTGCTGTCGGTGGCCGCCGGGCCTCTATGGGGCTCGCTGTCCGATGTGTGGGGCCGGGGCAACACCCTGACCCTGGCGATGACGGTGGTCACCGTGGCCATGGGGCTGCCGCTGATCGACCAGAGCCTGGCCATGTTCTTCGCCCACTTTCTGCTCATGGGCTGCGCGGTGAACGGCGTATTCACCATGGTCCAGGCCGCCAGCACCGACCAGGTGGCGCCGCGCCATATCCCCATTGCCTTCAGCTACGTGACGGTGTTCTTCGCCGGCGGCCAGTTCCTGGGGCCGGCCATCGCCGGCTGGCTGATCGAAGCCACCGGCGGCTTCCGCCTGGCGGTGGCGTTCACCTGCCTGGCGCTGCTGGCGGGGCTCTACCTGGCGCAGAAGATCCGCCGCTTCCCCGCCGGCCTGGCGGTGGACTGACCGCCTTCGGTAACCGTTCGGTTCGACTTTTGTTACCGACAGCCACCGGCGGCGCCGTCATCACCGGATTGTCATGATCGGCGGCCAGCCTGTCCGCCGTTATCGATTCCGGACCGGCTTATGAACTCCGTATCCCTGACCCGACGCAAACTGATCCAGGCCATGTTCTACGGCGCCGGCGCCGCGATGATCACCGCCTGCGGCGGCGGTTCCTCTTCCTCCGGCAGTCCGGTGGGCACCCCGTCGCCGACACCCGGCACACCCTCGGAGCCGGAGCCGCCCGTTCCCGAGCCGCCGGTACCGCCGGCCACCATGCTGCCCCTGAAAGCGGGGCCGCTGGCCGGCATCGGCGAGCTGGTGGAAAGCGACGTGGACGGCATTCTGATTCCCGAGGGGTTCTCGATCCGCCGCGTGGCCCGGCACCTGGAAGACCCGATCTCTGGTCTGCCCAACCTCACCGGCTTGCTGCGCGACAACTGGCACATTTTCCCGGACGGCGGCGCGGTGTTCCCGGTGCAGGAAGACGGCGGCTGGGTCTATGTCTCCAACAGTGAAATCGACCCCGGCGGCGGCGTGGGCGCGTTGCGGTTCGACCGGGACGGCACCGTCATCGACGCCTACCGCATCCTGCGCAACACCCGTCGCAACTGCGCCGGCGGCGCCACGCCCTGGGGCACCTGGTTGTCCTGCGAGGAGACCACCGACGGCCAGGTCTATGAGTGCCACCCACTGGGGCCCGCGTCCCTGGCCCGGGCGCACCCGGCGCTGGGTATTTTCAATCACGAAGCCGCCGTGGCGGACTGGGATACCCGCACCCTGTACCTGTCCGAGGACGACGGCAACGGCCGGCTGTACCGCTTCCGGTCCGCCGGCGTGGTCACCTCGATCACCGGGCAGCCGGGCCTGGACCTGGATAACGGCGTGCTGGAAGTGCTGGAAGTGGACGGCTTCGCCAACGGCGCCTACCAGGAAGACCTGGACCAGGCCCGCCGGCTGCACAAGGTGCGCTGGGTGCCGGTGCAGGACCCGCACCGCGCCCAGGAAACGGTGCGCGCGGAGATCGAAGCGGCCACCGGCCAGGGCGCCCCGGGCACCCGCTTCAAAGGCGGCGAAGGCCTGTGGGTGCAGACCCTGCCGGAAGGCCAGCGGCCGGACATCGCGGGCAGCACCGAGCCGCTGCGCGCGGTGGTGTTCCTGGCCTGCAAGGGCGATAACCGGGTCTACGCCCTGGACATCGACAACGACCAGATCGAAGTGGTGTTCGACAACGAGCAGTTGATCGGCAGCGGTGAAGCGCCATTCAACGACGTGGACAATATCGTCGTCGGCCCGGCCGGCGACGTGGTGGTGGCGGAAGACGGCGACCTGATGCGCTTGATGGTCATGGTGCCCAACCGGCCCGCCAAGATTCTGCTGCGCATTCCCGGCGGCGGCAGCGAGCTCACCGGCCCCGCCTTCACCCCGGACGGCTCGCGGCTCTACTTCAGCTCCCAGCGCGGCCCCTCCGCGCTGCTGCTGCCCACCGGCGCCACCTATGAGCTGACCATCCCGGAAGCCTTCCGCCGCCTCTGACCCTCCCCCTGCTTCGCCCGCCCCACCGGACCCTTTCCAGGGCGCCGGCCGGGCGGCTACATGCCGCCATTATCATCGCCGGCCGTTCCTGATTAGAATGTGCGGCTTCCCGGCGCCCAGGGTGCGCTCGGGCCCTCTTTTCCATGGATGTCGAACCAGGGCGCGGCGATGAGCAACGGCAGGCCCCACAGTGCGAACAACACCAGCCCGCTGCGGCAGCAGCTGGCCGGCCTGGGCGTGCGCGCCGCCGGCGCGCCGCTGCCGTGCTTCGGCGAACGGCTGGCGCGGCTGTTCGACCTGTCCGACACCGTGGCGCTGGACGCCGCCAACGTGAGCTCCCGGGACGGCCATTTCAGCGCCGACGACAAGGCCACCGAGCGGCTGCGCGCGGAGCTGGAGAAACTGCGCCAGAGTCAGCGGGAGGCGATTGAAGCGAGCGTCACCGCCGAGCGGGTCGGCACCCGCAACGGCCTGCCGGAGCCGCAAGCCGGCCCGAGCCCGGCCCAGCCGCCGGATTTCGAGCCCTACCGGCGTTTCTACCAGGGCAAGCAGCGGCAAATGGCCGCCGCCGTGCCGTCGCTGCGGCTGAAAGCGCGCGGCGCCCTCACTGACCACAGCCCCGCCCTGGCGCGGCTGGCACGGATCGACGCGGTGCTCGACGCCACCCTTACCGGTTACGCCCGTAAAGGTTTCGGCGCCGTGCCCGATGTGCTGGAGAAGCGTTTCCTGGCGCTCTGGCCGGACCGGCAACACAGCCTGCTCAGCGACGAGCCCGGCCACGAACCCGGGGACTGGATGAAGGAAGGCGCCTGGCTGCACCGCTTCTGCCAGGAGATGAAAACAATGTTGCTGGCGGAACTGGACGCCCGGCTGGCGCCGGTTCAGGGCTTGCTCAAGGCGCTGCACAACGACCCACAAGGACCTCAATGACACGCTTTTTATTCGCACTGGTATGCCTGCTCGGCGCGGCCACCGTGGCCTGGGTGGGCATCGGCTTTCTCGGCACCAATCTGGTGGCCCTCACCGCCACTCTGCTGATCGCCTTGGTGTACGGCTTCGGCTTCCTGGAGCTGCGCCGCTTCCGCGCCGACAGCGCGCAGCTGGCCCGGCAACTGGACACCCCGCCCGGCGACGGCGATGCCCTGGAGCGCTGGCTGGCCGACCTGCCCGCCGCCCTGCGTGGCGCCGTACGCCGGCGCGTGGAAGGGGAAAGCACGCCGCTGCCCGGGCCCATGCTGACGCCCTACCTGTCCGGCCTGCTGGTGATGCTGGGCCTGCTGGGTACCTTTATCGGCATGATCGTCACCCTGCAGGGCGCGGTCAGCGCCCTGGAAGGCGGCAACAACCTGGCCGCCGTGCAGAGCGCGCTGGCGGCGCCGATCGCCGGGCTCAGCCTGGCCTTCGGCACCTCCATCGCCGGTGTCGCCGCCTCCGCCATGCTGGGTCTGGGCGCCACCCTGAGCCGCCGCGAACGCACCCTGGTGGGCCGCGAGCTGGACGCCATGCTGCGCCGCGATCTGCGCGCCTTCTCCCTGAAACACCAGCAGCACGAGGCATTCCGCGCGCTGCAATCACAGTCCGACGCCTTCCCCGCCGTGGTCGAGAACCTGCAGGCCCTGACCCGGCGCCTGGAGCAGATGGGCGATCAGCTCAACAGCGCGCTCACCGACAACCAGCAGCGCTTCCACGAGCAGACCGCCGAGCACTACCGTCAACTGGCGGCGTCCGTCGGCGACAGCCTGAGCGCCAGCCTGGCGGACAGCAGCCGGCTGGCGGCGGAAAGCGTCCGCCCGGTGATCGCCGAGGCCCTGGAACGCCTTAACGACCAGGCGGAGCAGAGCCACCAGCGCCTCAACACCCTCACCGAAAGCCAGTTGAGCCAGATCGCCGAACGCTTCGAGCACACCACCGAGCAGGCGGCGCGCAGCTGGCGCGAGGGCCTCGCCGAGCACCAACAGACCGCGCAGGCGCTGACGGACGAGGTGGCCGCCGCGCTGCACGACCACAACCAGCGCTTCCAGGCCCATGGCGAAGCCCTGCTGACGCAGATCCGCGACGGCGAACAGCAGGCCCACGCCGATAATCAGCAGCGCCTCACCGCGATCAGCGAGCGTTTCCAGGCCGCCAGCGACGCCACCGCCACGGGCTGGCGCGAAGGGCTCGATCAACAACAGCAACTATTGGCGCGCCTGATCAGCGAGCTCGGCGACACCCTGCGCGGCCATAACGATCAATTCCAGCAAACCGCCAGCGGCCTGGTCGATGGCCAACGCGAAGGCATGGAGACGCTGATTGCTCGTAGTGGCGAGCAACTGAGCGCGCTGCGGGATCAGGAGGCAGCGCGCGGCGACGCGGCCACTCAGCGCCTGGCGGATCTGGAAGCCACCGCCGCGCGCCACCTCACCGAGCTGGGCACCGCGTTGGAAGCACCAATGACGCGGCTGATCGAAACCGCCTCGGAGACCCCCAAGGCAGCCGCCGAAGTGATCCGCCGTCTGCGCGAGGAAATGGCGCAAAGCAGCGAACGGGACAACGAGCTGCTGGAAGAACGCCGCCGCATCATGACCGAGCTGGACGCCCTGCTCACCGCCCAGCAGCAAGCGGCCGGCGTGCAGCGCGACGCGGTGGAAACGCTGATCCGCGACGCCGGCGGTGTGCTCAAGGAGGTCAGCGACACCTTCGCCGGCCAGGTGGACGCGCAGACCGCGCGCCTGGACGACGCCGCCGCCGACATCGCCGGCGGGGCCCACGAAGTGGCCAGCCTGGGCGACGCCTTCGGCACCGCGGTGAACCTGTTCAGCGAGTCCAACGGCAAGCTGCTGGATAACCTGAAGCGCATCGAAACGTCCCTGGAGCAGTCCGCCGCGCGCAGCGACGAGCAGCTCGCCTACTACGTGGAGCAGGCCCGCGAGGTGATTGATCTCAGCCTCAGTTCGCAGAAGGAAGTGATCGACGCCCTGGCCGCCCTCAAGAACAACGAGGCGCCCTGATGGACGACCTTCACGACGGCTCCGACGGCGCTCAGTCGACGCCGGTGTGGGCGATCTTCTCGGATTTGATGGCGGCGCTGGTGGGCATCTTCGTGCTGCTGCTGGTGTGGGTGATCGGCATTCAGCTGGAACTGAGCCAGTCGCTGGAACAGGAGCGCGCCAAACTGCAGGCCGAGCAGCAACGCCGCCAGGCGTTGGAAGAAGCGCTCGCCGACCCGCTCGCCAGCGGCCGCATCTCGTTCCAGAACGGCCGCATCGGCATCAACGGCAGCGTGCTGTTCGCGCTCAACGCGGACCGCCTGCAGCCGGAGGGCCGCGCGCTGTTGGAAAGCCTGGTGGAACCGCTGGACGCCTACCTGGCGCAACACGACGAGCTGTTGATGGTGAGCGGTTTCACCGACGACCTGCCGATCCAGCAGGGCAACCCCCGCTACGCTGACAACTGGGGGCTGTCCGCCCAGCGCGCACTCACTGTGACACGCACGCTGATCGACCAGGGGCTGCCGGCGGAGCGGATCTTCGCCGCCGCCTTCGGCGACAACCAGCCGGTGACCCCCAACACCGACAGCGCCGCCCGAGCCAAGAACCGGCGCGTGGAAATCACCACCGTGCCACGCGCCGAGGCCACCGCCGGCGCACCGGAACAGGACGAGCCACGCGATGAGTGACGTCCTGGCGCAACTGCGGGCTCTGCGCCAGGAAGGCGCCCACCAGCGCGACCCGGTGCGCTTCGCCTACCTGGAAAGCTTCGCCGCACGCCTGGCCGAAAGCCAGCGCGCGCCGTCGCAAAAGCATCAGAAAAAACTGGAGCAAGCCCTCGCGGACTACCAGGCCCGCGCGGAAGCCGGCGACGGCGAAAACCAGGACGACCCCATAGCGGGGACATACCGGTCACCGCTGGCGGTGTTACTGCACACGTTGCGCGGCGACGGTGACGCACCCCGCGACCTGAAAGCCCTGGCGCCGATCCGCGAGGCCCAGGCCCGGCAACAGATGGCCGCCCGAATCCAGCACGCCATCACTCACACCCCCGGCGACGCCGGCCCGCTCAACGCCCACCGCCAAGTAGCCCGCGCGCTGGCCGCGCTGCAGGACATATCACCGGAATATCTGGAGCATCTGGTCACCTACCTGGATGACCTGATGGTATTGGAGAAAATCCGCTAAAGAATATTGTTCGAGATGTACTTGGAGATTTCGACGATGGCGGTGCTGCCGGTGAACTCAAACCGCACCTTGCCCACGGAAGAAACGTACACTTCCAGCTCCGAGTCCAGATCAAAGGTGCCGGAGGTTTCCACCGAGTAAGCTTCGATGTTCTTGTAGGGAATCGAGGTGAAGTCTTTCTTGCTGCCGGTAATGCCCTGCACGTTCACGGCGATGATGCGTTTGTTGGTGAACACCACGCCGTCGCGGAATGATTTGTAGGCGTCGACGATGGCCTCGCCCTCCACCAGCAGCGCGCTGACTTTGTCCGCGTACTCGTTATTCTGCTTAAGCTTGAAGAAGCCCTTGTTTTCGAAATCGATCATGGGTTGCCTCCTTTCGTGATCGTTCGCTCTGGGGCGGCCGGGGCTTCGCCCCTTTCGCGGGCGGGGCCCGCTCCCACAAGGGGCGCTCTCACACGGACCGCCCCCACAGCGTCCGTTCCAACCGGCCTGGCGTCTATGAGTCCTCGAGCTTGTCCTGGGTGCGCAGCTGGAAATCGCTGGCGTCGTGGCGCTCGCGCAGCTGTTCGCTGGGCTCGCCCCAGGCGCGGTTCACCATGCGGCCACGCTGCACGGCGGGACGCTCGGCGATTTCCGCTTCCCAGCGCAGCACGTTCTTGTAGGTGTGCGCTTCCAGGAATTCGGCGGCTTCGTACACCTTGTTGGTGACCAGGGCGCCGTACCAGGGCCAGACCGCCATGTCGGCGATGGTGTAGTCGTCGCCGGCCAGGAAGCGGTTGTCCGCCAGACGGCGGTCGAGCACGTCGAGCTGGCGCTTCACTTCCATGGTGTAGCGGTTGATCGGGTATTCGTATTTCTCCGGGGCGTAGGCGTAGAAGTGGCCGAAGCCGCCGCCCAGAAACGGCACCGCGCCCATCTGCCAGAACAGCCAGTTAAGGCATTCGGTGCGTTTGGCCGGGTCGGTGGGCAGGAAAGCGCCGAACTTTTCCGCCAGATACAGCAGGATGGCGCCGGACTCGAACACGCGCACCGACGGGTCCTGGCTCTGATCCACGAGGGCCGGGATCTTGGAGTTGGGGTTGATGTCCACGAAACCGCTGCCGAACTGCTCGCCCTCGGTGATGCGGATCAACCAGGCGTCGTACTCCGCCCCTTCGAAGCCTTTTTCCAGAAGCTCTTCCAGCAGCACCGTCACCTTGACGCCGTTGGGCGTGGCCAGGGAATACAGCTGCAGCGGGTGCTTGCCCACCGGCAGGGCTTTGTCATGGGTGGGCCCGGCGATGGGGCGGTTGATGCTGGCGAATTTGCCGCCGCTTTCCGCATCCCATTTCCAGACTTTCGGAGGCGTGTAGGTGTCGTCGCTCATAACTACTCTCTCGGTCAGACAAACGAAGTCGTGCCCATGCTTAAAGGCAAAGAATGACAAGATAACGCTCAAGGCAGCGGCAAGATAGCCGCGTTGTTGGCGATAAGCCGTGGATTCTTGCTCGATCCTGGTCGCCGGCCACTTGCCCCGCCGGCGGCTTTCTTCCGCCCCTGAAACAACTGTGCTAACGTCCGGGCGACCTTCCCGGACCGACCCTGATTGTGGAGAACACACTTGCCGGCCGACCCCAAACACAGCGACAGCACCGCCATAGACGGCGATCAGCAGCTGGTGGAAGCCACGGTGGACGGCGTGCAGGACACCGCCCTCACCGAGACGCGCCGCAATCAGATTTGCGACGCGGCCCTGGCCCTGTTTCTGGAAAAAGGCTTCGACGCCACCACCATCCGCGACATCTGCGCGCGCTCCGGGGTCAATCAGGCGAGCATCTACGATTACATCGCCAACAAGAACGACATCCTGCGCCGGCTGCTCAACAAACTGTGGTTCGCGCAGGACGTGCCGACCCTGGCGGAGCGCCTGGAGCGCGACCCGGACGTGCCGTTCGAGGACCAGGTGGCGGCGTTTTTCCAGGACGTCTGGACCAAGAAGCGCCAGGGCACCCTGCTGATCTACCGCTCCATTCCCCACCTCCGCGACGAGGACCGCAAAACCATGCGCGCCCGGGACGAGGCGGTGCTGGACGCGCTCGCCGACCAGCTGCGTCAGCGTAGCGGTTTGCCGGCGGACGACCCGCGCGCCGAGGTGGTCGCCAATATGATCGTCTTTCTGGCCGCTTTCGCGCCGATGCGCGACTGGCTGAACCGGGGCATCGACGACACCGTGATCCTCAAGACGGTGGCGGCGGCGGTCCGCGCCATGGTCGACCAACTGGGCGAAAAGCCCAATTAATTCAGCCGCTTAGCTTCCGAAACACTATTCCATTATTCCTGATTTCGGTGTGACCCGCCGGTCAACGGCGCTTGACTTACCGCCACGATCCGCCTTAGCTTGATTCCTGACAAGTGTCAGCCAGCCCACGGCGCCCGCCGTGCATAAGGAGAACCATTGACGCCCGAAGACGCCCAGGCGCATATCGCCGCCAGCGATCCCCGCTTCGCGCTCACCGAGGCGGTGATCGGCGGAGTCCGCTATCCGGTATTCGCCAATGCCCCGGCGCACCTGCGCGTGCTGCTGGAAGACGCCGCTCCCGACTACGGCGACCGCGACGCCCTGGTCTACCATGACGAGCGCTGGAGCCACGCCGAGCTGTGCCGCGAGGTGACGCGCATGGCCAACGCCCTGGCGGATGACCTGGGCGTGCGCCAAGGCGATCCGGTGGCGATCGCCATGCGCAACTACCCGGAGCTGCCGATTCTGATTCTGGCGGTGGCGGCGCTGGGCGCGGTGGCGGTGCCGATGAACGCCTGGTGGTCGGAGCAGGAGCTGGCCTACGGCCTGAAGGACTGCGGCGCCCGGGTGGTGTTCGCCGACGGCCCGCGCCACCAGCGCATCGAGAAGCTGGCCACCGACAACGGCCTGACGCTGATCGCGGTGCGCGACGCCGAGGCCCTGCCCGGCCAGCCGCGCTATGAACCACTGCGAGACAGCGGCCGCGACGACCGCTGGCCGGACGTGACCATCGCCCCGGACGACGACTTCGCGGTGCTCTATTCCTCCGGCTCCACCGGCAACCCCAAGGGCGTGGTGCTCACCCATCGCGGCGCGATCTCGGCGGTGTACTCCTGGATCATGGCGCGGCTGATGGCGCCGCTGGTGGCGGA
>DGNT01000169.1 GCA_002389055.1 Alcanivorax sp. UBA4485
CTGGCGCAACGCTTCAGCAAAGTGCTGCGCGACGACCCGGATTACGCCGCCGAACTGGGCCAGGCCCTGGACGCCGGGCGCCCGGTGGCGGCCGCCCATTTCAACGGCGCCCCGGTGGCGGTGGCGCTGCTCGACGGCGACACCCTGGCGTGGATGGTGGTCCACCCCGCCACCCGAGGACGCGGCGTGGGGCGGGACTTCCTGCGACTGCTGGAGAAGCACCACGGTAGCGCACTAACGCTGCCCGAAAAATGCCAACGCTCGTGATTGTGCGAGCGGGCCCCGCCCGCGAAAGGGCGGTATAACCGCCCGGCAGGATTCCAGAAACGGCTATCGGTAGCGCAATCTTTCAGGTCTCTGGGATCCTGCCGGCGGCTGTTGCCGCCTTTCGCGGGCGGGGCCCGCTCCCACAGGGAGATCCGCTCCCACAAGGTCCGCTCCGACAGCAAGGCCGAAATCAGGCGAGCGGCAGGCGGATGATCAGCGTGAAGCCGCGATCGAGGCCGGCGCTCTCGGCCCAGATGCGGCCGCCGGCCTGCTCGATCATCACGCGCGCCATGGCCAGCGACAGCCCGTAGCCCTCTTCGTGGTGGCGCGAGCCCATCACGAAGAAGGGCTCGAACAGGCTTTCCAGCTGATCCGGGCCGGCGCCCCGGCCCCGGTCGCGGATGCGCAGCTCCGCCTCGCCCACCATCACCTCGCTGGTGACGGTGATCTCGCCACCCTGCGGGCTGAAGCGGATGGCGTTATCCAGCGCCATCGCCAGCACTTCCTGCAGCTCGGTCTCGTTGGCGCGCACATAGAGGTTCGGCGAAATGCGGTTGACCACCTTCAGCGCCTGGGCATCCAGCGCCCGGGCTCGGGTGGCCAGCAGCGCGTCCAGCATCCACAGCGGCCGGCAGCGGGCCACCAGCGGCGGCGTATTGCGGTCGGCCAGGTCGAAATAGCGCAGCGAGGTGCTGACCATGCCCATCAGCCGTTGCTGGCCCTTGCGCACCAGTGCCCAGACATCGCGCTGGTCGGCGCCGGCTTGCCCGTCGTCGATGGAATTGGCGGCGCCGATCCAGTTGATCGGGGTATTCAGCTCGTGGCTGACGTACTGCAAAAACGTGGACTTGTCCCGGTTCATCTGCTCGATTTCTTCCACGTGACGCTCCAGGTTTTCACGCGCTTCGATGAACAGCTGGTTGCGCTCACGCTCCAGGAAGCGGATCCGGTCGCCCAGCGCCAGGGACAGCATCATCACCACCCACAGGGCGCCGAGGTGGGGCAACATACTGATCACCGAGGCGTAGGGAATCCAATCCAGGTTGCCGAGCACGAAGAAAAAGATCAGTACCAGGAACACGCACCAGGCCGCCACGTACAGCCGCGCCGCCCGGTAGCCCCGCGACCACACCATCCAGCCCAGCCAGCTGAACAGCAGCACGGTGATCAACACCAACAGCGTGGACAGGTAATAGGACCAGGGCGGCGCAATCAGCAGTTGCACCACCAGCAACACGGCGATGCCGGCCAGATACTGCCGGATCACCCGGTCATAGCGGGGGAAGCGCTGCTTGAGCCCGAGGAAGTGGCGCGAGTACATGGCCAGCGCCGGCGTGCAGATATAGATGCCCAGCCAATAATACTCGTTCAGCCTGGGCACCTCCGGCCACACGAACTGCAGCCCGAAACCGTTGACGTTCAGGTTGAACACCGTGATGCCCACCAGGAACAGCACGAAATACAGGTACACCGGCTCCTTGAGCGACAACGCCAGCAGCGCGTTGTAGACCACCATGATCAGCAGGCAGCCGTAGAACACCCCGTACAGCAGGATATCCTGATAGGTGTATTCCACCAGACCGGCGGCGCTGTAGAGCATCGGCGACAAGTTGATGGCACCCTTGCCGCTGACGCGCACATAGTAGGTGTTGGCGCCGGCCAGATCGGTGTCGAGGGGAAAGATGAACGCCCGGTGGTTCATCACGCGCTGATCGAACGGCAGCGTGTCGCCCATATCCACCCGCCGGTAGCTTCCGTCTTCAGTGGGCGCGAACAGGCTGATATGGTCGAGAATCGGGTAGCGTTCCACCAGGTACCAGCTCTGCCCGCGGACGCGGCTGGTGTCCAGGGTGAAACGCAGCCAGATGGTGCTGCTGGTGAAGCCGAAATTGGGTTCGGTGGCGGCATTGCGGACGAAGCGCCCGGAAAAACGGTCGCTGACCTGGCTGAAATCCCAATGCCCTTCGGCGTCCACCAGGACCTCCATGGCGCGGGCAACGGCCACCTGCTCCTGGTCTTGCTGGGGCGACACCACCGGCTCGGCGCCGGCCAGCGCGCACCACAGCAACCCCATGCAAACCAGGATATTACGGAACTTTAACAAAACCGGCTCCCCAAAGAGCGATACTTATTATCATGCTTTATCATGCGGTCTAAACGTCGATCCCCGCCACGGTCTTCACGTTCGGTTGGGTACATTCTATTGCTATAATCCCGGCCCCCGGCCCGGGGCGCAAGGAGAGCTGTTCTATGGCACGCGCGATCAAAATTTTTCTTATCGTCATCGCCGCCCTGGTAGTCCTGCTGGCGGCGACCGTGTTCGTGGTCACCCAGGTGATCGATCCTAACGATTTCAAACCCCAGATTCGTGAACAGGCCATGAGCCAGGCCAACCTGGATCTGGAGATTCCCGGCGACCTGGCGTGGCAGTTCTGGCCGTCGCTGGGCGTCAGCCTGGGCCGCACCGAGGCGCGCATCGCCGGTGAGGAAGAGCTGTTCGCGGGCATCAACAGCGCCAGCGTCGGCGTGGCGGTCTGGCCGTTGCTGTTCGGCCAGGTGGAAATGGACGGCGTGACCCTGGACGGCCTGGAAGTGAACCTGGTGGAAACCGCCGACGGCGCCAACTGGGAGAAAATCGGCCCGCAGGACAGTGCTGCCGAGGAAACCACCCCCGCCGAACAAGAGCAGCCCGGCGAGAGCGGCGGCATGGACATTCCGTTGACCATCCCCAGCGTCGCCATCACCGACGGCAAGATCCGCTACCAGAACACCACCGACGGCACCGACATCCGCGTTGAGCACTTCAACTTCAACGCCCAGGACGTGAGCCTGGAAGAGCCGTTCCCGATGCAGATGTCGCTGCGCTACCAGGACCAGAGCGACATGCGCGTGGACCTGAACCTGGAAACCACCCTGGCCGCCGACCTGGACAACAACCACTTCGTGCTCGACCCGATGACCCTGGACGCGGACATCGCCGGCATGACCACCAACCCGGTGAGCGTGCATCTTGAGCAGAAGCTGGATGTCAATCTGGACGAGGACCGGGCGCAGGTCACCGACCTGCTGCTGGAAGCCGCCGGCACCCGCACCACCGGTAACGCCACCGTCACCGGCCTGACCGGCGAAATGAAAGTGGCCGGCCAGATCAACACCGAGCCGTTCGACGCCAACAAGGCCCTGGAAGCGATTGGCGAGGAACCCATCGCCACCCGTGACGACAATGCGCTCAGCAAGGTGGCCCTGAGCGCCACCCTGGACGGCCCGGCCAACAGCGTCATGGTTAACCCGCTCAAGGTCACCCTGGACAGCAGCACCCTGAGCGGCACCGCCGGCCTGGAGAACCTGGAGACCGGCAAGATCGTGTTCGACCTGAACCTGGACAAGATCACCCTGGACGGCTACTTGCCACCGGAGAGCGATGAACCGGAAAGCGGCGATCCCAGCGGCGCCGGCGGCGGCACCGGCGGCAAGGAAGGCGGCACCACCCAGCTCTCCGAAGCGGAACTGATCCCGGTGGAGAGCCTGCGCCCGCTGCTGCTCGACGGCAGCCTCAAGATCGGTGAGCTGAACTACGACACCATTAAGGCCAGCAACATCGTGTTCGCCGTCAGCGCCAAGGACGGGTTGCTGCGTCTCACCAAGGCGTCCGGTGACACCCTGCAGGGCAATTTCAGCGCCAATGGCCGTCTCGACGTGTCCGGCAACACGCCGCGCATCACCTTCAGCCAGAAAGTGAACAGCATGCAGCTGCAGCCGGTGGTGGCCATGGCCCTGGACAAGGACCTGGCCAAGGGCCTCTTCTCCATGGACCTGGATTTCAACGCCTCCGGCAACAGCGAGAAAGCCCTGGTTAATTCCGCCAAGGGCAATGCCAGCATGAACCTGGCCGACGGCACCGTGCGCGGCCTGAATCTGTACGGCACCCTGGTGGGCGGCGTGAACGACATGCTGGGCCGGTTCCAGGGCCTCAGCGCGCTGATCCCCAACCAGCAATCCGGCAAGCTGCCGGCGGCGCTGTCCGAGGACACCAAGATCATTGATCTGACCACCAAGGCCAGCCTCAACCAGCAGGTCGCCAACCTGGACAGCCTGGAAGCCAAACTGGACAAAGGCACCCTGTCCGGCAACGGCTGGATGAACATGCTGACCCAGGAATTCGACCTGAAAATCGGCATGCAGTCGCCGGAGCTGGGCGGCAGCAAATACCTGGAAGACGTCACCTGGCCGCTGCGCTGCCAGGGCAGCCTGGCCGGCAGCCCCGCCAAGTGGTGCGGCCCGGACAAGGAAGGCTTCGCCAAGATCGCCCAGCAGGCGGCCACCAACGCGGCCAAGGGCAAGCTCAAGGACAAGCTGGGCATCGACGCGGAAGGCGACACCACCGAGGAAGTGCTGAAAAACGCCGCCAAGCAAAAAGCCGAAGAGAAGATCAAGGAAGAGATGGGCGACAAGCTCAAGGGGTTCTTCAACCGTTGAGCACCGCCCCGGACCGCACCACCTTCGGCGACGCCGTGCTGGCCTGGTACGACCAGCACGGCCGTCAGGACCTGCCCTGGCAGCATCCGCGCACGCCCTACCGGGTGTGGGTGTCGGAAATCATGCTGCAGCAAACCCAGGTCAGCACCGTGATCGGCTATTTCCAGCGCTTCATGGACAGCTTCCCCGACGTGCACGCCCTGGCGGCCGCCGACGCCGACCAGGTGCTGCATCTGTGGACCGGGCTGGGCTACTACGCCCGCGCCCGCAACCTGCACAAGGCCGCCCGGCAGCTGGTGGACGAGCACGGCGGCGATTTCCCCGACACCGTGGAAGAAGTGGCCACCCTGCCCGGCATCGGCCGCTCCACCGCCGGCGCCATCCTGGCGCAGAGCCGCGGCGTGCGCGCGCCGATTCTGGACGGCAACGTCAAACGCCTGCTCAGCCGCCTGCACGCGGTGCCCGGCTGGCCGGGTAAAAAACCGGTGGAGAACCGGCTGTGGGAACTGGCCGAGCACTACACGCCGGACCGGCGGCTGGCGGACTACACCCAGGCGGTGATGGATCTCGGCGCCACGCTGTGCACCCGTCGCCGGCCGGACTGCCCGAGCTGCCCGGTTTCCGACTGGTGCCAGGCCCGTGCCGACGGCAACCCGCAGGACTACCCGGGCCGCAAACCGGCCAAGGAAAAGCCGGTGCGCCAGACCCGCATGCTGATCCTGCAGCATTCGGACGGCCGGGTCTGGCTGGAGCCGCGCCCGCCCAGCGGTATCTGGGGCGGCCTGTGGTGCTTTCCACAGCTCGACCCGCAGGACCGGCAAAGCAGCGCCCTCGCCGAGCGCGGCCTGGACGCCCGCGATCAGGAAGCACTGACGCCCTTCCGCCACACCTTCAGCCACTTCCACCTGGACATCGAGCCGCTACTGATCCGGGTGGACACCACCGGCGCCGGTGTGCAGGATGCCGGGGGCCGCTGGATCAGCCCCGCCGACCCCGGTGAGCTGGGCCTGGCGGCACCGGTCAAAAAGCTACTGGAGCAATTGCACGGCCCGCGTCAGGCCGGCCTGCTCTAACACCCGCATCGGAGGTGCACCCGCCATGACCCACACCGTCTTCTGCCGCAAGTACCAGCAGGACCTGGAAGGCCTGGAAAAACCGCCCTTCCCCGGCCCCAAGGGCCAGGACATTTACGACAACGTGTCCCGGCAGGCCTGGCAGGAATGGCTGCAGCACCAGACCCTGCTGATCAACGAGAAGCACCTGAACGTCATGGACCCCAAGGCCAAGGCCTTCCTGGACGAGCAACGTGATCGCTTTTTGAACAACGAAAGCGTCGAAAAAGCAGAGGGTTACGTCCCGCCCACAAAAGACGCCAACCAATAGCCAGGCGCGCTTGACGGGGCCGGGTCGAGTCGGTTTAATACGCGCCCAACGCCCGGATAGCTCAGTCGGTAGAGCAGGGGATTGAAAATCCCCGTGTCGGCAGTTCGATTCTGTCTCCGGGCACCAGACGCAAAAAAGCCCCGCCATCCGGCGGGGCTTTTTTTGTTCGCCAGCGGCGGAAGCGGACCGCGACGTATTCGAACTTGTGCGAGCGGGCCCCGCCCGCGAAAGGGAGCGAAGCTCCCGGCAGGATCCCAGAGCCCTTTCCAACCCTGTAAAGGGTCCACTAAATTGCCTTAAAATCCCGTTATAACCCTCCCAAAGAATCTCCCCCTCCCCTGTCAATGACCGAATTAAAACGATTACATTTTACCTGCTGGTGGGAATGTAAAACTTCGGATAGTCTCAAGCTCATTACACAACAAACTCGAAAAAGAAAAAGCCCCGGGAGAGAGGCACCATGGACATACTCCAGCTGCTGGTCAGCGGGATAGCTAACGGCTGTATCTACGGCCTGTTGGCGCTGGGTTTTGTTTTGATCTACAAGGCGTCGGAAGCGGTCAATTTCGCCCAGGGCGATATGATGATGCTGGGGGCCTTCCTCGGCGTGACTTTCATCAACGCCAGCTACGCGGATTTACCCTTCCTGATCGGCATTACCCTGGCCGCTCTGCTTCTGGGTCTGTTCGGCTATCTGCTCGACCGCTTCGTGCTGCGCGCCATTTTCGGCCAGCCGCAGTTCGCCATGGTGATTCTCACCATCGCGCTCGGCTTTCTGATTCGCTTCGTCGCCGGCGTCATCTGGGGCCATGACCCCACCTCCCTGGAGACCCCCTTCGTCGGCCAGGTGTGGATGCTCGGTGAACTGATGATCCCGGTGGTGGACGCGGTGATCATTCTCACCACCGTGGGCCTGACCAGCATTCTCTACTTCTTCTTTGCCCGCACCCGCCTGGGCGTGGCCATGCAGGCCAGCAGCCAGAACCAGATGGCCGCCTACTATATGGGCATTCCGGTGAAGCGGATCAACGCCATCGTCTGGGCCCTGTCCGGCGTGGTGGCGGCCATCGCCGGGGTGCTGTTCGCCGCCAAGGGCGCGGTGGAGCCCTCCGTGGGGCTGCTGTTCGGCATCAAGGCGTTCGCGGCGGCCGTGATCGGCGGGCTGGGCTCGCTGCCCGGCGCGCTGCTGGGCGGTCTGCTGGTGGGCATCGTCGAGCCGTTCGCCGGCCGCTATCTGCCCGAGGTCGGTCAGATCGCCCCCTACCTGCTAATGCTGGTGGTGCTGGTATTGCGCCCCGGCGGCCTGTTCGCCCAGATCAGCCAGAAGAAGGTGTAGGCCCCCATGAGTAACCGATTCAAGAGTCGCTACGACGACGATATCAACCTGTTTGAGGGGCGCTGGCATCTGGCTCAGTACGCTCTGTTGATCGCGCTGCTGCTGGCCGCGCCCTGGCTGCTGGGTGTGTATTACCTCGGCGAACTGACCGCGGTACTGATCTGGTCCCTGGCCGGGCTGGGGCTGATGCTGATCAGCGGCCATACCGGGCAGGTCAGCCTCGGCCACGCCGCCTTCATGGCGATCGGCGCCTTCACCAATCTGGCACTGATGATGCGCGGCTGGCATTTTATTCCGGCCCTGCTGGCCAGCGCTGTCACCTCCGGCGTGCTGGGCGCGATCATCTCCCGGCCGATCCTGCGCATGAGCGGCATTTATCTGGCCATCGCCACGCTGGCACTGAGCATCATTATCGAGGACCTGTCGATTCTGGCCGAGCCGATCACCGGCGGCGTGGCCGGCCTGTTCGCCCCCCCCATCGATCTGTTCGGCCTGACCATCGACCGCTACTCCAGCCCCAAAGCCTTCTACTACCTGTGCCTGACGGTGCTGGTGATCGTGACGCTGGGCTACCTGAACCTGCTGCGCAGCGCCTCCGGCCGCTCTTTCCTGGCGGTACGCGACAGCGAAGTGTCCGCCCGCGCCCTGGGCGTGAACGTGACCCGCGCCAAGACGCTGTCGTTCGCCCTGTCCTGCGCCATGACCGGTCTGGCCGGCGCGCTCTACGCCCACCTGGCCCAGGCGGTGAACTACGAGAGCTTCCTGGTGCTGATCTCCATCACCTTGCTGCTGCAGGTGGTGATCGGCGGCCTGGGCTCGGTGCATGGCGCCTTTTTCGGCGCCATCGTGGTGGTGTTGCTGCCGCAGAGCATCGCGATGCTGCGCGACTTCCTCAACAACACCGCCGGTATTTCCATCGCCGCCTACCCGGGCATGGACACCGCCCTGTTCGCGTTGCTGATTCTGCTCATGGTGATTTATGAGCCGCGCGGCCTGTACGGCGTCTGGTTCAAGGTTCGCACCTGGCTGCAGCTGTTCCCGCTGTACCGCAAGGGCATGTTCCGGCGCACCCGCACCTACCTGAAAACGGAGCGGCAACGATGAGTCTGTTACAGGTTAAGGACCTATCCATTTCCTTCGGTGGCGTAAAAGCGGTGGACGGCGTCAGCTTCGATGTGGAGCCCGGCGAAGTGTTCACCCTGGTGGGCCCCAACGGGGCCGGCAAGTCGACCATCTTCAATCTGATCAGCCGGCTGTACGAACCCGGCGGCGGCCGGATCATTTTCGACGGCGAGGACATCACCGGCCGCCCAGCCCACGACGTGGCCGGCCTGGGCATCGCGCGCACCTTCCAGAACATTGAGCTGTTCGATCACTCCTCGGTGCTACAGAACCTGCTGATCGGCCGTCACTGCCGCCGCGACACACGCTGGTTCGAAGAGCTGTTCTTCCTGCCCAAGGTGCGCCGCAGCGAGCGCGAACACCGCCGTCAGGTGGAGGAAGTGATCGACTTTCTCGACCTGGCCGCCTACCGCGACAAGCTGATCGCCGGCCTGCCCTACGGGGTGCGCAAGGTGGTGGAGATCGCCCGCGCCCTGTCCAGTGAACCCAAGCTGATTCTGCTGGATGAGCCGGCCTCCGGCCTGAGCGTGGAAGAAACCCAGAACATGGCCTGGTGGATCGAGGATATGCAGAAAGACCTGGGCCTGACGGTCCTCATGGTGGAGCACGATATGAGCCTGGTATCCCGCGTCTCCAACCGGGTACTGGCGGTGGCGGAAGGCCGACCGCTGGCCATGGGCACCGCCGCCGAAGTGCAGGCGGACCCCAAGGTGATCGAAGCCTATCTGGGTACGGAGGAGACCGCATGAGCGACGCCTCCCCGCTGCTGCAAGTACAGAACCTGGAAGCCTTCTACGGACCGGTGATGGCGCTGCGCGGCGTCTCCATCGACGTCTTCGAAGGCAAGGTGGTGGCGATTCTCGGTGCCAACGGCGCCGGCAAGACCACCCTGATGAAAACCATTTCCGGCACCCTGTCGCCGCGCAAGGGCACCATTTCCCTGGCCGGTGAAATGATACAGGGCAGCGAGCCGGACAGGCTGGTCCGCCAAGGCATCGCCCACGTGCCGGAAGGCCGCGAAGTGTTCCCGTTTCTCAGCGTCGAAGAGAACCTGAGCATGGGCGCCTACACCCGCCGCGACAAAGCGGAGATCCGCCGTGACATGGAAATGGTCTATGACTACTTCCCGATGCTCCTGGAGCGACGCAACCAGCCCGCCGGCACCTTGTCCGGCGGCCAGCAGCAGATGCTCGCCATCGGCCGGGGGCTGATGTCGCGCCCCTCGCTGATGTTGCTGGACGAACCCTCCCTGGGCCTGTCACCGCTGCTGGTGCAGGAAATCTTCGCGATCATCCGCCGGCTCAATAAAGAACAAGGCGTGACCCTGCTGCTGGTGGAACAGAACGCGCGAGTGGCGCTGAACACCGCCGACCATGGCTATGTGCTGGAAACCGGCCGCATCGTCATGGACGGCAGCGCCCGGGACCTGCTCGCCAGCGACGATATTCGCGAATTTTATCTGGGCCAGTCGGCGGGGGATGACCGACCGGAAAAACGCTGGAAACGAAAGAAGACCTGGCGCTGATGATGACTGCAACCGATACCACTCCGACCCTTCTCCACGGTTGCGACACCGTGGTCAAACTCTGGCGTCAGCAATGCCTGGAACGGGGCGAGCGCATCGCCCACCGCGAAAAGGACCTGGGCATCTGGCAGAGCTACAGCTGGAACGACTATTACCAACACGCCCGCGCCATCGGCGTGGCGCTGTTGTCGATGGGCCTGGAACGGGGCCAGCCGGTGTCCATCCTCAGCGAGGACAACAAGGAATGGCTCTATTGTGATCTGGGCATCGCCGGCGCCGGCGGTATCAGTAACGGCGTCTACACCACCGACAGCGCCGAGCAGCTTGCCTATCTGGTCAACGACAGCGGCTCCGCCTTCCTGTTCGTGGAAAACGACGAGCAACTGGACAAGTACCTGACCGTGCGCGACCAGGTACCCACCCTGAAAAAAGTGATCGTGTTCGACCGCAAGGGCCTGCGCGATTTCCAGGACCCGATGGTGATGTTCCTGGACGAACTCTACGAGCTGGGCAACGGCATCGCCGACGCGGAAGAACAGTTCAGTGCCAGCATCGAACAAAGCCGGCCCGACGACATCCGCATGCTGATCTATACCTCTGGTACCACCGGCGCGCCCAAGGGCGCCATGATCAGCCACCAGAACGTGCTGGTCCAGTTGGCGGCCGGCGAAGCGCTGCTGGAAGCCCGCGAAGAAGACGACCAGCTCTGCTTCCTGCCGCTGTGCCATATTCTCGAGCGTCTGGTGTCGGTGGAAGTGCCGATCTACAAAGGCTGCACGGTGAACTTCGCGGAAAGCCCGGAAACCGTGTTCGAGAATCTGCGCGAGGTGTCCCCCAATACCTTTGCCGCGGTGCCGCGTCTGTGGGAGAAGATCTACAGCTCGTTGATGACCTTGCGCGACGAAGCCACTGGCTTCGGCCGCTGGTGCTTCGACCGGGCGCTGGCCGCTGGCAGCGCCTGGCACTGCGAGCACCGGCGCTCGCCGCTGAACGCGCTGCGCTACCAGTTCTGGAATCTGCTGGTGCTGCGCAATGTGCGCGACCTGATCGGCATGGCCCGGCTGCGCCGGGGCACCACCGGCGCCGCGCCGATCTCACCGGATCAGATTCGCTGGTTCCGGGCGCTGGGCGTGCCGCTCTATGAAGGCTACGGCATGACCGAAACCACCGGCGTGGTGTCGCTCAACAGCCGCGAGCGGGAACAGGTCGGCAGCGTCGGCGAACCGCTGCCCGGCACCCGGGTGCGCATCGCCGACAACGGCGAAGTGCTGGTCCAAGGCGGCCACGTCTTCGCCGGCTACTGGCGCAAGCCGGAGAAAACCGCCGAGGACATCCGCGACGGCTGGCTGCACACCGGTGACGTGGGCCGCCTGGAAGACGGCATGCTCACCATCACCGGGCGCCTCAAGGACATCATCATCACCGCCGGCGGCAAGAACATCACCCCGGCGGAAATCGAAAGCCGGATGAAATTCTCGCCGTATATTTCCGATGCGGTGGTGATCGGCGACAAACGCAAATACCTGACCTGCCTGATCATGATCGACCAGGAAAACGTGGAGAAGTACGCCCAGGATCGACAGGTTCCGTTCTCCAACTTCGCTTCCCTTTGCCGTGCCAAGGAGGTCCTGGACCTGATCGACGGCGTCATCAGGGAAGTGAATAAACAATTCGCCCAGGTGGAACAGATCAAATATTTCCGCCTGATCGATGTGCTGCTCACCGCCGAGGATGAGGAGCTGACCGCCACCATGAAGTTGAAGCGATCCTTCGTGGAGAAAAAACACAAACACCTGATCGATTCCATGTACTAATTGTCCGCGTACGATAGGAGAGTGCATCATGAAGAAGCTCTGTCTGGCTGCCCTGGCCGCTGTTAGCCTGCTGGGTTGCAGCGACACCAAGGAAGAAGAAAAAACCACCGAGAAAGCCGCCGAGCCGGTTCGCGGCGTCACCGACACCGAAATCAAACTGGGGGGCATGCACGATCTGTCCGGCGTGTTCGCGGCGTTCTCCGCGCCCGCCGTGCAGGTGGCGAACGACATGTTCGACGAGGTCAACGCGGAAGGCGGCATCCACGGCCGCAAAATCCGCTACATCGTCGAGGACCACGCCTACCAGGTGCCCAAGGCCACCCAAGCCGTCAACAAGCTGATCACCCGGGATGAAGTGTTCGCCATGCTGATGAGCCTGGGCACGCCCCATAACCTGGCGGCGTTCCCGGTGATGGACAGCAACAACGTGCCCAGCATCCTGCCGCTGGCACTGTCCCGCCCGATGGAAACCGAAGGCAATTTCTCCCACCGCTTCGTGTTCGGCCCCAGCTACTACGAAGGCGTGCTTAAAGGCGCCAGCTGGATGGCCGACGAGTACGAGATCGAAAAAGCCTGCGTGATGTACATTCCTTCCGACTTCGGTGAAGAAGTGAACCAGGCCATGAACGACGCCGCCGACGGCAATGACGCCCTGACCCTGGTGGAAAGCAGCTCCCACCGTCCGGACGAAAGCGACTTCAGCGGTACCCTGGCGCGCCTGCGTGACGCCGGCTGCGAACTGGTGGGCGTGGCCCTGCCGGTGCGGCCGATCATCACCGTGGTGGCCACCGCCAAGCAGATGGGCTGGGACGATGTGAAGTTCCTGGTTTCCCAGGCCGGCTTCCACTCCGCCGTGGCCGCCGCGCCCGGTGGCGTTACCGAAGGCCTGTACGGCGTTTCCCCCTGGCAGGACATCGTCAGCCGCATGAAGGATGTGCCGGAAGCCAAAGAGTGGGCCGATCAGTACAAAGAGCAATACGGTTCCGTGCCCAGCGGTGGCGCCGTGCTTGGCCGTGTCGGCGCTGAAGTGACCATCGAAGCGCTGCGCAAGGCCGGCCCGGATCTGACCACCGAATCGTTCCTGGCCGCCATGGAGTCCCTGGACTTCAGCGACCCGGTCACCGGCGTGGACATCAAGATGAGCGCCGATAACCACCGTGCCGGCAACGACATCATCCTTTCCAAAGTGACTGACGGCATCTGGGAGCCGGTTACCACTCTGGAAGACTAAACCCGCGCCGGCGGCGTGCCTGCACGCCGCCGGTCAACCCCCACTTCCCTTCCACGCAACACCAGCGCCACCTCTGTCATCGTTCGGTCACGCCTCTTGCCGAGTCCCTACCGAGCTGAACCACGAGAAATCAGCGACTTAGTAGGAAAAGCTCACCACCGCCCCAGGCGATTGCCGACTTCGGCAAAGCGCTGACAACCCAATGCCGCCAAACCGAAAAGCAAATTTATTCGTATTGGAACCAAAGCGACATTCGCTCTCGATAGCGTGATTAATGCGGCACCCGCCGCGGGGATTAATCACAAACCAAACCCAATATCGAGGGATTGAATCATGAAGACCATCATCAAGAAGGCGGCCCTGGCCGCCGCGATCATCAGCGCACCGCTGGCCGCTTCCGCCGCCAATCTGGTAGGCGGCGGCGCCTCTCTGCCCGCTCTGGCTTATGTGGGCACCAACTTCACTGGCTCCGACCCGCAGTCTCGTCTGTCCACCGACGACCAATTCACTGGCCTTCTTGCCGGTGAAGACAGTGCTGGCAATCCGTACGAGCAGGTGGAACTCACTCAAGGCTCCATTTTCGCCGTTTTCCAAAACAACAACCCCGGCGATTATGCCTCCTACTGCCAGACCGGCAGCGGCACCGGCAAGCGTGTTCTGGTAGGCGCCAACGCCCTGAACGCCAACGGCGACTGCCGTGACTACAACACCAGCCCCGTGGGCTTCAGCGCACCGGGTAGCCAGACCGACCCGGACTTCGTGGGCTCCGACGCGCCCCTGACCGCCGACGACGTGACCGACTTCCTGAACGGCCCGCGCGCCAACCGCCAGGATCTGGTGCAGGTGCCGGCTCTGGGCGCCCTGATCGCGCTGCCGCTGAACCTGGGCGACGACGTGTTCGGCAACCCGATCAGCCGTCCCAATCTGAGCAACACTCAGGTGTGCGACATCTTCTCCGGCGACGCCACCAGCTGGGACCAGATCAACCCCACCTGGCCGAGCCAGCCGATTAACGTGGTCTACCGCTCCGACGGCAGCGGCACCACCTTCGCCTTCACCCAGTATCTGGCCGCCAACTGCAACGGCTCCCAGGTCATCTTCAACACCAACGAAGACTTCGCCGCCGCCGCGCCGGTGGGCGACTACGCTGTTGGCACGCCGGCCAGCGGTAACGGCGGCATCATCACCGAGGTGTCCAGCACCGACTGGTCCGTGGGCTTTGCCAACCTGGCCAACGTTCTGGCCGAGCAAGGTCTGGACTACGCCGACGTGGAAGGCGAGAACCCGGCCAGCACCACGCAAATCGCCTACGACAGCAATGACCTGCTGACCGGTCAGGTACTGGGCGACGTCAACCCGTTCACCGGCCTGCCGCAGCCCGAGCCGGTATCCGGCATCGACAGCAACTGCGTCCTGGTGATCAACCCGGCCGCCCAGCTCACCGGTGCTTATCCGATCGCCGCCGTCACCAACCTGCTGACCTACACCGACGGCAACACCGATCCCCAGGCGCTCGCAAACCTGGTGGACACCGTTGTCGATGGTAACAGCACCCTGCCCACCGGCTTTGCTCGCCTGGCCGTCGGTGCCACGGCCTCCAGCACCGCCGCTTCCTGCATCAACTGATCGCAAGATCAACGCACGCCAGTGCGGAGGGCGCCCACCCGGCGCCCTTTTTTATTTTGTGCGGGGAATGTTCAATAAATTGGGGCCACTTCGTTAGCCAGCGGTAGCGTGCAGGCGTAAAGCTGGCGGGAAAGCAGCGCCTTGGTGATGGCGTGCTGGCGGTTGCGGGCGTGGAGTTTTTCGCAGGCTCGGTGAATGTGGTTGGAAACGGTACGTTCGCTGATGCCCAGCAGCGCTCCGATTTCGGCGTTGCCAAGACCTTCGCTGGCGCCACGCAGGCAGGCCCGTTCCCGCTCATCGAGGGGCTCCCAGGAGACGTCATCCGCGGACAACGGCTTTTTGCCCAACCTCCGGGTCTTGTCCAGCACCACCCGCCCCAACAGGGTCGCGTACGGCAAGTACTGGCGAATGTGCGCCCAGGCGGATTCGTCATCGCGGTCCAACGCCAGGTCCAGCCAGGACAGCGCGCCGTAGCCTTGCAACAACGGCACGGTACAGCCGCTGCGCAGGCCGCGCCGGACCCGCCGGTTCATCGCCGCCCTGAAACTACGGCCCTGGTATTCAGGACGGCTCATTATCGAACGCCAATCCATCGGCAGGGTTTCATTGATCGCGTATTGGGCGAGCGGGTCGTTGAGGATCACGTTATCAAAGGAAGCCGGTGCGGCCTCCTTGCGCGACGGCAGGTTGTGCAGCACCGCCGTGCAGGCGCCGCCGGACTCCACGGTGTGGCAGGTAAATACATAGTAGCGAAAGCCGTGGGCCTCCAACAGATAGCTCAGCCCCGCCCGCAGCCGGCCCAGGGTGGTGACCCGCGCCAGGGAAAGAATCTGGTCGGTGGTATCGCGCTCGTAGAACATCCTTGTCGTTCCCTTTTTTATAGGCCCGGTTCTTTTAGTACCGGTCGCGCGCACCCGCCGACGGCTATCTACAGGCCGCCAGCGGGAAGAACCGATGTACCGGGCGGGTTGATCAAAGCATGCTGCGGCGCTCCGCGTCGGTGAGGGCGGCCCCCTGCTCCTCGGACAGTTCGCCGGCGCCGAGCACCCGCACCACGCCGTCAGGCCGGTAGTCGGGCGCGCCGGCGTTGCGGTCCTGCTCCGGCACCAGCCGCTCCTGACCGTAGCCGAGAATCTCGACCGTGATCACCGAGGGCCGATTGCCCCGGTCACCGCGGCTCACCTGCTCCGCCGCCTGCACCGCGCTGTTGGCGGCGTTGGTGGCGTTGGTAAGCGCGCCCACGTTGACGCTGGCCACCGCCGGCAGGCCGGTGGATTCCCCCTGTACCTGAATGTTTTCCGCGTTGACCACCTGCAGCGCGGCGATATTCACATCGCCGGAGACGCGGATACCCGCCTCGCCGGCGTCGATCACGCCCAGCGGCGCGATCAGATCGATGTCGCCGGGCGGCACCTCGGGAATCGGCGCCAGGGTGGCGATGCCGGCGCCGGTGGTGGGCGCCACCGGCGACAGGCTCACATTACCGATATCGTCATAGACCCGGCGCGGCGGCGTGTACACCAGGGTGGTCTTGGCGCCGCGACCGGCGTTGATGTCGCCGGCGGCGGACCAGGCGAAGATGTCGCCGCCATAGGTGGTGAAGATGCGCGACAGGCCCAGAGCAATGTCGCCCTGGCTGTACATCTGGATGTCACCGCTACCTTGGGTGAGCACGCCGTTGTCACCGTCCGCCGGGCGCACCCCTTCCACGCCCACGATCAGGTCGCCGCCGGGCACCAGCATCCGAATATCGCCGCCGCCCTCGGTGCGCACCAGACCGGAATATTCGCCGGTGGAGAACATGGTGTAGTCGCCCTCATAACCGGAAGTGCCGGCCTCGCTGTCCGCCTCGGGCAGGAAGGTGGCGATGGCCCGGCGGCTGCGCAGGTAGCTGCCGGCGCGGTCGCCGTCCGGGTCGTTGTACTCCCGGCCGCCGGCGCGCAGTTCCGCGTAGTAGAGTTCGCGCAGGAAGATGCGCTGCTGTTCCGGCGCCAGCGTGTCGAAGTACGCCAGCGCGGTGGTGCCGTCCAGCGCCGTGTCGCCGTAGCGGCCTTCCAGCCAGTCGCGCAGCTCCTGGTCGTAGACCTTGACCACCTTGTCCGGCTGGTCCGCCAGGGGCCGGCCCGGGTCGGCCAGATTGGCCGGGTTCAGGTAGGCGTCGATCAGGGACTGGTAATCCGGGCCGTCCGCGCCCATGCCGACATTGATGGCGATGTCCGCGCCGCTGCCCACATCGTCGGAGAGGCCGGCCATGCTGCGTACCCAGCCCCGGTCCGCCTGGTAGAAGTTACGGCCGGCGGTCACTTCCAGGGTGCCCGGACCCACGGCCACCGCATCGATAAAGATCAGGTCCCTGCCGGCTTCGATCAAGGATATGTCCGTGGCGGCATTGTGGCCGAGAACCGATGCCCTCTCATGTCCGATGGAACCAGAGGTATTCTGGCCGAAAGCCACGATGTCGCGGCCGGCACGAACCCAGGCGGGACGCCCCAACAGGGACGGCAGGTTGTCATCGGGATTGCTGAGATAGCCGTACATCAGGTTATAGATGTCCCCCTCCACGGCGTAGAAGCGGGCGGGCGCCAGCCCGGCCACGCCCCGGGCGTCCGGGTGGGCGTCGATGCCCAACCCCAGGTGGTAGATGGAATCCGCCGCCAGCAACTCCACGGCTCCCTCAAGGGAGGCGCGCACCACCGCATCCTGGGCCGTGGGACTACTACCGGCCCCATACAGGGAACCTTCCCCGGCCACCAGACTCAGCGTGGAGGGCGCTTGTCCACCGGTCAGTGTCACGTCGCCGCCGGCGGAGAAGGCGGCGATCCCGCTCTGGTCCTGCCGGATGTCCACGCCCATGCTCGCCAACGGATCACGGGTGGAAAGCACCTGGTCCCCCACGCTGAGCAGCCGGGCCGAGGCGTCGCCAACGGCGACGTTAAGACGACCGTAGGGGTCTGTCGGAGCGCGGGCGATCAGATCGTCGGGCCTGGGGTCGACATTGTTTGACGACGGCGACTCAAAGGTCTGCCAGGTCTGCCCGATTCCCCCGGCCCGCACCTGGATATCGCCGCGAAGGTTATTCACGCTGCTAGCGCCCTTTGTTCCCTGCACCGGGTTGACGGTGCCGCCGGCGTCGATGCGCAGTTCCCCGCCACCAAACTGGGTGACGCCGCCGTCCGCATCACGCCAACCACTGGCGCCCACCGCCACGTTCAGGCCACCGTTGACATCGGTCTGATCCCGGTTGGCGCCCAGATGACGACCGGCGGACAGAGTCACGTTGCCGCCGCCCAGGGCGCCAATACCCTGGAACACGGCCAGAACCGGGTTGGTGATCGTGGGATCCGAGGCCGCATAGGTGCCCGAGTGAATCCACCAGGCGGCCTGCTCGCCGGAGGCGGGGGCGTCGTCCGCCCACAGCCAGCGGGACGCGGGCAGGTCGCCGCTGCTGTGCCCGATCAGATCGCGGCCGGCGCTGACCAGGACGTCACCGCCGCCGGTGAGGAAGCCCGCCTGTACGTCGGTGACCGCCGCGGAACTTTCGTAACTGTCGTAGCCGTCCAGGTCACCGCCATCCGGCCGGCCAACCTCGGGCACCTGGTCGGCGGGCAGGGCGCCACCGGCGGTGTAGACCGCGAAAGCGGAGTCCTGGCGATAATCGCGGGCGGCGATCAGCTCCAGGTCGCCGGAACCGGTGCGGATCACACTGACCGCCTCGTCCTCGGCACCTTCCCGCAGCACCACGGGCGGCGCCGTGTTATTCAGCACCAGATCCCCGGCCACGGCGCCGGCCCGCACCGCCCGGCGGCTGGCGGAGGCCAGATCGGCGCCGCCCACCAGATGGATATCCCAGGACTCACTGCCCCGTTTCAGCACCGGAGCCAATGTCGGGATATTCTGGGTCTCCTGTTCGGCCGTCTGGAGCCCCGACATGTACATTCCCTTGGGCAGAACCGTCCCGGCGGGCAATGTCTTGGCCTTCCTGTCCTCATTGGCGATACCGACAAGGTTGTAAGGAGAGAGGTCGGTCCCAGCAGACATCGACCGGGGTTCAATACTTACGCCGTAGGGAAACACGAAGCCAGGGGCAAACCGGGTTCCCGGCGGAAACGAGAAATTAGAAAGGGAAGTACCCGCTGGCACGCGGCCCGGACCATACACAATACCCGTTCGGGTATCGGTAACCGCGTAGGGCAGGAACATATCAGCCGTTAGTGTATGATTATTCAAGCGAGAAAAACCAACTGATGTGACTTCTTCATCAACAGCCTTTCCTGACTTTATGCCTAAAGTAAGCGGGTCCACATCAAAGGGCAACGTCCCCTCCAGCTCCCTCCCGAAGTACCACCCAGCCTTCAGCCTTAACGTTTCCGGTAACGTGAGCTCTCTAGCCAACTGGCCAAATCCATTAACCACCCCGGGCTCGAGCTCGTAGTCGACGAAAAAGGCGGTATCCGGGCTGCTCAACGGCACGCCGAAGCCGTCGCTGATATTGCCGTTCACGGTGAGATCGCCGCCGGCTCGCAGGATGAACGCCCCGGCGGTGCCGGAGCCTCTCATATTCGGGTCCACATCCGGCCCGTAACGATAGTTCGCCAGATCCAGGTCGCCGTCCAGGCGCAGGTTGCCGTCCTCCGTGGCGGAGACGATCTCCACGCCAGGGCGCAACTGGAAAGCGTCGCCGGCGGCGTCGCGCAGGCCGGCCAGCCGTTCCAGCAGCTGGGCATTGGCGAGCGCGCCGTTGACGAAAGCGTTGCTGTCTCCATGGATGCCCTCCATATAGGTCTCGTCAACCACCTGGGTGGTGTCGTCTTCCGGGTCCAGCGGCGCGTCGTCGTAGGTCCAGAAGCCATTCACCGACAGACGTTTGGCGCCGCGTACGGTGAGCGGGCCGCCGGCGTCCACCGCCACGTCGTCGCCCTGCTTGCCGCCCAGGCGAGGGGCATTCAGGTTGATCACGCCGCGGTCTTCGCCGCCGGCGCTCACATCCAGGGTGGCGCCGTCCGCCAGCACCAGGCGGCCGTCCCGGGTAGTAATATCCAGGGTGGCCCGGTTGCTGCCCTCGATGGCGCCGCCGTGGCTGTCGCGCTTGAGCGTGTCGCCGCTGGCGTCGAGCACCGCGTCACTCTCGATGGTGAGGTCGTCGCGGGCGGCCAGCCGCAGGCTGCCGGCGTAGTCGCCGCCGGCGCGCACCGTGCCGGCCACGGTGAGGCTGCCGCCGTCGGCGGTCACCGACAGATGGCGCGCCTGCAGTTCGTCGCCGATGACCAGATCGCCGCTGCCCAGGGTAAAGTCCCGGCGGTAATCGAAGCCGCCGCTGCCGAGCCGCTGGTTGAGGCCGACGAAATCGAGGATGGTCAGGCCCTCCACTTGAATGGAGCCGCCCTCGAAGCCGTTGTCCGGCTCGTCTTGGGCGCGGGCGACCAGATCCCCTTCGAGCGCCACCTGGCCGTTGGCGGCGGTGGCCTTGACGGTGCCGGCGTCACTGCCCCGGGCGGATACGTCCAGGGTGGCGCCGGCGGCCTGGCGCACATCGCCCTGGCGGCTTTCCAGCACAACATCGCCGCCGAAGCTGTGGCGGGTGACGTCGAAGAAGGTCACTTCCCGGCCGGCCACGTCCAGCACGCCGCCTTCGGTGAGTTCCACGTCTTCGTCGGCGTGGATTTCGATGCGGCCGCTGGGGGCGGCCACGGTGCCGTCGATGCGCACCCGGTTGCCGTCCAGGGTCAGGCGCCCGCCCAGGTCCAGGCTGCTCCGGTCCACCGGTTCGGCGCCCTCCGGCCGTGCCACGGTCAAATCTCCGCCGCTGCGGAAGGTCATGTCGGAACGGGCCTGGCCGGTGAGCACCGGCGCGTTCAGGGTCAGGTTGGCGCCCTGGTACTGCCCGTCCCCCAGGTCGCGCTGGTACACGGATACCACACCTTCCCGTTCGCTGGTGATTCGTTGCGCCGCGTTGAACTCGACGTCCTGGAAACCGAGCATCAGCCGGTCCAGGCTCAGGTTGGCGGTCTCGTCGACCACCGGGCCGTTGAAGCCGAACACCACTTCATTGGCGTCCACCCGGAAGCCGCCGGTGCCGGTACCGGCGCCACCTTCAATCACCGGGCCCGGCTCCGCCGCTACCGGTTTCGGGTTCCCCCGTTGACCTTCCATGAACCCCAAGCCACTCCAGGTGAACCGATCAGTGCGCAGGGTGGCGGTATCGCCCTCGCCGCCCAGGCCATAGATCGCCGGGGTAATAAAGCGCAGATCGGCGCTGGACTCACCGGTGGCGGGATCGAAGGTATCCAGGCTCACCGGGCCGAAGAAATTAATGGAATTGGAGGCCTGGAAGCTCAGACTCTCGATGCCGGGGCCCTCGGCGGGGCGCAGCAGGCCATCCAGAATCGCCTGGGTCAGGCGCCAGCCACTGGACAGCACGCCGTCGGTGGCGGCCTGCTCCAGGGCGCCATCCGTACCCACGTTGACGCTCTCCACGCCCAGCAGCAGGTCCCGAGCGCCCACGGCGATCTCGCCGATCTCGGCACCGCCGGGGGCCAACAGCGCCACCGACCCCTCGCCGAACAGGCCGGCGCCGTCCTCCACGCGCAGGCCGCCCTCGCCCTGGACACCGCTGAACGTCATCAGGTCGTTGCCCACCGCCAACAGGGACTGGTCCTCGTTGGGGTTCAGAACCATACCGTTATCGGCGGTCCATCCCGCCGAGCCGCGCCCCCGGGTATCAATGGTGGCGCCGGATTCGACCACCACCGAAGTCTCTTCACCGTTGCCGGCCAGCAGCACCGCCGCCGCGTTCAGTGACGAGCCGGAACGCACGATTACCGAGTTGCCCGGCTCCGTATAACCATCGGTGTCGCTGGTACCCAGGCCCAGCACCGTGGCGCCCAGGCTGTTCAGGTCGTCGTCCCGCAGGCTGATGCGGCCGGCGTCCGCCTGACCCGGCTCGCTGATTACTTCCAGGGCGCCGCCGTGGAACCCCACCAGGCCGCCGGTGCCGCCTTCGGCACGCTCGTTGCGCAACTCACCATTGAAGCGGAACGCCTCCGGATTGGCCGGGTCCGAGTAGCCGAAGTCGAACAGCAGCGGCCGCATGTCCGCGGGAATCAGGTTACTAAGCCGGGCGACTCCGAATTCCGCTGATTGCTCCGCCACCCACCGGGTCAGGGAGGTCTCGTTGTACTCCCCGTAACGGCGCACCTCGGTGCCGGCCATGATGGTGGCCCGACGCGGCTGTCGGGCGAGCACCCCGGTGTTGGCCAGGCCGGTGTAAACGTCCGCGTTGTACAGACCCGGGGCGGCGCCGGCGGTAACGCCGAGCCGCTGTGTCGCCGCCCCGCCCAGCTCCACCCGGTAGCCGCCGGGCATCATGGCGTACTCGGCGGGCAGCAGGGTGTAGGTGCCCGCCGGCAACCCGGGCACGCCAGCGTCAATGGTGATCTGTCGGCCCACCTGGCCGGTGGCGGGCAGCCCCGGGTCCAGCGGTGCCGCCGCTCCGTTCATCGAGGGCAAAATGGCATAGACTTCCCGATCAGAGCTGCCGGAATGCCAAGGGGCGGCGTTGGCCAGGGCCGTGTCGAGGATGTCCACGGAGCCGCTGGCCCCGTTGCTGAACCCCAGCCGCCACAGAGTGCCGCCGGCGGAGGTATCGACCACGGCGCCCTCTTCGGCCATGACGGTGGCGGTGCCGAAGCGGATGCCACCGCCAGTGCGTTGAGCCTGTTGACTGCCGGTCAACCCGGGCACATCGAAATCGATTTCCTCACCGTTGTAGAAATAGTTGATGCCGTCCGTGGTGTAGCCGTACGGCAGGGTCAGGCCCGCCGCGCTGATTGATGTCACGCTGCCTTCTTGCAACACGGCGTCGGATGCGACATCCCCCAACGTGGAGTTAATGGCGATTTCCGACAGGAAGCTGCCGCCCAGCGAGGGCCGGTCTCCGCCGATGTAGATTGATCCCAAAGGAGCCAGTAAAGCGCCGCCCTGCTCGATCCGTGGCGCACGAAGGGCGACGGCCCCGAATACCGAAGGCGGCGGAGACGGGTCCCCCGTCCCCCGGCGTTGAATGCGCAGCAGCGCCCCCTCCAACGGATCGCCGGAGAGATCCCCCGCCACCGCCACGCCTACTTGAATGGCATTCTGGCTATGGGTCACCGGGTACAATCGTTCAGCGATCAAGGTCAGTTCCCGGTCCGCAACCATGGACACGTTATCCAGCCGCATATCTCCCCGGCTATCCAGCCGGATGTCGGCAAAACCGGGGAGATCCACCGTTTCGGTACCGCTCAGAAGGTCCCGGCTGCCGCGACCGCCGAACGTCAAGAGCCCTTTCCCCAGATCAATCAGGTCCGCCCGCACCGAAAGCCGGCTGTTCTCACCGGTTAAACGAGAGAGAGCGTCCACATTACCGTGGTTAAAAGCGAAAACCGGCCCCGGATTGTTGCCTGATCCCAGCCCTTCGGGTGTGGCGGTGCGCCCGGACAAATTAACGTAGGGTGCCGACAGTTCCACATTGATATCAGGGTTTTCCGGCGCGGCGCCGATAACGGTGGCGCCCAGGGCGATTTTCCGGTCCAGCGAGAGGCTGGTGTCGCCTTCGAACAGGATGGCATCACGGGCCCAAACGGAAAGACCGTCCACGCCCCAGTCCGCCAGGTCGTCGGTGGCCAGCCGGGCCTCGCCGTAGCGCAGGCCGGCATTGCCGGGGCCCGGCTCGATGTCCTCCGGCATGCCGGAACTCAGTTGCTCGCCCAGAACGATGTTGCGCAGCCCGGCTTGGCGCTCGTCACCGCTGTTCGATGGCAACAGCACGGTTTCCAGCATCAGCTCCAGGTCGCCCCCGGCGGCGCCCTCACCGCCGGCCTGGCCGCGCAGCTCGCCATCGAAGTAGATGCCGGCGTTGGAGCGCATCGCCAGCCCACCGGCGTTGCTCGCCACCGTGGTGGGCCGGCCGCCGCCCAAGTCCAGATCGGCCCGGGTGCCGGACACATCGATCACGGCGCCGTCGCGGACAACAATGAAACGATTGTTGATCTCATAGATGCCGTTATCGTTGAGTTCGTCCGGCGCCAGGCTGCCCAGGGTCACACGACCGCCGTCCAACACCTCGCCGTAGCGCCGGCCTCGGCCGTCGGTGGCCGCGTAGGCGAAGCCGGAGGCGTCCAGCAGCGCCTGCTCACCGATCCAGATGGACTCCCCCAGGGACTGGCTTTGCGTGACGCCGTCGGTCTCCGGGTTGAGGATGTCAATGCGGCCGCCGCGGGCCCGCAGGGTGCCTTCCACGGTGGTCTGGCCACCACTGAGCGTGATCGACTGGCCCGGGTCGACCTGGACCGTCGCCCCTTCGCTGATCGCGATGGCGCCGGGCCGGCGCTGGCTCTCGGACTTCAGGGTCAGGCTGGCGCCGTCCCGACGCACCACCCGTCTCTCCTCCGGGAGCGCCTGATACAGCGGTGGTGTCCAGACTTCCAGCGCCGCATCGCGATCCACCGCATTAATGATCCCGGGCCGGTAACGGTACACCGGCATGGCCACGTCGATGCTGGCGCCCTCGGTGACATGCACACCGCGATGTCCGTTGACCTCATAGTTCGAGAAGCCGTTTTGGAAGTATTCCGGAGCCAGGGTGGCGACCGCTTCCACCCTCACGTCTCTATCCAGAACGATGCCGGCACCCAGCGTTTGGCCCGGCGAGAAGACCACGTCCACCGGCAACGGCGTACCGGCTTGTACGACGGCAGGGCCGGGCACCACCGGAAGCCCCTCCGGGAAGACGTTGGCGGGCACCACATAATCCGGAGCCGGCGACCCCTGGGTAACCGTGATAGTGGCCCCGGCGGGCACCGTTCCACCACCCTGGTAAACCGAACCGCCAGCCAGAATAAGCATACCTGCAGGCACCACCCAATCCGCCGCCACGGTGACGCCTGGTCCCCCGTTGATGGCAAGGGCGGTGTCGCCGAACGGTTGCCCCGGCAGTGCCTGGGTGCGGGAGTATTCATAATTAAACGGAAGGACGCCTCCGGCTTCGACGACGACTTCTTCCAACAAAGTCAGATCCACCGGCGCTTCCTGACCGGCGGCGAGCAGCCCTTCGGTCTCGAACAACTCGTCGCCCACGACGATGGCCTGGCCGGATTCGATCGACAGGGTCCCGCCACCATCGACACCATAACCGCGCAGATCGCCATCCAAGGTGAGAACCCCGTTCTCCGGCGTACCGCTGTTCTCATTGACCGTGGTCGCGGCGCTCAGGGTGATGTCGCCGCCACGGCCGCCGAGCAGCTGGCCGTCGGCGGTGACCGCGCCGCCGGAGGAAACATCGATCAGGCTGCCGGCTTCCAGGGCGACGTCGCGGCTGGATGCCAGCGTCACGCCGCCGCCGTCGCGGTGCGCCAACGCGGCGGTGTCCGGTGTTTGTATCTGGTTGCTCCAAAGACCACGGGCGTCCAATACCCCCTCGGCGCCGAGCCGCAGGTAGGTATCGTCATCGGCGCCGGTCAGCGCCGTTCTCACCGGTGTGGCTCCGTCGGTGTACGCTTCAATGATGTTGGTCAGGGTAATGTCGCCGCTGCGCGCCGTGACGGTGGCGTCCACGTCGACCTGGCCGGAGGCCAGACGCACGTAGCCGCCGGGGGTGACGTCCAGGTCCTGCTCCACGGCGATGCCGCCGGCGCTGACCAGATCGAGACCGCCGAGGCCCTGTTCGTTGAGGCGGGCGGCGTCCAGCCAGACGGTGCCGAGCCGCTCGCCGAGTTCCGCGCCCCGTTCCAGTTCGCCGGCGACATCCTCGATGTCACCGACGCGCACGTCGCTGTCGAAGCCGCCGCTCAGGCCGAGCAGGCCGTACTTGCCGAGCAGCAGTTGGCCGGCGCGGGCGACGCTGTTCTGCGCCTGGTTGTAGCCGTCCAGGCCCTGGGCGCGGGCGCGGTTCTGACGTTCGCCGTTGTAAACCTCGGCGACGATGTCGCCCTCCAGGATGGCGGTGGGCGCGCTGACGATCAGCCGCCCGGCGTCACGGCCGGTGACGTAGCCGTTTTCCAGGCGCTTTTCGGGGTTGATCAGCGGGTTGCGCCAGGCGTCGGTCTGGCCCCAGCGCTGGCTGGTTCGTTCGTAACCCCGGTAGAGCCCGGTGTAGCGCAGGTAGCCCGGCGCGGTGGCGGCGTCGTAGAGGTTGCCGTCGGCGCCTTTCAGCCAGGTCTGGCGAATATAGCCGGTCTGCACGTTAAGGGTGCCACCAGACAAGTTGACGGCGGAGCCGCCTTGGGAAATCACCGCGTCGCCGTGCAGCCGCACGGTGCCACCGGCGGCGGCCCACTCGCCGGCGGAGTGCGCCACGGTATCGAGATAGCCGCCCACTTCCAGCAGGCCGCCGGCGGTGTACCAGCGGTCGGTTTCATAGCCGCCGGTGCCGGCGGGCACGTGGATCAGTTCACGGCGGTCGATCCAGACGTCGCCGTTGCGCAGCGCGCCGCTGTCGCGGTTGACCGGGGAATCGCGCTGTTCGTTGCTTTGCACGTTGATCAGGACGTTGTTGGATTCCATCGCCACGCGCACACCGACGGCGCCGGACACATCCAGCTCGGCGCCGGTTTCCAAGCGCACCCGGTCGCTGGCGGCGACGGCGATCTGGCCGCCGGTGGCCTGGGTGAGCGAGTCGTCCTCGAAAATCACATCGCCACCGGAGACGATCTCCACGCGGGACTGATCGCGGCGGTCGGGCAGTTCGGCCAGGTTGTCGAAGACGCCGTCGTTGAGGCCCTCGCGCTCAAGGTCGTACTTCGCCGATTCGTTGATCAATGTCTGGCGACGGCTATCCAGCGCGGTGCCGCCATCCTCGTCGACCACCACCGCGGTGACGCTGCCCTCGCCCAGGGTCACCTGACCGGACGCGTCACTGGCGGAATTCAGCAGGTGTACGGTGCCGCGCTTATCGACGCTGGTGGTGGCCACCGCCACGCCCTGCTGGCGCACGTCGTGCCCGGTCAGCGTAATGTCGCCTTCGGACGAAAGAATCAGACCGCTGTTGGTGACCGTGCCGGCGCTGCCGTCGAGGGCGCTGGCGGCGGACTGACGGCTCGCCACTTCGTTGCCGTCGGTGGTGGAGGCCAGGTTCTCTTCGGTGCCACGGCCTTTACGGATATAAAAGTTTTCACCGGCGGCCAGCGTGGTCTGGCCTTGCTCGGTCACGATCTCGCCCTGGTTATGCACGTTCCTGCCGGCGAGCAACGTGTAACCGCCGCTCTGAGTGGCGGACCCGGGAGCGGTGGTGGTCAAACGCGCGCCGGCCTGCACATCGATGTCGCCCTGGGCATTGGTGAACACCGCCTGGCTGCCTTCGTTGTCACCGTACAAGCCGCGCTCGCGGAACTGTTCGTCGCTGATGTCCGCCGCCGCCGCCACCAGATTGCGCACGTTGACCTGGCTGGAGCCGCTGAACACCACGCCGTTGCGGTTCACCAGCATCACCGTGCCGTCACCTTTGATCTGGCCTTGGATCTGGCTGGGCCGGGCGTTGGGATCGTTGACCCGGTTCAACACCGCCCAGTTGGCCTGCTGGTCAAAGTCCACGGTGGTGTCACGGCTAACGTTAAAGGTCTCCCAGTTAAGGATTGCTTTGTTGCCGGTCTGCTTGATGTTGACCGTGGTGTGTCCGTCGCGGACCGACTGGGTGGGGTCTTCGGCATTGAACCAGCCGGCGGTGTCCGGGTTCGCGTCCACCTTGAGGCCGCCTTCCGCGAGGCCGTCGGGAATGTTCGACGCCGCCTGTCGGGCCGCCTGCCGGGCGGCTTCCTGGGCCGCCCGCTGGGCGGCGACGGCGCCGGCGGTGCGGGTCAGATTATCGATCGAGCGCCGCAGTTTCTGGTTGGCCTGGCGCTGCGCCTGCATCCGGGCGTCCGCGGCGGCGCCGGGACGGGGCGCCGGCGCGCTGGCGCGGGCCGCCGCCTTGGCCGCCAGCCACTCGGAACTGAGCGGCCGGGGCGCGGCTTCCGCCAGCCCGGCCGTTCCCACCGCCAGAACTAACGCGACCGCCCGCGCCAGCGGCTTTACCGCGAAGGGCTGATCCACGGCGGTGCGATTCATTGACGCATTGGACGGAACGGCTTTTCTCATTTTCATCGGGAACTCTCTCAAGGCGAACACGGGTGCGGCCCGGTGCACCACGACCAAGGGTGGCTGGACTCTTTGAATTAGATGGTTAACACGCCACCCGACCGCAGTTATTTCATGGAAAATTCATAAATCCGTGCCAAGAAATATTTGTGACATCTTTCCGACATAAAGCAGCGGTACGGTGGCAATTTGCGCATTCGTTTCAGCCGTGCCTCCCGTCCTATGACTATTTCACGCTGTCTGGTGACCGCCCGTCGCTTGCTGAGCGTGGCCGCTTTGGGGGCTTTGCTGACGTGGCCGTCGGTGGGCCGGGCGGCCACCACGGCGATGTTCGATATGCCCGCGCAGCCGCTGTCTCAGGCGCTCGCGGCGTTCAGCGAACAAACGGGGATCTCGATTTTGGTGACCAGCGACCTGATCAATAATAAAACCGCCGCGCCGGTGCACGGCCGGCTAACGCCATCAGCGGCGCTGCGGGCGTTGCTTGAACCCACCGATCTGGAAGTACGCCGCGTTGACGAATCGGCGTGGACGCTGCTGCCACGCGCGTCGCGACGCACCGACACCGTCACGCCACCGGGCGCCACCGTGACCCGGGCCTATGCCGGGGCGGTGCAACGTCATATCGCCGGGCTGCTGTGTCGCGGACATGCCGATCAGCTTGGGCGCACCCGCCTGGCCTTGCAGTTGTGGGTGCGCGGCGACGGTCTTATCGAACGCGTTCACGTGCTCGACGCCGAGCATGCGCCACGCTGGAGCAGCGCCGTTCACGAGGCGCTGGAGGGCAGCCGAATGGCCGCTCCGCCCCCCGACCAGCCCGCGCCCCTTACGGTGCTGCTGGTCCGCGACGGCGCGTCACCCTGTGAACAGACTGGGGAGCGCTGAGGATGCCCGATACGCTCCATCAACCGTTACGCGATCTGCTGGTGCTCCGCTACGACGATTTTCGCCAACGCCTGCGCAGCCGGCTCGGTTCCCGGCAACTGGCGGAGGACGCCCTGCAGGAGACCTGGCTGCGTGTTGACGCCATGCGCGATGGCACCGCTGTTCGCCATCCGGCGGCATACTTGTTCCGCGTCGCTCTCAACGTGGCCGAAGAGCAGCGCCGCAAACAGGCGCGCGTGATGACGCTGGATGAAGTGGAAGATCTTTATCTGATGGCTGATGAGCGCGCCGACCCGGCCCGGGAGGCGCTCGGCGAGCAGGAGATCGCGATGCTGAGGCGCGCCCTGTCGGAGTTGCCGCGACGGCGCCGCGCCATCGTCACCGCCGCGCGGCTGAACGACGTCCCGCATAAAGAGATCGCCGCGCGTCACGGCGTCTCTCTGCGCACCGTCGAAAAGGAACTGAAAGCCGGTCTTGAGCACTGTTGCAAGCGCCTGGACCGGGAGTACATTCAACGCTTCGGGCCCAAAACGAAAAGGCCGCTGTCATGAACAACCAACACGCCGTCAGCAATCCGGACCGTGATCGGATCCGACGGGAAGCCCGGGAATGGGTTGTCCGGCTTGCCTCGGGCCAGGCCACATCCGCCGACGGCGACGCCTTTCGGCGGTGGTGCGCACACAGCCCGGCGCATGCGGAAGCCTTCGCGGAGTGCCGCCGCGTATGGCGGGGGATGCAGCAGGCCGCGGAACCGACCGCATCGCCGGTAGCGTCCTTGGATGTCGCCCGGGATCGGCGCTTCAGCCGGCGCGCCCTGCTCGGCGGCGCGGTAGCCGCCTCGGTGGGCTGGGTGGCACTGCGTTCACCGCTGGATCTCTGGCCCGACGCCAGCGCGCTGTCTTCGGACCTGTGGACCGCCACCGGCGAGCAGCGCGAAGTGGTTCTACCACAGGCCGCCACCGTCCGCTTGAACACCCAGACCCGTGTCGACCTGCAACGCCGGAACGAAACCGTTACCGGCCTGGTGCTGCGCTCCGGGGAGACCGAGATCACCACCGTGGCCAATACCCGGGACTTCATGGTAAGCGCCGGCCAGGGCCGGATCGCGGCGGGGCGCGCGCGTTTCAATGTGCGCTATACCGACGAGCGGGTACGCGTGACTTGCCTGGAAGGCGAGGTCGATGTCGCCCATGGCGCCCAGCGGTCTCGACTGGGGCCGGCGCAGCAGGTGGTGTATAACGATGTCCGGCTGACCGACGTGCGCGATGTTGATCCGCGACGGGTCAGCGCCTGGCGGCAGCGGGTGTTGGTATTCGACGGCATGCCGCTGAACCAGGTGGTCGACGAGGTCAATCGCTACCGGCCGGGCCGGATCGTGCTGCTGGACGACCGTCTGGGACGTACGCCGGTGCAGGCGTACCTGTCGCTGGACCGCCTCGACGACTTCGCCACGCTGGTGCGCGAAGTGCACGGCGCCAACGTGCGCTCGCTACCCGGTGGCGTGTTGATAATCAGCTGAGCGGGTCAGCATCCTCTTTCTGATCACGATAGTTACGTAGATAGAGCAGGAATTCCCGCATCAACCGATCCCACAATTCCACCTGAGTGCGCAGATGGGCCGCGCCCACGCCGCCCGCCACGACCACGTCCATTTCCAGCACCAGAAAGTCACCCTGGTGAGTGAGCCGGCTGAACCGCTTATCGCGGTTCCAATCGGATACCATGTTTTCGGGTAACGCCCCCTGGATACGCAGCGCACAGCTCAGCGTGAAATCGAGCATCTTTGGTCCGTCGCCAACCGGGTTACCCGGCCTGACCGCGAAACCAATGCCCTGGCTGGCGCTAAGCAGCTGTTTGCTGCCGTTCTGCTCACTTTCGTTGGTGCGATAGCCAGCGTCTTGTAGTACCTCGGCCAGATATTGCAGGCTCACCGACTCGATCATGTCACTCTGTTCGCTCATCGCTGCTTGCCTCCTCCGGTTGATTGTCCGGCTCGCCGTCGTCGGACGGCGCCTCTGTCACTTGCACCTGATTGTTGTAAAGGCGATCGCCGAACGCCTGGGCCTGGTTTTCAAACTCCACCCGCGCTGAAGCCGCCAGCGGCTGGCGCATACGGAACAGGCTTGCCGAGCCCAGATTCTGATAGGCGTCGAGAATTTCCCGTCCGGCCGAGAACAACGCTTCGTTGCGCGCCACGCAGGTCCGCAGTGCCGCGGCCCGTTCACGCGCCTGCTTCTCCCAGGTCATTCGTTGCGCCTCCTTCTCTCTCGCCAACGCCAGCAGTTCGTCATAGGCGCCGCGCACTTGTTGGGTACGCTCCTGACTGGCGGCGATTCGTGACCGGCTTGCCCGGCGTTCGGCACTGAGTGTTTCTTCGCGGTCACCAAGGCGTGCCTGGAGCGTCTCCACTTGCGCCAAGGCGTCATCCCGCTGCGACTCGGCCTTGACGCGCGCCGCCTCCAGGCGCGCCTGCCGGGACTGAAGATCACGTAGCTGCTGGGTGGTGTTACGCAGTTCAGCCCGCAGCCTCTGTTCAAGGCTCTCCGGTGCCTGCGCCCATGCGGCCGGGACGGAGACCAGGCCGAACATCAGCGCCAGCGCCAGCAACCAGCGCGCGCCCGCCCTATCCTTGTCATTCCGATCCATGACCTGCCTGGTTAGCGTTGTTCCCATGTTCCTTCTCCTTGTGCGTCAGAAGCGGGCATTCAGTTCGATCTGCAACACATCGATGGCCAGCGGCGGACCGTATACTTCATCCGTACTCAGCCAGCGCCCCTGGGCGAAAACCCCATCGGTGAACGCGTAGGCGCCACCCAGGTAGTAGCCCTTGGCGTTGGTGCCACCGAGGTGAAAGTCGGAATCGTTGAAAGCGTCCGGCAACGCGTCCGGTTTAATGTGCTTATAGCCGACGAACACTTTCCAATCTCCGGCGCGGTCAAGGTCCAGGGAAGGGCCGAAGGCTGCGTGCACCATCCAGGCATCACGGCCACTTTTCAGCTCACCGTTCTGGTCGAAGTTGTTGAGGACCTGCCCGTCCGCGTTGCGGAACATCTCTTCCTCGCTGTAGCCATGGTTGTAGATGTAGTTGCCGGCCAGCCGCAGTTTGTAGCCGCCTATAAAAGGCGTGTCCCAGCGCAAGTTGAGGTCGAACAACTCAAACTCGGAGGCCAGCCCGACCAGTTGTGGCATTGAGGTATTGGCTGGATCGGTGGGGTTAAGTGCGATATCACGCAGCAAGAAAACGGTATTGCCTTTTTGCATGAAGGCCGGCGCCGAGTCATCCGTATCACAGGTTTCGCTACCGAAATAGAGCACGCACTCCGATGATCTCTGGCCACGAATATCGTGAAAATCGTAGTAGGACAGCGCGACCAGGAAACGGTTATCCTCGCTAAAACGCCAGTCGGCGCCGATCTGCGTACCCAGCAGCCACTGGTCGTCGCTGCCCTTTTTATCAAACTCCCGTGACGGAAAATCGTCCGACGTGTAGGAGAGAGGAAACGCGCCCAGGGTGCCGAAGAAAGCGCCGTTTTCGCTGAATGTGACGTCGCCCCAGCTCGCGGACACGCCATCGAAGTTCAGATCGCCGTCGTAGAGAAGGTCCGACGAAACAAACGGGTTCTCGGCACGGCCGGCGGTAAACCGCCATACTCCCGGCGCCCAGGTAATTTGTGCCCGATCCAGCCAAATATCTTTCTTACTCAGTCCACCGCCCAGGGTCTGGTTGGTGGATACCGGGCTGTCGCTACTGCCGGTGGCGACGCGCAGGCCCGCGCTCCAGGTGTCGGTGAGCGCCGCCTGCAAACCGAAACGGGCACGCACACGCAGCCGGTTCTCGCGAGACTCTCGCGTGTTCAGTAGCGGTGGCGGTGTCAGCTCCTGCAAGTCATAGTTCTCATCATTGAACTGGTTGAAGTCGAAAATTTCGACGCTGTTGTCTCCGGAGTAGAAGCGGGATTCGTTGCGCACGCGCACATCACCGAAGAGCGTGATCCGTGATACCCAGTCAGGGAAGGTGTTGGGCGCCGCCCAGTTCTCTTCCTTGGCCTGGGCCATCACCTCATCCTTGACCTCGGCGCGGATTTCGTCGCGCACCGTCTCCGGAATATAGGGGACCCGCACGTCGCCTTCGCGGACTTCCGGTTCGGCCTGCTGTTCCGCCGCCACCGCCTCCCGACGCGCCTGCTCCATCAGCGCCTGTGCCTGCTGCGCTGTGATAACGCCCTGCTCGACCAGAAGGCGAATCAGATGGACGGTGGTGTTGGGGGTGGTGTCCGCTTGCGATGGCGTGGAGGTTTGCGCCACGACCGGGCCGACCAGCGCCGCCGCGAGGGCCAGCGCCAGGGCCCAACGATGAGATTGCCTGTTCATGCTATATCGCTCCTGAAACGTTCATCTTGTGAGATTGCCCTGGTCATCCCGGCCGCCGCCCCTGCAGCGACATACGCACCGGCAAAGAGAGAGACTCCGGTGGCGTTTGATCCAGCGGTTGAATGTCGCGCAAAGCGGCGATTACTTTTTCGTCCACGTCTTCATCGCCGCTCGATTCAAGCAGCTGCACCCGGGTCACCTGTCCGTTCCGGTCGAGCCATAGATTGACCTCGACGCGGTAACTCAGATTGCGGATGCTCCGGTTCTCGCGAAGCGCCTTCTGAAACGCGTAAGAGAGGTACTGGCCATAGGTGGTGTTCCCCACGCCGGCACCAGAACCGCCCATACCACCGCCGCCGGCGGCAATGTTGAAGGCGTCGGTTCCGGCCTGCGCCTCGCCATCGATCTGCATGGCGTCGGAGAGATCCTCCGCCGGCGACGACGGCTCATCCGGGGTCGGCTCTTCCACCGGCGTAGGCTCTGGTTCCGGCTCCGGTTCCACCGCTTCCTCGGGCTCCGGCTCCGGTTCGGGTTCCGGTGTCTCCTCGGGCGGCGGCGGTGGCGGCAGCGGAATGATCATCTCTTGCTTCGCGACCTCACGGCGGACTCCGGCGGTGTCGTTGGCCCACAGCCAGACCAACCAGCTCAGCACGGCCAGCCCGATCAGAGCGGCGACGGCCCACGCGAAGCGCGGCATCGGGGCGGGCGGCCGCCGGCGGTCACGGCGCTTCCATCTCGGTGATTCGGTTGGCATCTCAGCTAGGGTCCGTGCAGTCAGTTCTTGGGCTTGCCGGTAACCAGCCCGACCTGGGCCAGTTCAAGGCGACGCAGAATATCCAGCACTTCCACCACCTTCTGGTATTGCACGGCGGCGTCGCCGCGCAGTACCACGGGAAAGTCCGGGTTGGTGGCTTTCTCGGTGCGCAACCGGTCCTCCAGTTCCTGCAGGGTGACCGGGTAAGCATCGAGAAAGACCTGCCCATCGTTGTTCACCGAAACCGCCTTGGTCTTGGGTTCCGATAAGGAGACGGAAGCGCTTGCTTTGGGCAAATCGACCTGGATGCCCGCCACCTGCGCGGTGGCGGTAAGAATGAACATCACCAGCACCACCATCAGCACGTCGACCAATGGGGTGATGTTGATGCCGTCCACCGGGCCGTCCATTTCATCGTCGTCCATCGAGGCTCTTACGGAAGCCATGGCGCTCTCCTTAAGCGATTACGTCGCGGGAAGTGGTTCGATGCTGATCACCGCCGGCGGCGGGCGCCGGCGCCGTGCCGCCGCCACGCTGCTCGGCCAGGCGGGTAATGAATTCATCAAGGAAGACGCGCATATCGGAACTGATATCGCGGTTGCGCCCGTTCAGCCGGTTGTAGGCGAACAGCGCGGGAATGGCGACGAACAGACCGGCGGCGGTGGCGAGCAGAGCGGCCGCCATACCCGGTGCCACGGCGTTGATATTGACGTTGCCGGCCATGGCCGTGCCCAGGAATACCACCATGATGCCCATTACGGTGCCGAGCAGGCCGATGTAGGGACCGCCGGCGATGGCGTTCGACAGCACACCCAGACGATGCCCCAGAGTGCGGTTCTCCTGAGTGCGCACCGCGTCCATGGACGCACGGATCGCCTCCAGGGTTTCCGAAGAGATTCGGTCGGTGTCCGCGCCTTGATCACGGCGAACGCGCAGTTCGTGTACCGCCACCTGGTAAAGCCGCCATAGTGATGAGTAGTGCAGACGCTCGCCCAAGGAGCGGTCGTCAGCGAGTTGCTCCAAGCGGGTGCCGACGTCGGCGAAGGCCTCCCGGAATTCGCTGTTGGCTTCGTCCACCCGGCGCGTATGGCGAAACTTCTGGAACATCACCACCCAGGTCTGCACCATCATCACCATCAAGACGGCGATGATCACCCAGGCGTCGATGGGCACCGCGCCAAGCAAGAAACCGAGCGCACCAAAGCCGAACCCGGACTGCTCCTCGTCGACGCCAAACTCCAGCAATCGCGATTCGCCACCTTGCGACTGCACGCTGGCTTTCAGAAACGCCTCGGACCTGGCGACCCGGGAGAGGCGTACCTCGTCCATGGCGCCGGTAAAGCCAGCGGCAAACGGCGCCACGCTTTGATCATCCGCGGTCGCGCCCGGATCCGCCGGTGAGGTGGCCGCTTCGTCGCTATCCGCGCCCGCCACCGTCGCCGCGCGATAGCCCGGCACATCGCCGCCAAGAGCGGCCTGCGTATTGAACGCCGGCAACGCGCCGTCGAGGGCGGTAACCGGCTGTCCATTCAAGTAGAGGGCGATCTGGCGTCCATCGGCGGTCACCGCCAAATGCTGCCATTGATCGGCGGTCAGCGGCTGGGCCTGGCCGCTACGCTGGCCGTTCACCTCCACGAAAGGCAGCCCGTTCTCCAGGCCGATCAGCAGCGAATTACCGGCGTCCCGGCGGGCGTAGAGGAGCTGTTCGCCGGTGGACTGTGGTGTGCGCACCCAAGCGCTGAAGGTGAACTGGCCGGACTCGGAGACCGACAGCGATGGCGATGCCGGCAACATCAACGGCTCGCCACTGAACTGCGCCGCCTGTGCTATCACGCCCGATGTCGTTCCAGGCACTGCATTCTGCGTGTCGTTGGCGTAAGCGGTGGCGTCATCGACGGTTGCGCCCGGGGCGCTGTCGAAATGGTAGACGGCGGCATAATCCGCATCGAAGATCTGGCTGCTGTTCAGCGCCGGCGCGTCCGGGTTGCCGTAGTACATCCAGATATCCTGGCGTGCGCCGCCCTGCATCTCCGGCACGTCCACCCAGACATAGGCGACACCCAGCAGAGAATCGAAACTCTCAATGCGATGATTGAAGACGGTTTTATCGTCCGCCGCCACGAAGCGCAGGTCCGTGCCGTTCGCTTTCACGCCATCGAAACTGAAGTTTCCGGTATGCAGACGCACCAGCAAGGGCACGCGTCCCACACGGTCGGTGATGGCCGCGCCCTGTTGGGTAGTGTCCAGGGATATCTGCTTGCGGTAGCTCCAATCTTCTTGCCACCAGGCATGGGCCAGGGTCGGCAAGAGCGTCCCCAGGCAAGATAAAAGAAAGACGAGTAAGCGTTGTCGCATGGTCAGGCACTCCGAAGAACTGGCTGTGTTAGGTGTCATTCAAAATCCGGCGGTCACACTGAAGTGAACTCTGGGGTCGTATCGCTCGGTATCGGCGCCGTCGGTCAGCGGATAACCGAAATTCACGGAGCCACTAAGGCTACTTCCGATCTCGGCGCGCGCGCCGATACCGACACTGGCGAGATCAAAGGTGTCATCCTGGTCCGGCAACGGGTCCTGGAGTTGCAGCTGGGCGCCTTCCGCGAAGACGTGGAAACGAAACATCGACCAGGGATTGCCGAACCACTCCGCCAGCGACGGCGTGCGCAATTCGAAACTGGCCAGATAACCGTCATCCGCGGCCTGCTCGGCGGCCAGATAGCCACGTACCGTACCGCTACCGCCCACCGCGAACTGCTCGTTGGAAACCAGCGGGCCGGAAGCCAGCTGGGTACCGAGTTTGGTGGCCAGAATCCATTCACTGAGCTGCCACTCGCTGCCGGCGTCCACTTTCAATACCGCAAAGTCGGGACTGGCCTGGTAGCGCTTGTAATCAAACTCCTCCCAGCCGCTACCGTTGGAGGGAAATTCATTGGCAGCGGTAATCAGGCTGATATTCAGATAGCCCTGCGTTTTCTCGGTATAGAAGTAGCCGTTATAGGCAAAGGTGAAGGGCGCATACTGCAACGGCACCTGGTCTTCGGACTCACCGAACACCAGCGCCTCCTCGAAATCCTTGAAATCGATGCCCGCTGAAAATGAATGTCCCCAGTTGCCGTCGAATGGCAGACTGTATACGGCGGCCACGCCGTACGAATCGCCGCGCCCCAGTACATTGGTGCCGCCCACGGTGGCGACGTCGCTGTCGGAGGTATAGCCGGAAAAGCGCGCCGCCCAGCGCTCGCTCAGCGGCGCCTCGTAGCTGAGTGACCAGACTTCCGCGTTGTCGGTGTCCTGAGGCGCGGTGAAGAAGGTGAGCGAAGCGCTGTGGCCTTTCTGCCAAAGATTGGCATGGCTGAGCGTGGCCACCGTGCGTAGCTTCTCGGTGTCGGCGCTATAGTCATTGTTCAACGTCAGGCTGGCGGTCCAGGGGCGCTCGTCTTCCACGGCCAGGTCCACATCCATGGTGCCGGGGATACGCCCTTCCTTGACCAGCGGCATGACCTGCCGCTTACCGGTACGGTTGACCTCGGTGAGTTCCTCTTGAACCAAATCGAAATTGGGCACCGTGCCACTGGTCAGCGCGGGGATTTGATTTCGAATCTCCACCGGCGATTGATATTCAGCGCCGACCACCCGCACCCGGCCGACTTTCACCTCCACGACTTCAAGGTAGACCACGCCGCCGCTGACCTTCTGCTCCGGTAGCTCCACGTATACCGATTGATAGCCGGCTTCCTGGTATACCGCCTGCAAGGCGCGTTGTGCCTGGCGTATGTCGTCCAGCGTTTTATCCGGGCCCAGATAGGGATAGACCGCGCGCTCGATATCGCGTGCCTGCAGCACGGTGTTACCACGCACGATGTACTCATTAATGGTCACCGTTGTCGTGACAGGCGCCACCGCGCCGTCCGGTTCAGTGCTCTGCTGCGTCCATGCCAGCGGGCTGATTAATAGAAGCCCGCTGAAACACATCCCCTTCATGGCACGACAACGTCCAGTCTTTCGTTTCTTGTAAAGCATGGATTCAAAACTCGGCATTGATGCACCGGGTTGTGGCACCACCACCGTAGTGGTGTCCCCGTAAGCCGCTGCCACAACCAACAACTCACCAGCCCATCCGGCCAGTGATCCAGTTAACACTCTCTAGATGACTGGAACCCACCACGACCGAACGTTTGTCATTGAAAATTCATAAAGCGGCGCAAAAAAAACCGCTGACCCGGGGATATTGCGGACAGCGGCTAACTGATTGCTGACCACCACGGCCTTTCAGCGCAAGCCGAGGAGTGCTCCGGTCAACACTGATAAAGAGTGCGCAAAGCCTTCCAAACCGAAGCCGTGTCATCAAAATTTCATCGTGGTTGCGTGCTTCTGCCTTGTTCCGCGCCGAGACCGGCACCAAGGTAAACGTTCATTTCACATCCCGGACCCGACCATGACATCCAACCTCACCCCGTGGCGCGCCATGCTGGCGTGCGCCGTACTCGCGCTGGCGTCACTCCCCGGCATGCCCCTACGGGCGGACGACAACCAGACCCCGGCCTGTGTGACCGTGGAGGTCAATGGCAACAAGGCGCTGCCCTACGATTGTTATCAGCGGAACATGACGCCGTCCGCCACACCGGAGCGCGGCACACCGGCGATGGACTCGGCCACCGTCGCCGGGCAGGCGCCCAATCGCCTCGGCCTGTTCAACCTGTCCACCTTGCGCAATCGAATGGGCAATACCCTCGGGCAAGGTGTACGACCGCAACGGCCACCCGCGCCGCCGCCGCTGCCCTGACCGTCGAACCACTCGGGCCGTGCACACTCATGGCGCGGGCGCCCCATGACGACGCACCGCGATACCTGTCCCGACTATCCGAGTCGTTCGTCAAAAAATATAAAAGTCTTTTTTTATTAATCACTTAGCGCCACACGTCCGGCCTGGCACCGGCTTTGCACTGATCGGCATACCCACTGGTATACAACGAGGTATGCGATCGTGCTTGGCTGGACCATCGATCAATGGCGCGCCGCCTACCGGAAAAAGAACGTCACTCCGGTATCGGCCATGAAAGCTCTTTCCGCTCAGCTGCAGGACAGCGAGCGGGCCCTGTGGATCCACCTGCTGGACGAAGCCAGCCTGCTGGCCCAGGCGGAGCGCCTCAGTGACCCCAGCCTGCCGCTGTACGGCGTGCCGTTCGCGATCAAGGACAACATCGACGTGGGCAGCCTGCCCACCACCGCCGCCTGCCCCGCCTATACCTACACCGCCAAGGAAACCGCGCCGGCGGTGCAGGCGCTGCTCGACGCCGGCGCCATTCTGGTTGGCAAGACCAACCTGGACCAGCTGGCCACCGGCCTGGTGGGGGTGCGCTCGCCCTACGGCGAAGTGCCCAACCCGTTTAACCCGGACTATATCTCCGGGGGGTCCAGCGCCGGCTCGGCGGCGGTGGTGGGTCTCGGCCTGGTGCCGTTCGCGCTGGGCACCGACACCGCCGGCTCCGGCCGGGTGCCGGCGGCGTTCACCAACACCGTCGGCCTCAAGCCCACCAAGGGCAGCATGAGCACGCGGGGCGTGGTGCCCGCCTGCCGCACCCTGGACTGCATCAGCGTGTTCGCGCTCAGCGTGGAAGACGCGCAAAGCGTCTACGACCTGTTCCGTGGCTACGACGAGCGGGACGGCTACGCGCGCCCGGCGCCGCAGCCGTTGCCCGCCGCCCTACCGGAACGGCCGCGCCTGGGCATACCCAAGGACACACCCTGGTTCGGCGACCAGCGCGCCGCCGCCGTCTGGCAGCGCCACCTGGAAGAGCTGGCGGAAATCGCTGAACTGATTCCGCTGGACACCACCGTGCTGCGCGAAACCGCCGAGCTGCTCTACCAGGGCCCCTGGGTCGCTGAACGCTACACCGTGGCCGAACCGCTGCTCGCCAAGAACGCCCTGCTGCCGGTGATCCGCGACGTGATTCTGCCCGCCAGGGACATGAGCGCCGCCGACGGCTTCCGCGCCCAGTACCGCCTGGCGGACCTGCGCCGCGAAGCCGATCAGTTGATGGCCAAGGTGGACGCCCTGGTGGTGCCCTCCACACCGGGCATTTATACCCGCGCGGCGGTGGCCGAAGAACCGGTCAAGCTCAACAGCCAGCTCGGCACCTGGACCAACTTCGTCAACCTGCTGGATATGTGCGCCCTGGCCCTGCCCGGCGGCTTCCGCGACGACGGTCTGCCGGCGGGCATCACCCTGATCGGCGGCGCCTGGCAGGACGGCGCCCTGGCAGAGTTCGGCCGCCGCTGGCAGCGCCACCGGCCCTGGAAGGCCGGCGCCACCGATAACGCCCTGCCCTCGCCGCAGGCACCCGCCGCCGGCAGCGACGACGGCATGGTCACCGTGGCGGTGGTGGGGGCCCACCTCACCGGCATGCCGCTCAATCACCAGCTCACCGACCGGGGCGCCGTGCTGCTGGAAAGCACCCGCACCGCGCCCTGTTACCGGCTCTACGCCCTGGCCAATACCACGCCGCCCAAGCCCGGCCTGATCAAGGGCGACGACGGCGCCGCCATCGAAATCGAACTGTGGAAGCTGCCGGTCAGCGAGTTCGGCAGCTTCGTCGCGCTGATCCCGGCACCGCTGGGCATCGGCACGCTGGAAACCGAAGACGGCCGTCAGGTGAAAGGCTTCATCTGCGAGGGCTGGGCCATCGACGACGCCACCGACATAACCGCCCTTGGGGGGTGGAGGCACTACATAAGAGGTTTGAGCAATGCATAAGAAAGGGCTGACAAAAGTTCTGATCGCCAACCGGGGGGAGATCGCGGTGCGCATCTGCCGCACCCTCAAGGACATGGGCATCGCCTCGGTGGCGGTGTACTCCGACGCGGACCGCAACAGCCAGCACGTCAGCGCCGCCGATGAAGCGGTGGCGCTGGGCGGCCAGACCGCCGCCGAAAGCTACCTGCGCAGCGAGCTGATTCTGCAGGCCGCCAAGGACACCGGCGCCCAGGGCATCATCCCCGGCTACGGCTTTTTGTCCGAGAACGCGGACTTCGCCGAAGCCTGCGCCGAAGCGGGCATTCAGTTTATCGGCCCGACCCCGGATCAGCTGCGCCGCTTCGGCCTCAAGCACGAAGCGCGCGCCCTGGCGGAGGCCGCCGGCGTGCCGCTGGCGCCGGGCACCGGCCTGCTGCAAAGCCTGGACGACGCGAAAAGCGCCGCCGCCGAAATCGGCTACCCGATCATGCTGAAAAGCACCGCCGGCGGTGGCGGCATCGGCCTGAGCCGTTGCGACGACGAACAGGCACTGGTGGACGCCTTTGAATCGGTGAAGCGCATGGGGGAAAACTTTTTCTCCGACAGCGGCGTCTTTATCGAACGCTTCGTGGCCCGCGCCCGCCATGTGGAAGTGCAGATCTTCGGCGACGGCCACGGCAAGGTGCTGGCCCTGGGCGAGCGCGAGTGCTCCCTGCAGCGCCGCAACCAGAAAGTGGTAGAGGAAACCCCGGCCCCCAACCTGCCCCAGGCCACCCGGGAAAAACTGCACGACAGCGCCGCCCGCCTCGGCGAATCGGTGAACTATCAGTCCGCCGGCACCGTGGAATACATCTACGACGACGAGCGCGACGAATTCTATTTCCTGGAAGTGAATACCCGCCTGCAGGTGGAGCACGGCGTCACCGAGGCGGTGTTCGGCGTCGACCTGGTGGCGTGGATGGTGATGCTGGCCGGCGGCGAAACCCCGCCCCTGGGCGCCAACTACCAGAGCCGTGGCCATGCCATGGAAGTGCGCATCTACGCCGAGGACGCGCTCAAGGACTTCCAGCCCAGCCCGGGTGAGCTCACGGAAGTCTCATTCCCTGAGGACATCCGCCTGGACGGCTGGGTGGACACCGGCACCCAGGTGAGCCCGCACTACGACCCGATGCTCGCCAAGGTGATTGTGCACGGCGACGACCGCCCGGCGGCGCTGAAGAAAATGCAGGACGCCCTGGCCGCCACGCGCCTGTCCGGCATCGCCACCAACCTGGATTACCTGCGCCGCATTCTGATCGACCCCAAGGTGGTGGAAGGCAAGGTCTCCACCCGCTACCTGGAAAGCTTTCAATACACCCCCACCGCGTTTGAGGTGGTGGAGCCGGGCACCTACACCACGGTGCAGGACTACCCCGGTCGCGCCGGCTACTGGGACATCGGCGTGCCGCCGTCCGGGCCCATGGACGACTACGCGTTCCGGCTCGGCAACCGCATCGTCGGCAACCACGCCAGCGCCGCCGGCCTGGAAACCACGCTGGTGGGCCCGTCGTTGAAATTCCACAGCGACACCGTGGTGGCGCTCACCGGCGCCGCCTGCGACGCCACCCTGGACGGCGAGCCGGTACCCATGTGGCGGCCGGTGCCGGTGCAAGCCGGCCAGACACTCGCCACCGGCAAGGCCTCCAGCGGCTGCCGCACCTATATCGCGGTGCGCAACGGCATCGACGTGCCCGACTACCTGGGCAGCAAAGCCACCTTCGTGCTCGGCCAGTTCGGCGGCCACGGCGGCCGCACCCTTCGCAAGGGCGACGTGCTGTCGATCTGCCAGCCGCAGCTGGCCGGCTGCCCCACCCCGGCGCCGGAATACCCGCCGGCCCCGGCCCCTGAAGCGATGATTCCGGACTACCCGCAACAGTGGGAAATCAAAGTGCTGTACGGGCCCCACGGGGCGCCGGACTTCTTCACCGAAGAGGCCATCGAGCAGTTT
>DGNT01000102.1 GCA_002389055.1 Alcanivorax sp. UBA4485
CGCTGATCGGCGGCGAATCCTATCCGCCCTACAAGAACGGCCTGCCCCAGTTCGCCGCACTGAAGCTGGTCGCCGTACCCAAGAAACTCAACGACGCCTTCGAGGTGTAAGTAGGTCGGATTAGCCGCAGGCGTAATCAGACAGCCGGCCGTTTAAGGACGCGCCGAGCGTTGCTGTCGGACAGACCGTGTCGGGTTACGCTTCGCTAACCCGACCTACATTCTCTACATTCTCACTTCCCGTCCTCCCGCCCGAAAGAGAATGCAAGCAATTCTCATTTTGGGTAGAATCCCGCCCGAGAATCACCCATAACGCCAATTCGGGGCCCACCATGCGACATCCTGCTTTCCGGCTTTCCGCGCTTTCCCTCGCCATTCTCGCCAGCGGCGCCTTTCCCAGCGCCCACGCGCAATCCAGCGACAACCAAGGCGGCGACGGCAACACCCTGGCCCCGGTGGAGGTGCAGTCCAGCGCCGACGCGTCCGAAAGCGGCCTGAGCCAGGCCTATGCCGGTGGCCAGGTAGCGGAAGGCGGCAGCATCGGCATCCTCGGCGCCCAGGACGTCATGGATACCCCCTACAACGTCACCAACTACACCGAGCAACTGATCGAGGACCAGCAGGCCGCCAGCGTCGGCGAGGTGTTGCTCAACGACCCGGCGGTGCGGGTGGCGCGCGGCTTCGGCAACTACCAGCAGGTGTATCTGGTGCGCGGTTTGCCGATCTACTCCGACGACATTACCTATAACGGCCTATACGGCTTGCTGCCGCGCCAATACCTGGCGTCGAACTTCATTGAGCGGGTGCAGGTATTCCGTGGCGCCAACACCTTCCTGAAGGGCGCGGCGCCCGGCGGCAGCGGCCTGGGCGGTGCCGTGAACGTGGTGCCCAAGCGCGCCCCCAACCGTGCGCTCAATCAGGTTACGCTGGGCACACAGAGCGGCGGCCAGGCCTATGCCGCCGCCGACCTGGCCAACCGTTCTGACGACGGCCGCTTCGGTATTCGTCTGAACGTGGCCCGCCGTGACGGCGACACCGCCGTGGACGGCGAGGAAGCGGAGCTCTCCATGGCGCATCTCGGCATGGACTTCCGCGAGGAGAATTTCCGGGTCTCCGCCGACCTGGGCTTCCAGAAGCACCGCATCGACGGTGGCCAGCCGAACATTACGTTCCGCAATACCGCCGGGAATGTGGTGCCCATCACCGACGCGCCGGACGCCGACGAATCCATCGGTCAGCCGTGGACCTACTCGGATTCCAACGATGTCTTCGGCACATTGCGCGCCGAGTACGATTTCGCCGACAACATTACCGGTTGGGCCGCCATCGGTGCCCGACGCGGCGAAGAGGACTCCATCTTCGCCAATCCCACGGTGGAGAACACCAGCGGTGACTACACCGCCAGCCGTTTTGACACCGCCCGCGAGGACACCGTTATCACCGGCGAAACCGGGGTGCGTTTCGACTTCCAAACCGGTGGCATCGGCCACACGGTGAGCGTGTCCGGTTCTCGCTATGAACTGGAATCCAAAAACGCCTTCGCCGGGGGCAGCGGCGTGACCGGCAATATCTACAATCCGACCGACGAGCCCCAGCCGGGCTATACCTTCTCAGGCGGCAACCTGGACCACCCGCAGCTGACCGTCAAAACCGAATTCGACAGTATCGCCCTGTCCGACCAGTTATCCATGCTGGAAGAACGTCTTCTGGTCACCCTGGGCGCCCGCTATCAGAACATTCAAGACAAGAGCTACGACTACGGCGGCGGCGCGCGCAATGCGAATTACGACGACAGCGCGCTCACTCCGACTTTGGGCGTGTTGTACAAACTGCGCCCCTCCATCTCGCTGTACGCCAACTACATCGAAGGCCTGCAGAAGGGCCAAGTGGCGCCAGATACGGACAGCAACAATAATCTCGTGGTTAATGGCGGTGAAGCGCTCGAACCCTACGAAACCGAACAGACCGAAGTGGGCGTGAAATACGACGGCGGCAACATCGGGGGCAGCGTCTCCGTGTTCCGCAGCGAAAAGCCGATCGCGGGCCTGGACGCCGCGAACGTCTATAAGGTCATCGACGACCAGGAAAACACCGGCGTGGAACTGATGGCCTACGGCAACGCCACCCGGAACCTGACGGTGCTGGGCGGGGTCAGCTTCCTGGACGCGGACGTGGACGGCAACGACGCCATCGGCTCGCCGGACACCCAGGCCAACCTGAACCTGGAATACCGGGTGCCGCAGCTGCCGGACCTGGCCGTGGACGGCCGCGTGATCTACACCAGTTCGCAGTACGCGGACGAAGCCAACCAGCAGAAGGTGGACAGCTGGACCCGTCTGGACCTGGGCGCGCGCTACCTGATCGCCCTCGGCGACAGCCAGTTCCTGACCCTGCGCGGCCGGGTGGAGAACGTTACCGGCGAAGATTACTGGGCCTCCGCCGGCGGCTTCCCGGGCGCCGGCTACCTGACCCTCGGCGCGCCGCGCACGGTGCTGGTGTCCGCCACGCTGGACTTTTAAACGACAACTCAGGCGCCCCGGTCTCACACCGGGGCGCCCAGGCAGTCAAACATGCAGCAGAGCACCATCCGCGCCTGGTCGGCGGTACACAAATGGACCAGCCTGATCTGCACGGCCTTCATACTAATGCTGTGCCTCACCGGTCTGCCGCTGATCTTCCACGACGAGATCGACGCGGCCCTGGACGACAGCACCTGGCAGCCGGCTAACCCGGACGGCCCTCTGCTGTCGCTGGACCGCATGCTGGACGCGGCGCTCGAAAACCGGCCCGATCACGTGCCGCTGTTCATGAGCTTCGATATCGACCGGCCGGTGGTGAACGTCACCAGCGGGCCGACGCCGGACGCCGCCGACGGCGAGATGCACTTCGCTTCTTTCGACCGCACCAGCGGCGAGCTGGTCCCGGACCATCACGAAGGCGGCGTGATGGATTTCATTCTGCAATTACATATGGATATGTTCCTGGGTCTGCCCGGCATGCTGTTTCTGGGCGCCATGGGGTTCCTGTTATTTATCGCCATCGTGTCCGGCGTGGTGCTCTACGCGCCGTTCATGCGCAAACTGGATTTCGGCACCCTGCGCACCGAGCGCTCCAAGCGCATCAAGTGGCTCGACTATCACAACCTGCTGGGCGTGGTGACCGTCGCCTGGCTCACCGTGGTGACGATCACCGGCGTGGTGAATACGCTCTCCACCCCGATCGTGGACACCTGGCGCACTCAGGCCCTGGCTGACCTCACCGAGGGGTATAAGAACGCCCCCGTGCCCACGCCCGACGAAATGGCCTCGCTGGACCGCGCCGTGGCCCAGGCCGAGGACGCGGCGCCGGACATGACGCTGCAGTTCGTCGCCTTCCCCGGCGGCGGCTGGTCCACCGACCACCACTTCGCGATCTTCCTGCACGGCAATACCTCGCTGACCGAACACATCATCACCCCGGCCCTGGTGGACGCCCGCAGCGGTGAATTCGCCGACATGCGCGAAATGCCCTGGTACAACAAGACCCTGTCGCTGTCCGGGCCACTGCACTTCGGCGACTACGGCGGCCTGCCGCTGAAAATCCTCTGGGCGGTGCTGGATGTGATCACCATCGTGGTGCTGATCACCGGCCTCTACCTGTGGGTGGCACGCCGCCGCGCCAGCCCGGCCAGCGCCCGCGCCGAAGCCAATACCCAAAAGAGCGCCACCGTGCCGGCACACCCCGCCGGAGGCAAACCCTGATGTCCTCGCAACCCGTCAAAGCCCGCAAGACGTCCTGGCAGATCTTCGCCACGCCGACCCTGATCGCGCTGCTGAGCCTGGTCGGCCTGCTGGCCGCCCTGCTCGGCAACGGCGTCTTCGACTGGGTGTCCTGGGTGGGCCTGGCGGCGCCGGTGGTGATCGTCGGCTGGGCCATGCAAGCGCGGCGCCGCTGAGCCACGTCGCGCGGCACGCGTCTCAACGGCGAAGGTTCGAGTACAGGCTCAGCCCGGTGACCGTCACCAGGATCAGAACCAGCCCCAGGATTTGCAGCGCGGCCAGGGTTTCCCCCAGCACCAGAACGCCGAATAACGACGCCGTGACCGGCTCCACCATGGCGACGATCGCCGCCAGCGTGGGCGCGGTGCGCTTCAGGCCCACCACGTAAAATGCAAACGACAGCCCGGCGCCGAGAACCCCGAGCAGCGCGAACATCCACCACTGCGGGGCGTTCAGTACGGCCGCCGCCTGCGTCGTGCCGCTAACCCCGAGCAGAATCAGGCCGGCGCAGGACAGCGCGATGGTAAGCACCGCCTGCGGGCTGCCTTGGCCGGCGGCGTATTTGAAGCCGTAGATAAAAACACTGTAGGACAGCCCCGCCAGCAGTCCGAAACCAATACCCGCCGCCGTCACCTTGCCGACATCCACGTTATACAGCCGGGTGAGCAGCACGATGCCGAGCATCACCAGGGCGATGGCCAGCCCCTTGACCGGGGTGGGCCGTTCCAGTTTGAAGCCGAACGCCACCAGGTAAACGAACACCGGCGCCGAGTACATCAGCGTGGCCGCCACCGCGAGGCCCCCTTCGGCGATGCTGAGAAAGTAGAAGGTAAAGTTGCCCGCCACCCCCAGACCAGCCAGCCCGGCCCATAGCCATAACCGGGGATGGCGCATCCCGTTGCCGCCCGGGCGGATGACCAGATAGACCCCAACCAGCAGCAACCCGACCGCCGCTCTGTAAAAGGACACCACCGAGGCATCCCAGCCCTGCTCAATCAGTATCCCGGCGATGCCGCCTGAGACACCCCAACACAGCGCCGCCAATGCCACCAGCACCAGGCCGACGCCGGGCACTGATTGTCCGCTCCGCATAACCACTCCCATCCTTGGTAGCCGGTGCGCGCCGGGTTACAACACACCGGCGTCTCGCTAACATCGGCTCATGAAAACATTGATTGCCGCCGTGGTAACAGCGGTGCTGATCACACTGGCGCCCGTCGAGACGCACGCCAGCGACGATGCCGCCACCGTGCTGGTGGTGCGCCACCGCTGGCACACCGGCATTGTGCTGCCGGCGGACCGGCTGGCGCCGCCGCTGGCGTTCCTGGAGGACCAGTTCAGCGACCCGGCGTGGTACGAAATCGGCTGGGGCGATAACGACTTCTATCGCCGCACGGACAACCTCTGGCTGCTGGGCAAGGCGCTGTTCTGGCCCACCGACACGGTGCTGCATGTGGTGGGGCTGGACAAGCACCCGGCGGACCTGCCGAACAGCGATGTGCAGGCACTGTGCCTGTCCTCCGACGGACTGAAGCGGTTACAGACCACCCTGGCGGAGGATTTCAAACTGGGTGACGACGGCCAGCCCCTGGCGGCGGACCCGGGGCTGTACGGCGACAGCCGCTTCTTCCCCGCCCGGGGCCACTTCTGGTTCGGACGCACCTGCAATACCTGGACCGCCCAGCGGCTGCACGACGGCGGTGTGGACATCCGCACTTTCATGACCTTGCGCGCCAAGAGCGTAATGACGCAGATTCGTGATCACGGCCAGGCCGGTGCCTGCGCGGAATAATAGCTCTCTGGTATCCTGCCGGCCGGCGTAGCCGGCCTTTCGCTTGCAGGCAAGCCCCCACAAAGGAGAAACAACCGATGCGGAATGTGTGCGTGTATTGCGGGTCCAGTCCCGGGCGGCGGGCGGACTATGTGGTGGCGGCGCGGGCATTCGCCCGGGAGCTGGTGGCGCGGGGCCTGGGGCTGGTCTACGGCGGCGCCAGCGTGGGCGTCATGGGCGCGGTGGCGGACGCGGTGCTGGCCGAGGGCGGCCGGGTCACCGGGGTTATCCCGCAGGCGCTGCAGGAAAAAGAGCTGGCGCACCCGGGCCTCACCGAATTGCACGTGACCGGCTCCATGCACGAGCGCAAGACGCGCATGGCCGAGCTGGCGGACGGCTTCGTCGCCATGCCCGGCGGCGTCGGCACACTGGAAGAACTGTTCGAGATCTGGACCTGGGCGCAGCTGGGCTGGCACCACAAACCCTGCGCGCTGTTCAACGTGGCCGGCTACTACGACGGCCTGGGCACCTTCCTGGACCACGCCACCGAAGAGGAATTCCTGCGCCCGAACCACCGCGGCATGCTGATCGTGGAATCCGAACCGGTCGCGCTACTGAACCGCATGGCCGCTTACCAGCCGCCCCAGTCCAAGCAATGGGTGAAGAAAGACGACTTGTGACTCGCGAGGGAACAGGCTTGTGGGAGAGAGTTCTTGTGGGAGCGGGCCTTGCCCGCTCCCACAGCCCGATCCTACAAGTCGCGGTCTTTCCGGGCGTGGTCGAGCAGGTCGTCGACGTATTCCTGTTCTTCGTGGAGGTCGTCGGCGGTGGCCGGGGCGGCGGGCAGTATTTGATTCAGGATCACCGCCACCAGACCGCACAGGCTGATGCCCTGCAGGGTGAATTCGCCGTTGCCCATCACCATGCCGCCGATGCCGAAGATCAACGTCACCGCCACGATCACCAGATTACGCTGGGCATGCAGATCCACCCGAGCCTTGATCAGCGTGTTCATGCCGACGCTGGCGATGGAGCCGAACATCAGAATCAGGATGCCGCCCATCACCGGGGTGGGAATGCTCTGCAGCAGCAACCCCACCTTGCCGATGAACGCCAGGCTGATGGCGAACACCGCGGTCCAGGTCATCACCACCGGGTTGAACACCTTGGTGAGCATCACCGCGCCGGTCACTTCCGAATAGGTGGTGTTGGGCGGGCCACCGAACAGGGCGGCGGCCATGCTGGCGACGCCGTCGCCGGTCAGGGTGCGATGCAGGCCGGGCTTTTTAATGTAGTCCTTGCCGGTGACGTTGCTGATCGCCAGCACGTCGCCGACATGCTCGATGGCCGGAGCCAGGGCCACCGGCACCATGAACAGGATCGCCGGCCAGTGGAAGGTGGGCGCCACGAAGTCCGGCACCGCCAGCCAGCTCGCTTTTCCCACGGCATCGAAATCCACCATGCCCAAGGCCAGCGCGGCCAGATAGCCCACCACCACGCCGCACAGAATCGGCAGCAGCCGGAACAGCCCGTGGGCCAGGGTCGCCACCAGCATGGTGGTGAGCAGCGCCGCCATCGACACGAGCAGGGCCTCGCCGTAGGGAAACACCCGTTCGGCGCCGTTGCCGGTCAGCCCCATGGCGAAGTTCACCGCGGTGGGCGCCAGGCTTAGGCCGATCACCATGATGATCGGCCCGGTGACCACCGGCGGCATCAGCCGGTGCAGAAAACCCGGGCCGCGCCATTTCACCAGAGCGCCCAGCACCACATAGACCACGGCAGTGCAGAACAGCGCGCCCATGGTGGCGGGAATGCCCCACTGTTCGACGCCGTGGGCGATGGGCGCCACGAACACGAACGACGAGGCCAGAAACACCGGCACCGACCGCCGCGTGATCCACTGAAACAGCAGGGTGCCGAGCCCGGCGGTGAGCAGCGCCACGCTCGGGTCCAGGCCGGTGAGCAAGGGCATCAGCACCATGGCGCCGAACGCCACGAACAGCATCTGGGCGCCGATCAGGATATTCATTTGGTGCCGAAGATCTTGTCGCCGGCGTCGCCCAGGCCGGGGACGATGTAGCCGTCCTCGTTGAGGCCCTTGTCCACGGACGCGGTGTAGAGCGTCACATCCGGGTGCGCCTCGTGGACGCGGCGAATGCCCTCCGGCGCCGCCACCAGCACCAGGGCGCGAATCTGACTGCAGCCGGCCTTCTTGAGCATATCGATGGTGGCGACCATGGAGCCCCCGGTGGCCAGCATCGGGTCGATCACCAGCGCCAGGCGCTCCTCCAGGCCGTGGGCCAGCTTCTCGAAATAGGCTACCGGCTCCAGAGTCTCTTCGTTGCGGTAGAGCCCCACCACGCTGACCTTGGCGCTGGGAATCAGCTCCAGCACGCCGTCCAGCATGCCGATGCCGGCGCGCAGAATCGGCACCACGGTCACTTTCTTGCCCTTGATGCGCTGCGCCGGCACCGAACCCATCCAGGTGTCCACCTGGTAGTCCTCCAGCAACAGGTCGCTGGTGGCTTCGTAGGTCAACAGGCTGGCCACTTCCGCGGTGAGCTGGCGGAAGCTGCGGGTGCTCAAGGATTGCTGCCGCAGCAGCCCCAGCTTGTGCTTCACCAGGGGATGGGCAATTTCATGAACATGCATGGTGTCGGGCTCCTCATACTGACGCCGGGCGATTGTACCCGCCACGCCGCCGGGAGGCACCGTCCGCTACGACTTTCGGCGATTAGCCAGGCGGGGCGCGCGGTTGCTATAATCCGCGCCCGTTCAACAGGGCACCGCCACGGTCCCTGACCGATGACCCAATCGCTTAAAGGACAGACCATGGATTTTGCAAAGGTACCCGCCGGGAAAGACGTTCCCGAAGATATCTACGTCGCCATTGAGATCCCGGCCAACGCCGACCCGATCAAATACGAGATCGACAAAGACAGCAACGCCATCTTCGTCGACCGTTTCATGGCCACGCCCATGTTCTATCCGGCCAACTACGGGTACATCCCCAACACCCTGTCCGAAGACGGCGACCCGCTGGACGTGCTGGTGGTCACCCCCTACCCGGTGGTGCCCGGTTCCGTGATCCGCTGCCGTCCGGTGGGCGTGCTCAACATGACCGACGAAGCCGGCAAGGACGCCAAACTGGTGGCGGTGCCCCACACCAAGCTCACCAAGCTCTATGACGACGTGAAGGAAGTCACCGACCTGCCCGAGCTGCTGCTGGCGCAGATCAAGCACTTCTTCGAGCACTACAAAGAGCTGGAAGCCGGCAAATGGGTGCAAGTGGACGGCTGGGCCGACGCCGCCGCCGCCAAGGAAGAAATCCTCAAGTCCGTGGCCGCCTACGAGAAGAAGTAACCCCCACGGGATCGATCAAGGCCGGGCATCGCCCGGCCTTTTTTGTGGGTGACACTAGCCCCGGGCCACCCCACCCAGCGCCGCCGCCCAGGTCGCCAGCGAGATGAGATAGAATAGCCAGAGCAACACCCCCAGGACGATCCAGAACCAGTTGCCCTCGGTCAACCGGTGGTTGGCGCGTCCAGAGGGATCGCCCACCGTGGCGTTTACTCGTTTCTGGCATTGCAATAGCGCCCACCAGATCGGCAGCAAGCAGGCCAGACCAAGCAGTTTCAATACCAGCCCCTTAGTGCCCGGCTCATCGGACAGACCGCTGAGATTGGAAAACAGGGAGCAAACAACATAGACCACGGCGAGCAACAGCGCCGGAACCCCACCGATAACGCCCGCTCCACGAGCTTCCTTTTTCATCCTAAGAAACAGGGGCGGCGCATAGAAAATGCTGAGCAGCGCTCGCAGCACCGGCACGTCGCCGACGCCACGGGCCTCCCTGTAGCGAGACCAGTTCTTGAACTGCCAGTAGAGATCATAGAGCCCCATGGTGCTCCAGAACAGCAGCGAGAACTTGGCCGGCGACACCACATAGAACAGCGGAGCCTCCTCGCCGTCCGCCTCAGAGGCCACTTCCGCGTCGGGCGCACGATACAGATTATTGCCTTTATTGCGTTCTTCCATGAATCCCCCGTATTTTTCCCCTCTCCAATTAAAAACGATTTGCCATCCCGACTCCGAAAAAGACGTCACAATTGCAGCACAACACGTTCAACCGGGCATTCCCCCGTCCCGGTATGCCTTCGGCGTTTGACCGCTCCAGCGCTTGAAGGCGCGGGAGAAATTGGCGACGTCATTGTAGCCCAGTGCGTAAGCGACTTCGCTGATTCGTGTGCCGCGCTCCCCGAGCAGCTTGCAGGCTTGCCGGTAACGGGCTTCGTCCTGTAATTGCCGATAGGTGAGGTCCGCCTGCTGCAGGTGGCGCTTGAGCGTGCGCGGTGAGGTGGCCAGCCGCTCGGCCATGTCGGCGAGCTCCGGTAGCGGCGCTTCGTGATCGCGCAGTAGCGCGCGCACCCGTTCCGGCAACGGCCCTTCCTGATTGGCGCGCCAGCGCCGGAATTCCAGTTCGCACTGCTCCCGTGCCAGGGCTTCCGCCTGCGGGTCGGCCAGCCTCGGCCGCGCCGCCAGCAACGCTTCGGAGACAATCAGCGCGTCCCGCGCCTGGCCGTAGTGGACCGGCACCGGCACCGCCCTGCGCAGGGCCTCGGCGTGGGGCGGCGGCGCGCCCTGGAAGTGCACCTCCGCGCCCTCCGGGCTGGCTTCCAGCAGTTGCTCCAGCATGTACACGAAACCGATCACCATGGCCTCGATAACAAAGCTTTGTATCGGCCCGGGGCTGAAGTCGGTACGGAAGCTGAGCGCCTGGCGCCGCTCGGCCAGCGGCACCCGCTCCACGCTCAGGAACGGCGCGCGCAGCCCCAGATAGCGGCGCGCCGCCTCCAGGCCGTCTTCCATAGTGGGGCTGGACAGCGCCAGCAGCCCCACCGGCCCATGCAACGTGATGCGCATGGCGCGGGCGTAGCGAAATCCCAGGCCGGCATCGCCGACCAGCGCCAGCGCCGCCTCGGCGGCGGCGTCGGCCTGCTCCAGGGGCAGCCGGTACTCGGAATCCAGCAGTTGCTCACGCTTAAGGCCCAACGTCTTCAACAGCGCCGCCGGGTTGTGCCCCAGATCGCGGAGGACATCGCACAGCAGCACCACATAGATGCCGGGAATACCGGGGGTGAACCAGGTCCGGCCTGAAACGACCACAGGTTGGCCCTCCACAACAAGACGGGAAGGCACGACTGGACCATAGTTGTTGACATCAATCAATGGCAGAAACCCCGGAGTCGCCATGAAACTGCTTTCCCGTTCCCGCCGCGCCGTTCAGCGTTTGCCGATCCGGCCGCGCCGCATGAACTTCCGTTTCAAGGGTCTGGAGAACACCAAATACTGGTTCGATGACGACCCTGTGCTGACCCACTTCATGAACGTGCTGTCGGTGACCTTCCCGGACGGCGAGCGCTTCTTCGTGGACGCGGTGCGCACGTTCCGCGACCGGGTCGACGACCCGCAGCGCCAGAAGGACATCTCCGGCTTTATCGGCCAGGAGGCGATGCATTCCCTGGAGCACCAGGCGTTCAACGACCTGGTGTCCGGCAAGGGCTATGAAGCGCTGGTGGAAAAGGCCCTGGGCGTCACCCAACGCCTGCTCGCCGGCGGACGTAAACACCTCAGCGCCGAAGAGCAACTGGCCGCCACCGCCGGCCTGGAACACATCACCGCGATTCTCGCCGACACCATTCTGCGGCGCGGCGACATGGTGGAAAAAATGGACCCGTCGGTGCGTGATCTTTGGGTGTGGCACTCCATTGAGGAGACCGAGCACAAGGCGGTGGCCTTCGACCTGTACCAGGACGTGGACGGCGGCTACTGGCGCCGCCAGCGCACTTTCTTCACCGGCACCGCCTATCTGATCGGCTTCAGCGCCTACTTCACCTGGCAGTTCCTCAAGCAGGACGGCGTCAACCGCCAGCCGCTGACTCTGGCCAAGGGCCTGTGGAAGATGTTCGGCTACCGGGGCGTGGTGAGCGCGGCGATACCGGCCTGGTTCCAGTACCTGC
>DGNT01000104.1:0-21747 GCA_002389055.1 Alcanivorax sp. UBA4485
TGCCGAACCAGTATTCCGCCGAGGGCGGCTTAAGCCGGTCGATGGGGTTGATGGCGTTGTAGCCCTGGGGCGCGATCAGGTCGGCGAAAATGCCGGTGAACAGCAGTAACAGGCAGATCAGCGCGCCCACCGCGCCCAATGGCCGTTCCCGGCACAGGCGCGCCAAGAACGCCACGGGCTTGGGCAGTGTCTTGCGGCGTTTCGCGGGCCGCGCCGGGGTGGCCGTGACAGCGGCCGGTTCAACGGATGCATTCATACTTCGAGGTTCCTGTTTCACCGGTCGAACCGCACTTTCGGGTCAAGGTACCCGTAGCACAGATCCACAATCAGATTGACGAGCATTACCACCACGCCGGTGACCAGGAAGACGCCGGTGATAATCGGGTAATCGCGGGTGCTGACCGCCTCCAGCAACAGCTGGCCGAGGCCGGGCAGGCGGAATATCTGTTCGATGATCACGGTGCCACCGAACAGGATCGGCACCAGGATGCCGACCAGGGTGATCACCGGGATCATGGCGTTCTTGACCGCGTGCACCAGTACCACGCTGCGCTCGCGCAGACCCTTGGCCCAGGCGGTGCGGATGTAATCCTGGCGCAGCACTTCCAGCATCATGGTGCGGGTCATGCGCATGATCACCGCCGACAGGGAGGTGCCGAGAATCAGGCTGGGCACCAGGAAGGTTTTCAGGTTTTCGATCGGGTCCTCGAAGAACGGCGTCATTTCGGTGGGCGGCGACCAGCCCCACCACAGGGCCGGCAGGATCACCACCAGGGTGCCCAGCCAGAAATTGGGAATCGCCAGTGCCAGGATCGAGAAACTGCGCCCCAGGTTGTCGCCCAGGGTCTCCTGTCGTATCGCCGAGAAGATGCCCACCGGCAGGGCGATGATCAGGGCGATCAGCAGTGCCAGGACGCCCAGCTCCAGGGTGACGCCCAGGCGTGCGCCGATCTCCTCGGTGACCGGCGTATTGCGCCACAGGGACTCGCCCAGGTCGCCGCGCACGGCATTGCCGGCCCAGTGCAGGTATTGCATATAGAGGGGCTTATCCATGCCCAGGGCTTTTTCCAGCTGGGCGCGGTCTTCGGGGGCGTTGGAGGAGTAGGCGTTCTCGCTGAGCATCAAGTCGAGTACGTCGCCGGGTACCAGGCGCACCACTCCGAACACGATGATGCTGGCGATCACAAGAGTGGGAATCAGCGCCAGCAGGCGACGCAAGACATAAGCACCCATAGGTACATCCGTTATTGTTGTTGGTATCAGGCGCTCTATCGAAGAATGCCATTAAAAATTTATCACTGGTTCAAATAATGAACTTCAATTTCACTTTAGTACGCGGTTTTTGTGACTGTCAAGTCATTCAGGTTCCCGGTTTTTAGGGCTACAAAGTTGATGTAAACAACGTCATTTATGCTGTTTTCGGTTAATAATTAATCGAAACTGCAGGATTGAGGGAGAGGGAAAGAAAAAACAGGGCGGGTGGGGCGGATTTTGCTGCTTGTGGAACGGGTTTCCACTCCTGACAAAATAAGGGGTTTATTTAATTGATTAACATTATAAAGCGCGCCGGGAAAGCGCTCGGCCGTCCCGGCGAGATCAGGTCACGGCTCCAGGCCGTGGCGGTGCAGGAGGGCCTTGTTGTCCTGCGCCCACTGCTGGTAACGGCGGTGCAGCTCATCGTCGTCCGGCACCGGCGCGCCGACCCACTTACAGCGCTGCAGCACGGCGCGCTTGAAGGCGCCGTAACCCCCATAGCGGCGCATGGAGAACCATTTCTTGCGCCCCCGGTTGGCGGTGACTGAAAAGTTGCCCCCGAGAGGGTTTTCCCGAAAGGTGGCGGTCACGCCGACCAGGCCGAACGGGTTGCCGCCGTCACCGATGCGGCCACTGTCGTCGCCGGCGTAGAGCACCAGCGGGCGGCGATCGCCCATGGCGACGCTCACGCGTGGGTCGGTGATCGCCTGGTCCCGCCAGGCGCGGGCCGCCGTCAGCGCTTCGGCCTTGCCGCCCAGGCGGCCGTCCCGGAACGATCGCCGCCGTTGCCGGCGTCGACCCTGGGCATCCACATAGGGCACCGCGCACCACCAGAATTTTCCGGCGTGATTGCGATAGATATAAAGAAAAGCGTGCACATTGGGTTTGCGTTTTATAGCTTGTTCCATAATGCGGTTTCCTTCCTGTTTCTTTGTTTTTATTGCGTTCCTGCAAACGGGAAAACCGTTCTATTATTACAATATGCGAGTAGCGTTGAGAAATTTGCCGGGCATAAAATGCGGAAGACGCATGATCGTTTGCGCCTGAACAAAAAGGGGACAAGAAACGGAGATAAAAAAGGGGGCGCGAAGCGCCCCCTTTTTTCTTTTGCGGGGTCAGGTTCTTAGTCGGTCATCATTTGACGCAGCACGTAGTGGAGAATGCCGCCGTTTTTGAAGTAGGTGACTTCGGCGCCGGTATCCAGACGGCTGATCGCTTTCACCGTCTGCTCCTTGCCGCCTTCCTTGCGGAACACCACTTCGATCTCCTGGCTGGGTTTGAGGTCATTGCCCAGGTTGGGAATGTCCACTTCCTCGGTGCCGTCGAGATTCAGCGTCTTGCGCGTGGTGCCTTCCGGGAACTGCAGCGGCAGCACGCCCATGCCGATCAGGTTGGAACGGTGGATACGCTCGTAGCTTTCCGCGATTACCGCGCGCACGCCGAGAAGACGCGTGCCCTTGGCCGCCCAGTCACGGCTGGAGCCGGTACCGTACTCCTTGCCGGCCACCACAACAGTGGGCACGTTGTCCTTCTTGTAGCGCATGGCGGCGCCGTAGATCGGCATCTCCTCGCCACCGGGGAAATGCTTGGTGTAGCCCCCCTCGATATCCGGCGTCATCTCGTTGCGGATGCGGATATTGGCGAAGGTGCCGCGCATCATCACCTCATGGTTACCGCGCCGGGAACCGTAGGAGTTGAAGTTGATCGGCTCCACGTCGTGGCCCTGCAGGTAATGGCCCGCCGGGCTGTCGGCCTTGATCGCGCCGGCCGGGGAGATGTGGTCGGTGGTCACTGAATCGCCGAGCATCGCCAGGATGCGCGCGTTTTTCACCGGCTCCACGTCGTCCAGCTCGGAGGTCAGGCCGTCAAAGAACGGTGGGTTCTGGATGTAGGTGGATTTGCTGTTCCACTCGTAGGTTTTGGAATCCGGAATCGGCAGGCTCTTCCAGGTTTCGTCGCCTTCGAACACGCTGGCGTACTGCTTCTCGAACATGTCGTGGTCGACCATCACCACGGCGTCCTGGATTTCCTTGCTGCTCGGCCAGATGTCTTTCATGAACACATCGTTGCCGTCCTTATCCTTGCCGAGCGGGTCTTTTTCCAGGTTGATCTTGACCGTGCCGGCGAGCGCATAGGCGACCACCAGCGGCGGTGACGCCAGCCAGTTGGTGCGCACGCTCTGGTGAATGCGGCCCTCGAAGTTACGGTTGCCGGACAGCACCGACGCGACCACCAGGTCGCCCTCGGCGATGGCTTTGTCGATTTCGTCGGGCAGCGGCCCGGAGTTACCGATGCAGGTGGTGCAGCCATAGCCCACCAGGTCGAAGCCGATCTGGTTCAGCGGGTCCTGCAGGCCGGCTTTGTTCAGGTAGTCGGTGACCACCTTGGAGCCCGGCGCCAGGGAGGTTTTTACCCAGGGTTTGCGGTTCAGGCCTTTTTCCACCGCCTTCTGCGCCATCAGGCCGGCGGCCATCATCACGCTGGGGTTGGAGGTGTTGGTGCAGGAGGTAATCGCCGCGATCACCACATCGCCATGATCCAGATGGAAGGTCTCGCCGTCCATGGTGACTTCGACGCCGCTGCCCGGCTCGTGGTTGCCTATGGCGGTCTGGCCGCCTTCGCCTTCGAGCTTGCTGATTTCGTCGTCGTTGAGTTTCAGCTCCTGGCTGATCACGTCGATGATGGTGCGTTTCACCTCGGTCATCGGCACGCGGTCCTGGGGCCGTTTCGGGCCGGCCAGGCTGGGCACCACATCGTCCAGGTCCAGTTCCAGCACGTCGCTGAATTCCGGGTCCGGGTCGTCGCTGGAGCGCCACAGGCCCTGGGCCTTGCAGTAGGCTTCCACCAGCGCGATGTCGTCCTTGGGCCGGTTGGTCAGCTGCAGGTATTCGATGGTGCGCTCGTCAATCGGGAAGAAGCCGCAGGTGGCGCCGTATTCCGGTGCCATGTTGCCGATGGTGGCGCGGTCCGCCAGGCTCAGATCGGCCAGGCCGTCGCCGAAGAACTCCACGAATTTGCCGACCACGCCGCGCGAGCGCAGCATCTCGGTGACCGTGAGCACTAGGTCGGTGGCGGTCATGCCTTCGCGCATTTTGCCGGTGATCTTGAAGCCCACCACTTCGGGAATCAGCATCGCCACCGGCTGGCCCAGCATGGCCGCTTCCGCTTCGATGCCGCCCACGCCCCAGCCGAGCACGCCCAGGCCGTTGATCATGGTGGTGTGGGAGTCGGTGCCCACCAGGGTGTCCGGGTAGGCGAAGGTTTTGCCGTCCTCGGTGTCGCTGTACCAGACGCCGCGGCCCAGGTATTCCAGGTTGACCTGGTGACAGATGCCGGTGCCCGGCGGTACCACGCGGAAATTATTGAAGGCGTTCTGGCCCCAGCGCAGGAACTGGTAGCGTTCCTTGTTGCGCTCGTATTCCCGTTCCACGTTTTGTGAGAACGATTGCGGGGTGCCGTATTCGTCCACCATCACCGAGTGGTCGATGACCAGATCCACCGGTGCCAGCGGGTTGATCCGCTGCGGGTCGCCGCCGGCCTTGGCGATGGCGTCGCGCATGGCGGCCAGATCGACCACACCGGGCACGCCGGTGAAGTCCTGCATCAGCACCCGTGCCGGGCGGTAGTTGATTTCGCGATCGGAAGCGCGCTTCTCGGTCCAGCGGACCAGGCCTTCGATGTCCTCCACGGTGACGGATTCACCGTCTTCGTGGCGGAGCAGGTTTTCCAGAAGAACCTTGAGTGAAAAGGGAAGCTTGCTGAGATCACCCCAGCCCTTATCGGCGACGGCATTGATATCGTAGTAATGATAGGTCTTGCCGCCGACATCGAGGGTCTTGGCGCTGTTAAGGGTGTCCTGGCCAATCCGTGTCACTGCGCACCTCCTTAGTTGGCGATGTGTCTGTACTTGGGTGATTTGATACTACGCCCTTATTGCGAGCACATGAACCAGGCCTTAAGGCTAACCCTCGCTATCGCCGCCATGGACCGCGGCGATACCGGGTTTGCGCGCCAAGGTTTTACAGCTTTTCGCAAAGCGGGCCGCCGAGGGGCTGTACAGTTCACGCATGTTTGACTGGATATCGCAAAATAAGGACGTTCTGAACGTATTGATCGGCTTCGCCACCCTGATGGTGTGGGTGGTCTATGCGCAGCTGCTCTACAACGGCTACAAGCGCCAGCGGCGCCCGCGCATTGTGATTAACCGGGGCCGTTACAAAGGCGTCGACGCGCTCTGCTTGATCAGTAACATGAGCGCCGAGTCGATCTTCGTTCAGCACATCGTTGCACGCCTGGAGACCGACAAAGGGGACTACTTCCAGGACGTCACCGAGCTGGAGCAGAACTACCAGGAAGGCGACGAGGAGCGCGAGCGGCAAAGTACCAGCGACACGCCCTCGCTCAGCGACAGCACCCGTCAGGGCCCGCTGGGCCCCGGCGAATTCGTGCATATCGGTGCGTTCAACAGCGTCATCGAGCGCATCGCCCGCTGCGAAAACCTGCGTCTGGACCAGCACCGCGATGACCGGGCCGAAAGCGAGCAAGGCGTAGTGCGTTTGCAGTCGCTGACCATTCAGCTGGTGGCCATCTATGGCTCCGACGATTACCCCATCGGCGTGGAGCGGCGCTTTTTGATCCGCGATCTGGAAGAAGGCCGGTTGCTGGTGCCCGCCACCTGGGACAGCAAGCGTCTGACCAGCCGCCGGCACCGCAAGCAGGTGCGCCAATTGATCGAGCAACTGGCCCGCGACGAAGCCCGCGACTGACGCCGGGTATTCTTCGCCCCGGCGCGAATACGGTATCCTCCCCGCTGATCCATTGTTGGTCACTAGGGGGAACCGCATGTCACTTGAATCCGTGAGCCCGGCCACCGTACCGGTGTGGCGTCTGCGCGCCCTGGGCACCGCCGTGGTGCTGGCGGGCGCGCCGGTGGGCGCCGCCCTGACGCTGTTGCCGGTGACGCCGGGCCTGTTGCTGGCGCTGGCGTGCCTGGGCTGGGCCCTGCTGGTGTTCGGCCTGGCCTGGTGGCTGCCCGGCGCCTGGTTCCGGCACCTGGGCTACCGGCTCGATTCGCAGGGTCTGGTGATCCGCCAGGGCCTTTTCTGGCGTCACCGTATCGCTATCCCGCGGGTGCGCATTCAGCATTCCGACGTTAGCCAGGGCCCGCTGCAGCGCCGCTTCGGCGTCGGCACCCTGAAGCTGTACACCGCCGGCAGCCGCTTCACCTGCAACGAACTGCCGGGCCTCGACCACGACACCGCGCTGGCATTGCGCGATACCCTGCTGCGCCAGGAAGACGGAGGCGACGGCGATGCGGTATGAGGGTGGCCAGCCGCTTCCGGAAAAACGCCTGCACCCGCTCAGCTGGGTGTTCCAGTTGGTGGGCAGCCTGGGCGCGGTGATCCCGATCGGCGTGGCGGTCGCCCTTGGTGCCGAGCGCGGCGGGTTGTTCTGGGTGGCCCTGCCGCTGCTGTTGCTGGGGCCGCTGGGCGCGCTCTGGCACCAGTGGGTGTACCGCTATGATTTCGCCGACGACGGCCTGGTGATCCGCGACGGCCTGATTTTCCGCAATCTGCGCCAGATCGACTATCGCCGCATCGAGAACATCGACACCCAGCGCAACCTTCTGCACCGCCTGCTGGGCGTCGCCGACGTCAAGGTGGAGACCTCCAGCGGTGGCGGCGCGGAAGCGACCATCCGGGTGTTGTCCCTGGACGACGCCCGCACCCTCAGCGATACCGTGTTCGCCCGTCGCGACGCCCTGAAAGGGGGAACGCCGGCGGACGATCACGACGCCGGCGAGCCGGCCGAGGGCACTACCTTGCTGACCCTGCCGCCGGGCGAACTGGTGATGCTGGGGCTGATCGACAACCGCAATCTGCTCTGGGTCGGCGCGGTACTGGGCGCCGTCATGCAGGTGGTTAGCGTGGAGACCTTGCAGCGTCTGCTGGGCCCATTACTGCGCGACGCCGGCGTCGCCTGGCTCGACCAGCTGGGGCTGGTGGTGGCGGTGTTGCTCGCGCTGGTCACCCTGGTGGCGGTGCTGGCGGTGGGCAAGATATTGTCCGTGGTCGCCGCGCTGGTGAAGTATTACGGCTACCGTCTGGACGAGCAGGGCAGCGACCTTCGTGTGCGCCACGGCCTGTTCACCCGGGTGTCGGTGACCCTGCGGGTGCCGCGCATTCAGGTGGTGCACCAGCTGGCCACGCCGTTGCACCGGTTGTTCCGGCGCGTTGCCTTGCAGGCCGATCAGGCCGGTGGCGGCGGCGACCCGGAGGCCGGGCAGGGCGGCGCCCGGCCGTTGGCGCCGATCTGCACCCCGGCCCAGGCCGAGGCCCTGATGGCCCGCGCCTTGCCCGGCATGACCGAGCATGTGCCAGAGTGGCAGTCGCTCTCCAGCCGCACCCGCCACCGCCTGGCACGGCTGTGGCTGTGGTGCTGGACCGCGCTGACGCTGCCGCCGGGGCTGTGGTGGTTGGGCGTGCACGGTCTCTGGCTGCCGCTGGCCGGGGTGCCGCTGGCGCTGATTCACGGCCATTTGTACGCCAGGTACACGCGCTGGGCGCTGACCCCGGACCTGTTGCTGTTTCACCGGGGCTGGCTGTGGCGCCGGCTGGCGGTGGTGCCGCGCAACCGGATTCAGGCGATCCGCCTGACCCGCAGCCCGTTCGACCGGCGTTACCGCATGAGCGAACTGGAAGTGGACACCGCCGGCGGTGGCCTTGGCAAGCGGCGGGTGCGGCTGCCCTATCTGGACCGCCGTGTGGCGGCCCGCCTGGGCTCGGCGCTGTACCACTGAATTCGCTTGCAAGATGGCTGCCGCCGGTTTCGAATGGCGGTTTTACCTGACCGGGATTCACCATGCTCGAATGGATCACCATGCCGGAGGCCTGGATCGCTCTGGCCACCCTGACCGCCCTGGAAATCGTGCTGGGCATCGACAACATTATCTTCCTGTCCATCCTGGTGGACCGGCTGCCGGAAAAGCAGCGTCCCAAGGCGCGCCTGATCGGCCTGTCGCTGGCGATGGTAATGCGCCTCGGCCTGCTGGCGTCGCTGGCCTGGCTGACCAAGCTCACCGCCGATCTGTTCATGGTGCTGGGGCAGGGCATCTCCGGCCGCGACCTGGTGCTGATACTGGGCGGCCTGTTCCTGCTGGCGAAATCGGTGCTGGAGATTCACCATTCCATCGAGGACGCGGAAGAGGACCACGAGCTGGCCAAACCCAAGGTGGGCGGCTCCTTCATGGGGATTCTGATTCAGATCGCGATCTTGGATATGGTGTTCTCGCTGGACTCGGTGATCACCGCCGTGGGCATGGCCGATCACATCGAGGTGATGGTGATCGCGGTGGTGATCGCGGTGGGCTTCATGATGGTGTTCGCCAACGCCATCGGCCGCTTTATCACCGAGCACCCGACGCTGAAAATGCTGGCGCTGTCGTTCCTGGTGCTGGTGGGCACGGCGCTGATCGCCGACGGCCTGGAGTTCCACATTCCCAAGGGTTACATCTACTTCGCCATGGCGTTCAGTTTCGGCGTGGAAATGCTCAACCTGCGCCTGCGCGCCAAGAAGAAGAAAGCCGCCGGCTAACCGGTGGGAGCGGGCCTCGCCCGCGAAAGGGAGCGAAGCTCCCGGCAGGATGCCAGAGAGCTTTCTAACAGCGGCATCAAAAGCGTCTCTGGCATCCTGCCGGCCGGCTTCGCCGGCCTTTCGCTTGCAGGCAAGCTCCCACAATCGGGCTTCGTCAGAGACCTTTTTGGTCGTCCTCGCGCCGCCATTCCGGCGGTGCCCAGAAGTGCTTCAGGCGCTGTTTCAGCGGCCCCGGCCGGGCCGCATCCCGAAACATGTCCATGGCCTCGTGCAGGGTCAGGGTGATCGGGTTGTGGCTGTTCACCGGCCGGGTGATGCCGTACTCCACCGGCACGTCCTCTTTCTCTTCCACGAAGGTGCCGAACAGGCGGTCGTAGAGAATCAGAATGCCGCCGTAGTTGCGGTCGATGTACTCCGCGTTGCGGCCGTGGTGGGCGCGGTGGTGGCTGGGCGTGTTGAACACGAACTCGATCGCCGGGTGCAGCTTGCCGACCCACTGGGTGTGGATGAAGTACTGGTACGCCAGGTTCACCGTGAGCATGAAGAACACCCAGATCGGCTCGAAGCCGAGGAACGCCAAGGGCACGTAGAACAGCCAGTTGCCGACGAGGCTGTAGATGGCGCTTTGCCGCATGGCGGTGGAGAAGTTCATCAGGGTGCTGGAGTGGTGCGCCACATGGGCGCTCCAGAACCAGCGGATACGGTGGCTGGCGCGGTGGAACCAGTAGTAGCAGAACTCCAGGGACACGAACAGCAGCAGCCCGGTGAGCGGCGTCATGGCGATGTCGAACAGGCGGTGCTGGTAGGCCCAGGAGAAAATCAGCGCCACCAGGGTTACCGTTACCAGGGTATCGAACACCATGTACAACGAACCCAGCCCCATGCTGGCCATGGAGTCCTTGAGCGTGAGGCGGCCCTGGCCGCGGAAGCGCCAGGCCTCGGCGATCAGCACGGCGACGAATATCGGCACCATGGCCGGCAGCACCAGGGTGCGCCAATCCAACTGCTGAAGAAGATCGTTCATGGTCCAAACCTCTGATTATTATACGGTTGTGGGAGCGGGCCTTGCCCGCGAAAGGCCGGCAGCGCCGGCCGGCGGGATACCAGAGAGGTTGTTTGTGACCCCGTTAGAACGGCCTCTGGAATCCTGCCGGCAAGCTTCGCTTGCCTTTCGCGGGCGAGGCCCGCTCCTACAAGGCCCGCTCCGACAGTGAGTTCAAGATAGCGTTGTAGGGCACCCCGGGCTTGACAGAGCCCTCCTATTTTTTGACAAATGACGCCATGACTTCCGTTTCCCGCGCCGCCAACGATACCCCGCCCACCAGCAATTACGTGGCGGCCACCTATGTGCAGTTGCTCTACGACTATCTGGAGGCCCGGGGCCACGATGCCCAGGCGTTGCTCGGGCCGATGCCGGTGGAGCGCTCGCCGGTGGGTCTGGAGCGGGTCGCCCTGGGGTTCTGGGAACAGGGCCTGGCCACCGCCAGTGCCCTGCTCGGCGACCCCGCCCTGGGCGTGGCGGTGGGCCGGACCATCACGCCGCGCCATTTCGGCCTGCTCGGCTACGCGGTGCTCAACTGTGCCAACCTGGGCCAGGCCCTGGCGCGCATGGAGCGCTATCACCGGCTGATTTACGACGTGAACCCGGCGCGCATCGAGGTCCACGGTGACCGGGTGGAAGTACGCTGGGGCGTGGAGCGGGGTTTGTCGGGGCAATTGGTGGACGAGACCGGCATTGCCGCGGTGGTGCAGATCACCCGCGATCTCACCGGCGAGCCGCAGCTGGTGGAACGGGTCTGTTTCGTTAACCCGCCGCCGGCGGATACCGGCCCCCACGAACGGTTCTTCGGCGGCGAGGTGCGCTTCAATCAGCCGGAGACGGTGATCCGGGTGCCGCTGGAATATCTGGCGCTGCCGTTGCGCGAACCGGACGCCAACCTGCTGGCGATCCTGGACCGTCAGGCCGAAGCGCTGCTGGCCCGCCAGGGCGAAGCCGTCGATCCGCTGGAAGGGCAGCTGGCGCGGCTGATGCGCGAACGGCGCCCCACCCTGGAGGCGCTGGCGGCGGCCAACCACCTCAGCGTGCGCACCCTGCAGCGGCGGCTCAGCGAGCGCGACGACAGCTTCCAGGCGCTGCTGGCCCGCACCCGCTACCGGCTGGCCCGGGAATACCTGCGTGACCCGCGCCTGGAGCTCACCGAGGTGGCGGCGCTGCTCGGCTACTCCGAGCACAGCGCCTTCACCCGCGCCTTCCGCCACTGGAGCGGCGAAAGCCCGGCCCGCTGGCGCCGGCGCTTGTAAGAGCGGGCTTTGTGGGAGCGGGCCTCGCCCGCGAAAGGGGGCGGAGCCCCCGGCAGGATTCCAGAGACCTGTTTCCAGGGCGCCGCTTGAGAGGCCTCTGGGATCCTGCCGGCAAGCAAAGCTTGCCTTTCGCGGGCAGGGCCTGCTCCCACAGTGATTTCTTTAGCCGCCGAGCAGCTTCTCCTCGGCGGCTTCCACCGCCTCCAGCGGGCCGTAGAGAATCAGGATGTCGCCGTCCTGCAGCACCTCGTCCGCGGCCGGGTGGTCGATGGTGCGGTCAGCGCGCCGCAGGGTCTGCACTTCCACCTTGCTCTCGTTGAGCCCCAAATCGCCGATGCGCTTGCCAAGGCAGGCGGCGCGCCCGTTCAGGGTCACCGCGTGCAGCAGCCGGTAAGGGTTGCCGGCGCTGTCGGCGGTGGGCAGGGATTCGCCATGGTAATAGCCGCGCAGCAGCTTGTAGCGCTCGCGGCGGCTCTGGCGCAGCATCGCCAGCACCTTGCCGAACGGCGTGTCGAGCATCATCAGGGCGTGGGCCACCAGCATCAGCGACGCTTCCAGCACCTCCGGCACCACCTCGGCGGCGCCGGCCTGGATCAGTTCGTCCAGGTGGGTGTCGTCGCGGGTGCGCACCAGCACGCGCAGGTCCGGGCAGAGCTGGTGGACGGTGTGCAGGATGCGCTCCGCCTGGCGGGCGTCGTCAAAGGTGATCACCAGCAGGCTGGCGCGATGGATGCCGGCCCGTTCCAGAATTTCCTTGCGGGTGGCGTCGCCGAAGATAATCCACTCGCCGGCCTGGCTGGCTTCCTGGATGCGCACCAGGTCGGTGTCGATGGCCACCGCCTGGTGGTGGAAGCGGGTCAGGTAGCGCATCAGGTTCTGCCCCACGCGGCCGTAGCCGCACAGCAGCACATGGCCGGTGGTGGCCTCGTCCACCGCCGGGGTATCCGGTTCCTGTTCCCATTGCCGCAGCAACCGGCGGGTGAGCGTGCCGCTGTTGTCCAGCAGCGCCGGGGTCACCGCCATGGTGAGCACGGTGATCGACACCAGCACGCCGGCCTGTTCGTTGTCCATCAGCCCGTGGCTGACCGCCAGGGCCACCAGCACGAAGCCGAACTCGCCGCCCTGGGCCAGCAGGATGCCGCTGCGCAGCGCGGTTTCGGTGCGCTCGCCCAGCCAGCGCAGCAGCAGGGTGATCAGGGCCAGCTTGAACAGCATCAGCAGCGCGGCGCCGAGCAGGATCCAATGCCAGTGGGTGGCGAACAGCGCCGGCGACACCAGCATGCCCACGCCCATGAAAAACAAACCCAGTAGCAGATCTCGGAACGGGCGGATGTCCGCCTCGATCTGGTGGCGGAAGTGGCTTTCGCCCAGCATCATGCCGGCCAGGAAGGCGCCCAGCGCCATGGACAGGCCCAGGGCGTGGGTTACCCAGGCGGCCAGCAGGGCTAGCAGCAGGGCGGTCATCACGAACACTTCGTCGGAACGCGCCCGACCGGTTTCCTCCAGGGCGCGGGGCAGTACCCACTTGCCGATCACATAGATGCCGATGAACAGCGCCAGCGCCTTGCCCAGGGTGGTCACCGCGGCCAGGCCGGGGTGGCCGCTTTCCGGGTTGGCGAGCACCGGCAGCAGCACCAGCATGATCACCGCCGCCAGATCCTGGAACAGCAGCACCCCGGTGGTGGCGCGGCCGTAGCCGGTATTGACCGCGCCGCGGGTAATCAGATCCCGGATCACGATGGCGGTGGAGGAAAGCGCGAAGGCGCCGCCGGCGATCAGCGCCACCGCCGGGGTGAAACCGAGCAGCCACATCAGTGCGGCCACCGGCACGCCGGTAAGCAGCACCTGCAGCGGGCCGGCGCCGAACACCACGCGACGCAGCGCCAGTACTTTGGGAATCGAGAATTCCAGCCCCAGGGAAAACAGCAGGAAGACAATGCCGAATTCCGCCAGGTGCAACATGCCCTCGGTGTCGCCGACCCAGCCCAGGCCGCCGGGGCCGGCGAGTACCCCGGCGCTCAGGTAGGCGAGAATCGGCGGCAGATGCAGCCGCCGGAACACCACCACGGCCAGCACCGCGGCGGCCAGCAGGACCACTACCTGGGTTAATGCTCCGGTCATGCTGTTGTACCCCCTGCCTGTCGTCCACGGGGATACTCTAATACATGGCGCGGTGTCAGGGCAGGACGGTGTCGGTGCGGCGGCTCAGGTTCTGAATGCGCAGGTCCTGGTCGGCGTCGGTTTCCGCCTGGTTGAAGGGCGTGCTCTCACCGAACTGCTCGAGCAGGTATTCGGCCAGGGCGTCCTGTTCGCTGCCCGGGTCGGCGAAGGTGGCCAGGTTGCTGGCGCCGCCGGGGATCGCTTCGGCGTCCAGGTCGAGGCGGTTTTCCAGCGGGAAGTCGAACGGGTAGCCGTCGCCGCCCAGGCCGCTGCCGCCTTCGGTGGCCAGGAAGCCCAGCGTCACCAGACGGACCACCCGGTTGGCGTCGCCGACCACGGCGCCGTTTTGCACCAGGGTGTCGAGCACCGCGCCGTTGTCGTCCACCAGCGCCAGGCTGCGCACCCGCTCGCCGGCCTGGTTGATGTCGTCGCCGTTGGCGGTGCTGCGCAGGCCCGGCCGGGTCGGGTCGAAGCTGAAGCGCAGGCCCGCCACCTGCGGGAACTGGCCGGCCACGCCCTCGACCTTGGCGACCGCGTGCTCGAGCAGCTGATGCAGCTCGGCGGCGGTGACGTCGCCGATGGTGAGGGTGTTGTTGAAGCGCAGGGAGCCTTCCAGGTCGAACTGGGAGATGTCGCCTTCGGCTTTGCCGGCGCTTTGGTTGGCCGCCGGCGGGAAGAATTCCAGGTCGTCCTCGGAGGTGGAGCCCGGCGGAATCACGAAGTAGCCGATGTCGTCGCGGATGCCGCCGCCGTTCTTGATCGATACCTGCACGCTCGGGTCGTACTGGCGGGCCAGCCACAGGTTGGCGTCGGAGGTCAGGTTGCCGAGGTTGGTTTCCTGGGTGCGGACCTGGTTGCGGCGGCCGTCCAGATAGACGGCGGTGCGCCCCAGGATGTTGCCGTCGCGGGCAGCGAGCACCTGCTCCAGGGCGGTGACAATGGTGGTGACATCGCTGTTGGGGGTGCCTTCCAGGGCGTCGGCCATGGTCTGGTCGGTGACGTAGGCGCCGTTGACGGTGTCGTCCAGGCTGTCGGTGCGCAGCACGCCGTTGTCGTCGAAGCGCACCACCAGGCGGCCCAGGTATTTGTAGTCGCCGTCGGTGTTGACCACCAGCACCGGCTCGTCGGCGGCGGAGGTGAAGGCGAGCGGGTAGTCATCGGCGGCGCTGTCACCGTCGCGCAGGCGGTCGTTGCCGTCGGCGAGCAGGGTGTTGGAGCCGCCGGCGACGATGATGTCGACGCCTTCCAGCAAGGTGGCCAGCTCTTTTTCCACGCTGAGGGTCTGCATGTGGGCGAGCATGATGATCTTGTCGATGCCCTGGTCGCGCAGTGCGTCGACCTTCGGCTGCAGTACCTCGGCCAGCGCCTGGTTGCCGCCGCTGGGCGGGTTGATGGTGATATCGCCGGTGCTGGTGATGTTGCCCAGCGACGGCGTGGAGGCGCCGATCACGCCCAGGGTTTCGCCGCCCACTTCCACCGTGCCGTAGCCGGACAGGCCGTTGGGCATGGCCGCCAGGCTCTGGCCGTCGCTTTCCACCAGGCCGGCCAGGCTGGCGTCGGTGGTGAAGTCCAGGTTGGCGCTCAGGTACGGGAAGCGGGCGCCGGGGTAGTTGCCCTCGGCGCCCAGGATGCCAGCGAATTCGGCGGTGCCGCCGTCCAGGTCGTGGTTGCCGACGGCGGCGCCTTGCAGGCCCATGGCGTTGAGCATGGCGATGTCGGCGCGGCCGTTGCCGGCCACGGCGATGCCGGGCACGCCGTCCATGGCCGGGTCGGCGGCGGCGAAGTAGCGCGGGCCCGGGATGTAGTTGTCGCCGGAGCTGAGCACCAGGGTGTTGTCCGGGTATTCCGCGCGCAGGGCCTCAAGCACCGCGGAGAACGGCGCCACGTTCTGCAGCGCGCCGGTGGCGCCGTCCATGTCGGCGAAGTGCAGCAATTGCAGCTGGAAACCGGCTTCCGCCGGTGCCGGGTCGTTGTCGTCGTCGCCGCCGCAGGCAGAAAGGGCAAGGGCCGCCAGACAGGCGGTGGTGAGTTTTCGCAGGGCGCTGGTGTCCATCGTCCGACCTTTTATTAGCAATGGTTGGGGAGGCGGCCTTGGCCGACACTCCCCAGCTAAGCAAGGAGCGATGAAAGCGATGTTACCGGGGCGGGTCGGTTTTATGTCGTGCCCGCCCCGGTGGGGATTACGGATTACAGCTGTGGCGGAAACTGCCGTCGAGCAGTTGCGGCAGGGTCAGGGTGTTGAAGCCCAGGCTTTGGGTGTACAGGCACAGCTCGGCGCGGCCGACCGGGTCGTCGGCGTACAGGTAATTGATGTGCACCACCGGCTTGCCGGCCTGGATAAACGGCATCAGCAATTCGCACTCGTCCCACTCATGGCAGGATTCGTTGATGGCGAAATCGAAGTGCGCCACCAGGTCGTCGATCTGGCCGAGATCGTTCTTCAATGAAATCGCCAGGCCGCGCTGGTGCGCCTGATCCGCCAGCCAGGTGTTGTAGTCGATCTGGTCCTGGTAGGTGAGCGGCAGGCCGGTGCGGTTGGAATAGCCGTCCACGTTGTCCGGGTCGACGCCGTCGCAGCCGCGCTGCACCGCCAGGTCGAGGCGGTCGGCCATGATCGCGCGCACGTTCTGTGAGCGCACGTCCAGCCAGCGCTCGCCGGGCCAGTTGCCCAGGCGGCGGCCCTTGTCGGCGGCGGTGAAGCGGCCGGCGTCGTCGCGCCAGTTTTCGAAGGTGCCCGCCGAGAAGTAGCAGATCATCTTGCGACCGTCGGCGTGCAGGGCGTCGATCACGGCGCTGTCGGTGTCGAACAGATCCAGGACGTAGAGTTCCACGTCATAGCTGATGTTGGGGGTGCCCTGCAGCTGGACCTGGGCGTTCACGTCCACCGCCGGGCGATACCAGTCGCCGCTGGTGACGGCGGGATCGGTGGCCGGTGCGGCGGCCGTGCCGGTGGAGAGAACGGCGCTCAGCACCGAGGGCAGAACATTGAACAAAGAGGTGGATGACATGCTGGCGCTCCCTGCGCGAATCGAGTGGGGAGCGGCAGATTAGCACCGATGTCGGGAGTACGGGGAGCGTTTTCCGACGAGCGGAATACCGCTCGTCGGAAGGCGCCTGGTGGTGTTAGACCTTGCGGCTGAGCTCGCGGATTTCCTGGTTCAGCACCCGGTCGTTGTCGCTGTAATCAATCTGCAGATCGATCACGTGGACTCCGCCGGCGGCGTAGCATTGTTCCACCAGCGGGCCGAGGCCCTCGGTGCTTTCCACGCGGTGGCCCTGGGCGCCATAGGCTTTGGCGTAGGCGACGAAGTCCGGGTTCTGGAAGTCCAGGCCGAAGTCATGGAAGTCCATTTGCTTCTGCTTCCACTTGATCATGCCGTAGCCGTCGTCGCGCAGGATCAGCACCACCAGGTCCAGGCGCAGGCGCACGGCGGTTTCCAGCTCCTGGGAGTTCATCATAAAGCCGCCGTCGCCGCACACCGCCATCACCCGGCGGTCCGGGTGCACCATCTTGGCGGCCATCGCCGACGGCAGGCCGGCGCCCATGCTGGCCAGGGCGTTATCCAGCAGCACCGTGTTGGGGTGCGTGGCCGGGTAGTTGCGCGCGAACCAGATCTTGTACATGCCGTTATCCAGCGCGATGGTGCCGTCGTCGGGCATCACCTTGCGGATCTCGCGCACCAGGCGCGGCGGCAGGATCGGGAAGCGGTCGTCGCGCTCGCCTTCGGCGATGTGCGCCTGGAGCGCGTCGCGGACCCGGTGGAAGTCGGCGAAGCTCCAGTGCTCCTGGGGTTCCAGGCGCTCCTTGAGCTGCCACAGGCTGTTGGCGATGTCGCCCACCACTTCGATCTGCGGAAAGTAGACCGGGTCCACCTGGGCGGAGTTGAAGTTCACGTGCACCACGGTGGCGCCGCCGGGCTGCATGAAGAACGGCGGCTTCTCCACCACGTCGTGGCCGACGTTGATGATCAGGTCGGCGGCGCCGATGGCGCGGTGCACGAAGTCGCCGTCGGAGAGCGCGGTGTTGCCCAGGAAGTGGGGGCCGGTTTCATCCACCACGCCCTTGCCCATCTGCGTGGTGATCGCCGGGATGCCCAGCTTCTCGATGAACTGGCGCAGCATCTTGCTGGTGAGCTTGCGGTTGGCGCCGGCGCCCACCACGATCAGCGGCTTGCGGGCGTTGCGGATCGCTTCCACGCCGCGGCAGATGGCCTTGTCCTCGGCGATCGGCCGGCGTGTCAGGCTGGGCTCCAGTACCGGCATGGAGGAGTGCTCGCGGGCGATGTCCTCGGGCAGCTCCAGGTGAGTGGCGCCGGGGCGCTCCTCCTGGGCCAGGCGGAAGGCTTCGCGGATGCGCGCCGGGATGGTGTCGCCGCTGACCACGGTCTTGGTGAACTTGGTGAGCGGGCGCATCATATCGACCACGTCGATGATCTGGAACTGGCCCTGCTTACTGGATTTGATCGGCTTCTGGCCGGTGATCATAACGATCGGCATGGCGCCCAATTGGGCGTAGGCGGCGGCGGTCACCAGGTTGGTGGCGCCCGGGCCCAGGGTCGACAGACAGACCCCGGCCTTGCCGGTGAGGCGGCCGTAGGTGGCGGCCATGAAGCCGGCGCCCTGTTCGTGACGGGTCACCACCAGCTTGATCGTGCGGGAGCCACGCAGGGCTTCCAGCAGGTCCAGGTTTTCCTCGCCGGGGATGGCGAAGACGTATTCCACGCCCTCGGCTTCCAGGGCGCGAACGAACAAATCCGAAGCTTTCATTCAACCTTCTCCTTCCGGCGCCGGGAACGCGCCATCACTGTGCGGGACACTATAACGCGCGGGTGGGGCAGGGGGGTATGGTCAATGCTGATGCTTGGGATTGGGAGAGTCGATTCGGGGTCAGTGCCAGGTGCCTTCGGCGTTCTCGCACTGCTCGAGGAATTCCTCGGCGCTCATTTCCACGGTGTCGTCGCCGTCGAGGTGCGTGGCGACCTGCTCCTTGAGCTGGCTGACCACGGTGGTCATCACCGAGAGGGTTTCCTCGACCTGCTCAATGGTGCTGAGGAGCTCCTGGGCTTCCTGCTTGTAGTCGTCGAAATCGTCGTAGTCTTGGTGGTCGCTCATGGACGCCTCCGGCTTGAGTGCCCTAATGGTGCCAAAGGGTGGCGGAGGAGACAATCGGAACCCGCTGTGGGAGCGGGCCCCGCCCGCGAAAGGGGCGCAGCCCCGGCAGGATTCCAGAGACCTCTATTGAGGCTGTTCAGACAGGCCTCTGGTATCCCGCCGGCAAGCTTCGCTTGCCTTTCGCGAGCAGGCTCGCTCCCACCAGGCTCGCTGCCACAGGTTTTGGATCAGTCCCAGCTCAGCGCGCCGCCGACCTGATACTCGGTGACCCGGGTTTCGAAGAAGTTCTTCTCCTTGCGCAGGTCCATGATTTCGCTCATCCAGGGGAACGGGTTGGTGACGCCCTTGAACTGCTCGGGCAGGCCCAGCTGGGTGAGGCGGCGGTTGGCGATGAACTGCAGGTACTCTTCCATCATCGCCGCGTTCATGCCGAGCACGCCGCGCGGCATGGTGTCGCGGGCGTACTGGATTTCCAGCTCGGTGCCTTCCAGGATCATCAGCGTGGCCTGATCGCGCATTTCCTGGTCCCACAGGTGCGGGTTTTCCAGTTTGATCTGGTTGATCACGTCGACGCCGAAGTTCACGTGCATGGACTCGTCGCGCAGGATGTACTGGAACTGCTCGGCGACGCCGGTCATCTTGTTGCGGCGGCCCATGGACAGGATCTGGGTGAAGCCACAGTAGAAGAAGATGCCTTCCAGCACGCAGTAGAACGCGATCAGGTTCTTAAGCAGCGCCTTGTCGGTTTCCGCGGTGCCGGTGGTGAACTGCGGATCGGAAATCTCACGGGTGTAGTCGACGCCCCATTGCGCCTTCTTGGCCACCGAGGGGATTTCCCGGTACATGTTGAAGATCTCGCCTTCGTCCATGCCCAGTGACTCGATGCAGTACTGGTAGGCGTGGGTGTGGATCGCTTCCTCGAAGGACTGGCGCAGGATGTACTGGCGGCACTCCGGATTGGTGATCAGCCGGTAGATGGCCAGCACCAGGTTGTTCGCCACCAGGGAATCGGCGGTGGAGAAGAAGCCCAGGTTACGCTTGACGATGCGGCGCTCGTCTTCGGTGAGGCCGCCTTCCTTCTTCCACAGCGCCAGATCGGCGTTCATGTTGATTTCCTGGGGCATCCAGTGGTTGGCGCAGCCGTCCAGGTATTTCTGCCAGGCCCAGTCGTACTTGAAGGGCACCAGCTGGTTGAGGTCGGCGCGGCAGTTGATCATGCGCTTGTCGTCCACCTCGACACGGCCGGCGGCGCCTTCCAGCTCGGCGATGCCTTCGGCGGTGTCCATTTCCGCCACCGCCTGCTGGGCACGCAGCACCGCGTCGCTCAGCGCTCGCTCCCGTGAGGATTCTCCTCGCAGTTCGTCGTGTCCGGGGTGTGCGGTTTCATTTCCCGCATCCGTTCCACTTCCCGCTGCCGGTGCTTGAGGTGCAGGTGCCGCTTCCTCAGATACCGGTTGAGATTGCGGCGGCGCTGTCCGCCCGCCGGGCTGCTTGTGGTTGGGCGTTTCTGGCGCATGAAATTCGTCCCAGCTCAGCATGGTTCTTTCTCCATTCTTTCGGGTGACGCTCGGGCGTCACCGATGGTGCATTCTGTGGGCCGGGCGGCAACCGCTGCCGCCCGGCGCTGACCGATCCGTTACTGGCACGCCTCGCAATCCGGGTCGTCCAGGGAGCAGGCCTGCGGTACGTCCGCGGGCTGGCTGAAATCGGCCTCGGACGGGGCGGCGGCGGAGGCGGGTGCCGCGTCGCCGCCACCGGAAGAGACCCGGTTGAGCTTGTTGTCGTTGACCGTGGACTTCTCGGTCTGGGTGGCGCCGATGGCGCGCAGGTAATAGGTGGTCTTCAGACCCAGCAGCCAGGCCATCTTGTAGGTCACGTCCAGCTTTTTGCCGTTGGCCTCGGCGATATAGAGGTTCAGCGACTGGGCCTGGTCGATCCACTTCTGGCGGCGGCTGGCGGCTTCCACCAGCCAGCGCGGCTCGATCTCGAAGGCGGTGCGGAACTCTTCCTTGAGATCGTCCGGCACCCGCTCGATGGGCAGCACGGAGCCGTCGTAGTACTTGAGATCGTTGACCATCACGTTGTCCCACAGACCGCGCTCCTTGAGCGCGTTGACCAGGAACGGGTTGACCACGGTGAACTCACCGGACAGGTTCGATTTCACGTACAGGTTCTGATACGTGGGCTCGATGGACTGCGACACGCCGGTGATGTTGGCGATGGTGGCCGTCGGCGCGATCGCCATCACGTTGGAGTTGCGCATGCCTTTGCGCGCCATGTCGCGCACCCGGTCCCAGTCGAGGGTCTGGCTGCGGTCGACCTTGCAGTATTCCTCGCCGCGCTGCTTGACCAGGATGTCGATGGAATCGATCGGCAGCACGCCCTGGCTCCACAGGGAACCGTCGAAGCTCTGGTAGGCACCGCGTTCCTCGGCCAGTTGCGCGGAGGCTTCGATGGCGTAGTAGCTGACCGCTTCCATGGACTGGTCGGCGAACGACACCGCGTCGTTGGAGGCGTAGCTGAAGCCCTGCTTATAGAGCGCGTCCTGAAAGCCCATGATGCCCAGACCCACCGGGCGGTGCTTCATGTTGGAGCGCTCCGCCTGGGGCACGCTGTAGTAGTTGATGTCGATCACGTTGTCGAGCATGCGCACGGCGGTTTTCACGGTGCTCGCCAGCTTGTCGCGGTCGAGGCCGTTGTCGCCGACGTGCTGGGCCAGGTTCACCGAACCCAGGTTGCACACCGCGATCTCTTCTTTGTTGGTGTTGAGGGTGATCTCGGTGCACAGGTTGGACGAGTGCACCACGCCCACGTGCTGCTGCGGGCTGCGCAGGTTGCACGGATCCTTGAAGGTGAACCAGGGGTGGCCTGTTTCGAACAGCATGGAGAGCATCTTGCGCCACAGGTTGATGGCCGGCAGACGCTTGTAGAGCTTCATGCGGCCGTCGCGGGTCATCGCTTCGTATTCTTCGTAGCGCTTCTCGAAGGCTTCGCCGTACAGGTCGTGCAGGTCCGGTACGTCGTTGGGGCTGAACAGGGTCCAGTCCTGCTCGTTGATCACCCGCTTCATGAACAGGTCGGGGATCCAGTTGGCGGAGTTCATGTCGTGGGTGCGGCGGCGGTCGTCGCCGGTGTTCTTGCGCAGCTCGATGAACTCTTCAATGTCCATGTGCCAGGTTTCCAGGTAGGCACAGACCGCGCCCTTGCGCTTGCCGCCCTGGTTGACCGCCACGGCGGTGTCGTTGACCACTTTCAAAAACGGCACCACGCCCTGGGATTTGCCGTTGGTGCCTTTGATGTAGGCACCCAGCGCGCGCACCGGGGTCC
>DGNT01000104.1:21960-34621 GCA_002389055.1 Alcanivorax sp. UBA4485
ACTGCGGCAGCTCGATGCGGGTTTCATTGTGGTGGATGAAGTAGCGGTCGTAGAGGGTCTGCAGGCCCAGGTAGGAGAACTGCAGATCGCGCTTGCCGTCGATGGCGGCGCCCAGCTTGTTCAGGTCGAACTCGGCCAGCTGCGGGCTGAGCAGCTCGTATTCGATGCCTTTCTCAATGTAGGCGGCCAGCGCCTTGGCGTAGAGGTCTTCCATCTCCTGCTGGCTGGCGCGCTCGCCCACGCCCAGGTACTGCAGGGCCTCGGCGCGGATTTTGTCCATCAGCAGCCGGGCGGTGACCTGGGAGTAGTTGGGCTCCATCTCGATCATGGTGCGCGCGGTCATCACCATGGAGGTGTTGACGTCCTTGATGGACACACCGTCGTACAGGTTCTTGACGGTCTCGGCGATGATCTTGTCCGGGTAGACCTCTTCGAGACCGCTGCAGGCCTCGTGGATCAGGTATTCCAGGCGCGCCATGTCGAGCGGCGCGCGGCTGCCGTCTTCCATGGTCACGTTCATGTCGACCTTGTGCTTGGGCTCGGGCAGGTCGCGGGCCCGCTCGGCGCGTTTGCGCGCCTGCTGGTCGCGGTAGAGCACGTAGTCGCGGGCCACTTTGTGCTCGCCGTTACGCATCAGCGCCAGTTCCACCTGGTCCTGGATTTCCTCGATATGGATGGTGCCGCCGGAGGGCATGCGGCGCTTGAAGGTGGCGCTGACCTGCTCGGTGAGGCGATCGACGGTGTCGTGGATGCGCGAGCTGGCCGCCGCGGTGCCGCCTTCCACGGCCAGGAACGCCTTGGTGATGGCGACGGTGATCTTGTCGTCATCGTAGGAAACCACCTTGCCGTTGCGCTTGATGACGCGCAGCTGGCCGGGGGCGGTGGCGGTGACGTCCTGTTCGGCGCTGACTTCGCCGCCGTGCGCGCCCGCGTGGGACTGATCGCGATTCATATCCGTGTGCATGATGCCCTCTCCGTTGTCTCTGTGCTGACTATTCTGATTGTAAAAACCGTTGTGACCGTAGGTCGGAAACCGCCGGTCCGGCGCCCGTGGTGGGTGGGCGAGTCGAAAACACCATATGTTGTGTTCGCGACGCGCGCCGGTGGCCGGACTGTCGGCGACTTCAGGACTGCATAATTCGGGCCGGAACCCGTAAGCGGCTGATCCGGCGGCATTTTCCGGGGGGCGGAAAGACGTAGGCCTGCTGAACCGGAAAACTTTTACAAAACCCAATATGTTGGGGTCGGTGACCGATAACAGTACAAGTTATAGATGGGTTCCCGCTTTTGCAAGCGTTCCGGTTGGGGAAATCCTGTGGATAAACTGTGCGTGGCCTGTGCAGCGGTGTGGGCAAAAACGGGGCCGCCCGGGCATGGGGTGGCGGCCGGGTTGCCACCACTATATATTGTGCCGCCCGCGCCGGGGTCATTCCGGTTGCTCAACCGCACGGGTATGCGTATAAAAGAGTTGGCGGCTGCGCCGCAACAATAATGAATCGATAAGGATAACGACGGGAATGACAAGCGTGCAGGATAACCCGCCGACCATCATGATCGTGGAAGACGATGAGCGTCTCGCCGATCTCACTTGTGAATATCTTCAATCCAACGGCCTCGACGTCAGCGTGGTAAGCGACGGCGAGGAAGCCATTCGTCGTATCCGTTCCGAACAGCCGGATCTGGTGGTTCTTGATCTGATGCTTCCGGGCGCCGACGGCCTCACCGTCTGCCGGGAGGTGCGCGCCACCTTCAAGAACCCGATCCTTATGTTGACCGCACGCACCGATGACATGGATCAGGTACTGGGCCTGGAAATGGGCGCCGATGACTATGTCGCCAAACCGGTCAAACCGCGCGTCCTGCTGGCCCGCATCCGCGCCCTGCTGCGGCGGGTGGAAACCGACAGCGAGCGCGACAGCTCGCCGTCGCGGCTGGAATTCGGCGCCCTGGTGATCGACAACTCCGCCCGGGAGGTGAGCCTGCGCGGCAAGTCGGTGGACCTGACCAGCGCCGAATACGACCTGCTTTGGCTGCTGGCCTCCAACGCCGGCACCGTGCTGTCCCGCGAGACCATCTTCGAGAAGCTGCGCGGGATACAGTACGACGGCCAGGATCGCTCCATCGATGTGCGCATTTCCCGCATTCGCCCCAAGGTCGGCGACGATCCGGAAAACCCCAAGCGGATCAAGACGGTACGCTCCAAGGGCTATCTGTTCGTTAAGGAAATGAGCGGCGGATGACGGGGGCGGGCGCTGTAGCCCGCCCGCGCCGGCAGGTGTGACTTGAACAGTATCTTCGTTCGAATCTACGGCGGCATTCTGGTGGCGCTGCTGATCATCGGCGCGCTCACCTACGCCGGCGTGGAACTGGTCAACGACTACCGTTCCCAGCTGTACCGTGAGCGCATGGCCCGCGGCACTTTCTATCTCATGGCGGAAGGCTACCGGGAGCGGGCCGGCGACGCGGAACGCCAGGCCTGGTCGCGCTCGCTGAGCCGCATGTTCGGTGCCCCGGTGACGCTGCGCAAGGCGGGCGAACTGGGACTGTCCTACCGCGACGGGCTGCATCTGCAGGAAGGCCGGGTGGTGTTGCGCGGCAACCCGGACAGCGAACGGGTGGAGATTCTGTTCGCGGTCCCCGGCGACCCGCTTTATATACGCGCCGTCATGGCGCGCCTTTCCGAACAACAGGCCCGTGCCACCGCCATGCTGGTGCTCGACTACCTGCGCGCCCGGCCGGCCAACCAACAGGACCGCGCCCTGGCCGATCTGAATCAGTACTTCGGTTACCCCCTGACGCTGTCGCCGCGCACCGAACTGAACCTGGACGTGGAACAGCAGCGCCGCCTGGAGCGCGATGAGGTGGTGTTTACCCTCACCGACAGCACCCGGCGTGATGCCGGGGTGCGGGTGCTGGTGCCGGTACCGGGGGGCGAACGCATTCTGGTGATGGGCCCGCTGCACCTGTTCGATCAGTTTCCCTGGGAATTGCTGGTGATCGCCGGCGTGGTGGCCCTGCTGCTGGTGGCGTTGTCCACCTACCTGCAGGTGCGCCCGCTGCAGACCCGCCTGCGGCGCCTGGACCGGGCGGTGAAGCGGCTGGGCAGCGGCGACCTGGGCGCCTACGCGGACATTCCCGGCAACGACCCGATCGGCCAGGTGGCGGCCACCTTCAACGGCATGACCGCGCACATCCGCCGCCTTATCGAGGCGCAGCGGGAAATGACCCGGGCCGTGTCCCACGAGCTGCGCACGCCGGTGGCGCGGTTGCGCTTCGGGCTGGAAATGCTGGCCGACTGTGAATCCGCCGACGAGCGCCGCGAAAAGCTCAACGCCCTGGACCGGGACATCGAGCAACTGGATGAGTTGATCGACGAGATTCTCACCTACGCGCGGCTGGAGGAGGGCACCCCCAACATCGAGTTCCAGCCGGTGTTCCTGCTGGAAGTGTGCGATCAGCTGATCGGCGAGCTGGAGGACATCCGCGGTGATATCCTGATCGACGCGCGCGGTTCCCGCGATCTGACCGTGGAAGGGGACCCGCGCTACCTGCACCGGATTCTGCAGAATCTGGTCACCAACGCCCTGCGGTACGCGAAAACCCGGGTGCGGATGACGGTGACCGAACAGGACGGCAACCTGGTGCTGGATGTGGACGACGACGGCGCCGGCATCGCCGAGCACCAGCGCGAACGGGTTTTCAAGCCGTTCGCGCGGCTCGATAAGAGCCGCCATCGCGCCAGCGGCGGCTACGGCCTGGGGCTGTCCATCGTCAAGCGCATCGTCGACTGGCACGGCGGCGACGTGGCCGTGGCGGAGAGCGACTGGGGCGGCGCCCGCTTCCGGGTTATCCTGCCCCGCGAACAACGCCGCCAACACGTCCTTGGACGGCAAAAGAAAATATAGAAAAGTTGACAGTTGATAGTGGACAGTTGATAGCGAAAAGCGGAGCCAGACTCGAAGGTTCGCACGCTGCCCTCTGATCAGTGTTTTAGCTGTCAACTATCAACCGTCAACTATCAACTGATTTCAGGTTTGGTTATGTCCGCTTTCATTCTCGCAATCGACCAGGGCACCACCAGTTCCCGCGCCATTGTGTTCGGCCAGGACGGGGTCGCGGTGGGGCAGGCGCAGAAGGAATTCCGCCAGCATTTCCCCCGCGACGGCTGGGTCGAGCATGACGCCCAGGAAATCTGGAACGACTGCCTGGCGCTGTGCCGTCAGGCGCTGCGCAATGCCCAGGTGGAAGCGGATCAACTGGCCGCCATCGGCATCACCAACCAGCGTGAGACCACCGTGCTCTGGGACCGTGCCACCGGCGAACCGGTGGCGCGGGCTATCGTCTGGCAGGACCGGCGCACCGCGGATTACTGCCAGCGGCTCAAGCAGGAGGGCCACGAGGAGCTGGTGCGCGAGCGCAGCGGTTTGCTGCTGGATCCGTACTTTTCGGCCACCAAGCTGGCCTGGTTGCTGGAAAACGTGGAGGGCGCCCGCCGCCGGGCAGAGGCCGGTGAGCTGGCGTTCGGCACCATCGATTGCTGGCTGTTGTGGAAGCTCACCGACGGCCGGGTGCACGCCACCGATGCCACCAATGCGTCGCGTACTCTGCTGTTCAATATCCACAGGCAGCAGTGGGATGACGAGCTGCTCCAGTTGTTTGACGTTCCCGCGTCGCTGCTGCCGGAGGTGCGTGACAGTGCCGGTGAGTTCGGCCGCACCGACCCCCGGGTGCTGGGCGCGGCGGTGCCGGTGACCGGCATCGCCGGCGATCAGCAGGCGGCGCTGGTGGGCCAGGCCTGTTTCCAGCCGGGCATGGTGAAAAGCACCTATGGCACCGGCTGCTTCATGGTGATGAACACCGGGGCGGCGGTGCACTCCGACAACCGTCTGCTGACCACCGTGGCCTACCGGTTGAACGGCGAGACCACCTACGCGCTGGAGGGCTCCATCTTTGTCGCCGGCGCGGCGATCCAGTGGCTGCGCGACGGCCTCAATCTGATTACCCACGCCAGCGAAACCGAGGCCCTGGCCCGCCGCGTCGGTTCCGCCGGCGGCGTCTATCTGGTGCCGGCCTTTACCGGCCTGGGCGCGCCCTGGTGGGACCCGCACGCGCGCGGGGCGCTGCTCGGGCTGACCCGCGACACTGGCATCGCCGAAGTGGTTACCGCCGGTCTCGAGGCGGTCTGCTACCAGTCCCGCGATTTGCTTGAGGCGATGGCCGCCGACTGCGCCCAGCGGCCCACCACGCTGCGGGTGGACGGCGGCATGGTGGTCAACAACTGGCTGGGCCAGACCCTGGCCGACGTGCTCGGGGTGCGGGTGGACCGGCCCCGCGTCACCGAGACCACCGCCCTGGGCGCGGCCTACCTGGCCGGGCTGGGCTGCGGTCTGTTCCGCGATCTCGACGAAATCGCCGAGCACTGGCAGCCCGACCGCGCCTTCGAGCCGGCCCTGGAAGAGGGCGAGCGGGAGCGCCGTTACCGGGGTTGGCGTGAAGCCGTGCAGCGCGTGTGTTCGGATAACCGGCAGTGAAAGCCCGACCGAAAGTGTGATTCAGTGCACAGTTTTGATTATCATCCCCGTGCCATGAGAAGACGACCTTGGGGAAGGCTCGCATGCACGGACGGCTTGCCACAGTGACCGATCGACGCCAGGCATTGCGTTTGCGCCGCCTGGCGTTTTCGTTGCTGATGGGCGGTGCCGCGCACACCCTGGTGTGCTGGCTGATCCTGCAATGGGGGTTTTTCCATGGTGGCGCGGCGGCCTTTTACGCCCTGTTCGCCACCATCTGGGCCGGCCACCTGGGCCTGCTGGTGTTCGCCCGGGCCGGTTTGAACCGGCGCCTTAAGAACCCGGCAATGACCGAGCCGGTGATGATCTGGTGCATCGTCACGCTGCTGGCGTCCTCGCTTTACCTGGATCAGGGCCGCCTGGCGGTGATGGCGTTCTTCTTCGCCATCCTGCATCAGGGCGTGTTCCGCGTGCGCCGCCGGCAGGTGGCGCGGGCGGCTGCCCTGGCCGTGGCCGGCTACGCGGTGGTACTGCTCTATCTGAACGCCCGCGGCGACCTGGCGCAGCCGTTGCTGGAAGCGGGCCAGTGGCTGCTGTTTTCCCTGGTCACCCTGGCCATGGTGTTGCTGGCCAGCGAGATCACCACCATTCGTTTGCGGCTGCGTGAGCGGAACGGCCAGCTGGCCGAGTTGCTCGAGCGGATCCAGGACCTGGCCGTCAAGGACGAGCTCACCGGTCTCTACAGCCGCCGCCACGCCATGGAACTGCTCGCCAAGGCCTGCGGCCAGGCCCGCCGCGGGGCTTTTCTGCTGGCGGTGGGCTTCGTCGACCTGGACCACTTCAAGCGCATCAACGACCGCCACGGGCACCTGTTCGGTGACCAGGTGCTGGTGCGGTTCGCCGAGCTCACCCGCCGTTACCTGGGCGACAAGGATATGGCCGCGCGGCTGGGCGGCGAGGAATTTCTGGTAATGCTCCCGGTGATCGATATGGAGCAGGCGCTCACCAGCGTGGAGCGCCTGATGAGCGCGCTGCGCGCCCAGCGCTTCATGGCCGCGCCGGCGTTGGAAGTGACCGCCTCGGTGGGGCTCACCGTGGTCGGGCATGGGGAAAACCCGGACGAGGTGCTGGTGCGCGCCGACCGTCTTCTTTATCAGGCCAAGGCCGCCGGCCGGGATCGGATTATCACGGCGGGCCCGCCGTGAACGGCCGTTATTGGCGTCGGGCGCGGCGGCTGACGGTCAGTGAGCGGCGCCTGCTGCTTCGCCATGGTCGCTCCCTGGCGGCGGTGGCGTTGTTCCACTCGCTGCTGGTGGTGGCGCTCTGGCTGTGGGGCACGCTGGACGCCGGCGGCCTTTATGTGAGCCTGCTGCTGGGCGCGCTGGCCGCGATGACCATGCTTTACCTGCTGTTGATCGAAACCGGCGCCACGCTGGAGTGGCGGGAGCCCAGCCTGTCCGTGCCCATGGCCCTGGGGCTGGTGGTCGCCTTTCTGATCGCCGCGTTCCCCATGAACGAGGCGCGCATCAGCGCCATGATTCTATTCTTCCCGCTGCTGTTGTTGGTGTCGTTCCGGCTCGGCGCGCGCTCGTTGTTGTCGCTGGCGCTGCTGGCCAGCCTCGGCTATGCGCTGATGCTGGCGCTGGCACTGGCGACCCGGGGCCTGCGGTTGAGCTTGAGCCTGGAATTGCTGCAGTGGCTGATCTTTACCCTGGTGGCGTTGAGTTTCGCGGTGACCGGCAGTGGCGTGAACGGCCTGCGGCGCAGCCTGGCGGTAAAGAACCAGGCGCTGGCGGACGCCCTGGAACAGGTCCGCGATCTGGCGATCCGCGATGACCTCACCGGCTTGTTCAACCGGCGCCATATTCTGGAAGTGCTGGAGCATCAGAAGGCGCTGGCGGACAACCAGATCTACCCGTTCTCGGTGTGCTACGTGGATCTGGATCATTTCAAGCGCATCAATGACGAGTATGGCCACGACATGGGCGACCGGGTTCTGCGGCAGTTCGCCGAGCACACCCTGGATAATCTGCGCGAGGGGGATTATCTCGCCCGTCTGGGCGGTGAGGAATTTATTCTGGTGCTGCCGCAGAGCGACCTGGCCGGTGCCGAACTGGTGGCCGAGCGGCTGCGCGAGAGCTGGGCGTCGCGCCGCTTCGACGATCGTCGCGGACCGCCGGCGGTGAGCCTGTCGGCGGGGGTAGCCAGCTACCGGGGCCCGGAAACCGTGGACCAGCTACTGGGCCGCGCCGACCGCGCCCTCTACCGCGCCAAAACCGGCGGCCGCAACCGCGTCTGCCGCGAGGATGACGTGTAGGAGCGGGCTGTGGGAGCGGGCCCTGCCCGCGAAAGGCCGGCTTTAGCTGGCCGGCAGGATGCCAGAGGTCTGTCTAACGGCAGCACAAACAGCGTTTCTGGAATCCTGCCGGGTGGCTGGCGCCACCCTTTCGCGGGCGAGGCCCGCTCGCACAAGGTCAATGCGTCCCGGTGAGCAGGAACTCCAGCAGCGCCTTCTGTGCGTGCAGCCGGTTTTCCGCTTCGTCCCAGACCACCGCACGGGGGTCGTCGAGCATGTCGTGGCTGACTTCCTCGCCCCGGTGGGCGGGCAGGCAGTGCATGAACAGCGCGTCCGGGTCGGCCCGGTCCATCAGCGCCGGGGTCACCTGATACTCGGAGAAGCGCTTGATGCGGTCGGCCTGCTCGTCTTCCTGGCCCATGGAGGCCCACACATCGGTGACCACCAGATGCACGCCTTTCACCGCCTCGGCGGGGTCGCGCTGCAGGGTGACCCGGTGCTGGAACGCGTCCACCAGGTCCGCCGGCGGCTCGAAGCCTTCCGGACAGCACACCACCAACTCGAAATCGAACTGTTCGGCGGCGTTGATGTAGCTGGCGCACATATTGTTGCCGTCGCCCACCCAGGCCACGGTCTTGCCGGCGATGCTGCCGCGGTGCTCGACGAACGTCTGCATGTCGGCGAGCAGCTGGCAGGGGTGGAACTGGTCGGTGAGGGCGTTGATCACCGGCACCCGCGAATGGGCGGCGAAGGCTTCCACGGTGTCGTGGTCGAAGGTACGGATCATCACCGCGTCCACCATCCGTGACAGCACCCGGGCGGAATCCTCCACCGGTTCACCGCGCCCCAGCTGAGTGTCGCGCGGCGACAGGAACACGCTGGCGCCGCCGAACTGGGTCATCGCCACTTCGAACGACACCCGGGTGCGGGTGGAGGACTTCTCGAAAATCATGCCCAGGGTCTTGCCGCGCAGGGGTTCATGGAACTGCCCGGTGTGCAGCATGGTTTTCAGCTCCACGGCGCGCTGTATCAGATACCCCAGCTCCTTGGGCGTAAGGTCCATCAGAGTGAGAAAGTGACGCGGGCTGCTCATGGGTTCTCCTGATCACGGGCAAAGTCGCGGATCACCTGGGCCAGGGTGTCCACCAAGAAACGGAGTTCGTCGTCGTTGATCACCAGGGGCGGCAACAGCCGCACCACCGAGCCGGCGGTGACATTGATCAGCAGGCCGGCCTCGCGGGCGCGGCCCACCAGTTCGCCGCAGTCGCGGTCGAGCTGCACGCCGATCATCAGCCCGCGGCCGCGCACCCCGGTCACCAGGGGGACGTCGGCGAGCTGCTCGCGCAGCGCCGCGCGCAGCGTCTCACCCTTGGCGTTGACCGCCGGAATCACCTCGCCGCTGAGCGTTTCCACCACCGTCAGCGCGGTGGCGCAGCCCAGCGGGTTGCCGCCGAAGGTGCTGCCATGGCTGCCCGGCCCGAACAACGCGGAAGCGGCGCCGCTCACCAGGCAGGCGCCGATCGGGAAGCCATTGCCCAGGCCCTTGGCGGTGGTCAGCACGTCGGGCCGCACGCTCTCGCCCTGGCACGCGAAATAGGTGCCGGTGCGGCCGTTGCCGGTCTGGATTTCATCCAACATCAGCAGCCAGCCGTGGCGGTCGCACAGTTCGCGCAGGCCGCGCAGGTAGCCGTCGTCGGGCAGGTTGACCCCGCCTTCGCCCTGCACCGGCTCCACCAGCACCGCCGCAATGTGGCCGGCCTGGTCGTCGGCGGCGGCGGCTTCCACCGCCGCCAGATCGTTGTAGGGCAGATGCTGAAAGCCTTCCACCAGCGGCTCGAAGCCTTTCTGCACCTTGCGGTTGCCGGTGGCGGACAGGGTCGCCAGGGTGCGGCCGTGGAAGCTGTTCTCCATCACCAGAATGCGCGGCGTGTCGCTGCCCCGGTGGTGGCCGTGCAAACGCGCCAGCTTGATCGCCGCCTCGTTGGCTTCGGCGCCGGAATTGGAGAAGAACACCTTTTCCATGCCGCTCAACGCGCACAGGCGCGCGGCCAGATTTTCCTGGGCCGGTATCCGGTACAGGTTGGAGGTGTGCACCAGTTGCGCGGCCTGATCCGCCAGGGTGCGGGTCACCGCCGGATGGGCGTGGCCGAGGTTGCACACGGCGACGCCGGACACGGCGTCCATGAAACGGTTGCCGTGCGCGTCGTATAGCCATACCCCTTCGCCGCGCTCGAAGCTCACCGGCTGACGGGCGTAGGTGGGGATCAGAAACTGCTCGCTCATGGTCTTTGGCGCTGTAGGTCGATGAAGAACGCTTACAAACAAAAAACGGCAGCCGAGGCTGCCGCGTGGACCCTGAATAATACTGAGGCCGGCGCGGGGACGCAATTCCCGCGCCGGTATCCTGTATCCTGATCGGTGAACCGCATTTTCAGGGGGAAGTCATGGACCCGGTACAGCTGAGTATTTTCGCCAACCGCCTGGCGGGTATTTGTGACGAGATGGGCGCGTTGCTGCGCGCCAGCGCGCTGTCGCCCAACATCAAAGACCGGCTGGATTTCTCCTGCGCGATCTTCGACGCCGCCGGCGGCCTGTGCGCCCAGGCCGCGCATATCCCCGTGCATCTGGGGTCCATGGCCTACGCCATGGCCGACCTGGTGGAAGGCCGTGACTGGCGCCCCGGTGACCTGCTGGTGGTCAACGACCCTTACCTGGGCGGCACTCACTTGCCGGACGTGACCGTGGTGGCGCCGGTGTTCGCCGGCGAGCGGCTGGCCGCCTTCACCGTGACCCGGGCCCACCACGCCAATATCGGCGCGCACAGCCCCGGCTCCATGCCGGTGTCCAGGACCCTGGACGAAGAGGGGCTGGTGATCGCCCCGCAATGGCTCAAGCGCGAAGGCGCTTGGCAGCTGCCGTTGAGCCGCCGGCTGGCGGGGCTCGGCGAGGGCGACCGGCTGCCCCTGGACGTGCCCCGCTTCGCGGACTTCGCCGCCCAGGCCAGTGCCTGCGAGGCGGGCGCGCGGCGGTTGGCGGCGCTGATCGGCGAGCGCGGCCTGGAGCCGCTGCGCGCGTCCCTGGACGCCCTCAACACCTATGGTGAGCGGCGCATGCGCCAGCGCCTGGCGGACCTGGCCGACGGCGAGTACCGCTTCAGCGATGTGATGGACGATGACGGCCAGGGGCACTTCGACATTCCGCTGGTGGTCACCCTGCGGGTCCGGGGTGACGGCGCCGAACTGGATTTCACCGGCACCGCCGACCAGGTGAGCGGCAACATCAACTGCCCGCTGTCGGTGGCGGCGGCGGCCGCGTATTACTGTTTCCGCTGCCTGCTGCCCGACGACGCGCCGTCCTGCGCCGGCCTGTTCCGACCGATCGCATTGTCGGCGCCGGTGGGCAGCCTGGTCAACGCCCGCCGCCCCGGGGCGGTGGCCGCCGGCAATGTGGAAACCAGCTCGCGGATCGTCGACGTGGTGCTGGGCGCCCTGGCCCAGGCGCTGCCCGGTGAGATTCCCGCCGCCAGCCAGGGCACCATGAACAACCTGGCCATGGGGGAGAGCGGCGAGGGCGGGGCGCGGCCCTGGGATTATTACGAAACCATGGCCGGCGGCATGGGCGCCCACCGCCGGGGTGGCGGTCTGTCGGCGGTACACAGCCATATGACCAACACCTTGAACACGCCCATCGAAAGCCTGGAAGAGCACTATCCGCTGCGGGTGCGCCGCTACGCGTTACGCCGGGGCAGCGGTGGGGCCGGCGCACACCGGGGTGGCGACGGCATCGAGCGGGAGCTGGAATTTCTCGCCCCCGCCAGTTTTACCTTGCTCACCGAACGGCGCCGTCACCGGCCCTGGGGGCTGGAAGGGGGCGGGCCCGGCGCCGCCGGCGAGAACCGCCTTAACGGCGAGGCCCTGCCGCCCAAGTTCACCGGGCATGCCCGTCCCGGCGACCGCCTGCTGCTGGCATCGCCGGGCGGTGGCGGTTACGGCCTTACTGAAAGCGAACAAAAAAACAGGGAGATAGGTAAAGTCACTTAGCTGTTAGTGAGAATCGTTTTCATTATTGTTCTCCGCGACTTACAAAACATACACGTCGCAGGAACCATAACGATGAAACGACGCAATGCCCCCCTGGCGCTCTGCGCCCTTGGCGGTGCCTCCGCCCTGTTGTTTGCCGAAACCCTGGCCGCCGACACCAACCGGCTGCCCGCCGTGGACATCATCGGCTCCACGGAGGACACCTTCAGCCTGTCCGGCTCCGCCCATGTGTTGTCCAACGAGGATCTGGAGAAAAAGGAATACACCGATGTGCACCGCATCCTTCGCGACGTGCCCGGTGTCTACGTTCAAGAGGAAGAGGGCTACGGCCTGCGTCCCAACATCGGTATCCGCGGCACCGGCACCAACCGCAGCGACCGCATCACCGTGATGGAAGACGGTATTCCCATCGCGCCGGCGCCCTACGCCGCGCCGGCGGCCTATTATTTCCCCAGCGCCGGCCGTTTCCACGGCGTGGAAGTATTGAAAGGGCCGGACACCCTGCGCTACGGCCCGTTCACCGTGGGCGGCGCGCTCAACGTGCTGTCCACGCCGATCCCCAGCGATGAAGCCGGCATGGTGCAGCTGGAAGCCGGCGAGGACCGTCATCAGCGCGGTCATGTCTGGTACGGCGCCACCCAGGGCCAGTGGGGCTTTTTGCTGGAAACCCACCAGCAGCGCAGCGACGGCTTCAAGGACGTGGATCGCTCCAGCCGGGACACCGGCTTCGACAAGCAGGACTACGTGGCCAAGCTGCGCTGGACCAGCCCCGACACCGCCGATGTGAAGCAGGCCGTGGAGCTCAAGCTGTCGCA
>DGNT01000103.1:0-5752 GCA_002389055.1 Alcanivorax sp. UBA4485
CCGCCGGATCTTCGACCCTCTCCGCGGAGCAGGAATCCGGCAGTCTGCGTTGGCTGCTGAGCATCAATGCTCTCTTGTTCGTGGTGGAGATGACTGCCGGCTTGATCGCCCAATCCACCGGACTGCTCGGAGAATCGCTGGACAATTTTGCCGATGCGGCAGTATACGCAATAGCCCTTTATGCGGTTGGGCGTGGGGTGAAAATGCAAGTGCGCGCCGCCCACATTGCTGGTGTACTCCAGCTGATTCTAGCCATAGGCGTACTTGCGGAAGTGATGAGACGCTTTGCATTTGGGAGTGAACCTGAATCGCTGGTTATGATGGCTATCGCGTTCGTCGCAATGATTGCCAATATCAGCTGCCTTCTTCTCATATCCAAACATCGAGAGGGCGGGGCGCATATGAAAGCGAGCTGGATCTTCTCCGCCAATGACGTGGTCGTTAACATGGGAGTCATTACCGCCGGCGCCTTGGTCGCGTGGACCGGATCTAATTACCCGGACCTAATTATCGGCACGATCACGGGTGTGATTGTGCTGAACGGTGCCAGGCGGATTCTGGCGCTTAAGAGCTAGCACCGTTCGGCGCGGCTCGGCGAGAATGGCTTGAGGGTGCCGAGCGCTGTCGGCCCCGCTCACTCCGTATCGTCACGGCCTATTCTCAAGCCCGCGGCATGAGTGCAACCTCGCAACCTCAGCACCGACCAGAGCATCCCGCCGAGCCCAATAAGAGGGGCCAAATAGACAGCGCGGTCAGTGTACAGATTCATGGCCAGACTGGTGAAAAACATCAACGAGAAAATGACGAGGAACGCACAAAGCGCCTTTTTTTGCATGAATACTCCAACATTATGCGCATGTTACCGCTACGTTATGTCAGCCGCGGCGCTCCCAGCTCAATCCATTTCCGGTCACCGACTACGGCGATACGGCCAAAATCTATTCAGCGAGCGATGTCCATCTTGAAATCTCCATGCATGGCGTACAAGTCCTCTTAACCTTCGAAATCAACCAGGTCATGAACCAAACCGGGCTTGCGAGCAACCGCAAACCGTTCCCGAAGCATAGCATACATGTGCTCTAAGTCGCTTCGAGACAACCTGCCACGGCATGCCAGGCAATGACACCACTGTGCTCCTCTAGGGCCCCGAAAACTGTGCCGCATTGCGATCTTCGGATCGACCGTGGCCATAGAGATCGGCATTTTGATGCTGTCTGTGCTCATGCTCGAACTCCAGACTGGAATGGCTAATATCAAACTGGTCTTCCAACCGCCGCTTAATCTGGCTCTTAATGTCTTCCATTCGTGACCAGGCATCTGCCATCAACACCACATGGCAGTCGAGAGCTGGCTCACTCTCCTCCATCTGCCAGAGATGCACATGATGCACGTCGTCGACGCCCTCTACACCACGCATCATGCTCAAAACGGATTTGCTATCGATATCCGGTGGACTTCCAAGCATCAATGTGCGAATCGGACCGCCTATCTCGGCGAAAGACAAGTAAAGGATATAAACCGCAATACCGATCGTGATCGCCGGGTCTATCCACCACATGTCATATAGAATAATAAGTGTGCCGCTGACGACTACGGCAACAGAGGCAAGTGCATCCGAAAGATTATGCAGGAACAAAGCGCGAATATTCACACTGCCTTTCTGCATTGAATAAGTCAAAACCGCTGTCAGCGCGTCCACGACCAGCGCGATAGAGCCAAGGACAACCACCGTCCACGCCTGCACTTCGGGCGGGCTGATAATACGCATACCGCCTTCGTAAATTAGATAAATTCCAATCAAGATCAATGTAGTGTAATTAATTAAGGCAGCCACCACTTCAACGCGCCCGTATCCGAAAGTCATGCGTTCGTCAGCTGGCCGTCTTGAGATCTTGCGTGCCGCGAAGGCGATCACCAGGGCGGCCATGTCGGAAAAATTATGCAGGGCATCCGCGATCAGCGCGAGGCTTCCCGAAAGTATACCACCGACGATTTGAGCCACGGTCAGAATACCATTGGCCCAAATGGCTATGGATACACGGCGATCGCCGGTATCGGGCTCAACGTGTGCGGCTCCATGATCATGCGGCATAGTTTTCTCCTTGCGAATGGCTCAGCCGCTCAAGCCGACGAGCTGGCGGCGTCTTCTAGCTCCGCTGGGTTTACCGGCACGTTACAACGGCACGGTCACTCTGAGTCATCAATACGTAACGGCGATTCTCGAATATTTTCACGAACGGTGCGGACAACTGCCTCTTAAAACGATCCAGGTCGTCCGGTTGGACGGCGACATATAGCGATCTACCGGGGGAATTCTTCACTTCTCGGAGAATCAAATCCAAACTCTTTTCTCGGACTTTTTCCTGACTGTAATAGCGGGCCGAAAAAGGCGCATCATCCAAATAGATGAGCGGAGCTGCGCCATTCTCCGGCTGCCGATAATAGCAGGCAATCAACCCCTTTTCCGTCTTTATACTTCCAGGATGCAGGTAAATCCAGGCACCAGCGACCAAAGACAAAGTCGGCACAAACAGCGCAAACGGCCACAAACATAGGTCTAGCCAGCGGGAGGTCACGCCCGAGCTTTGCATACCGCGCACCATTAGCAGCGCCATGAATGGCAGCCCAGGAAGTACGTAACTAGCGAGAATATTTCCCGAAAAAGTAAAGAACAAACTAGGCATGAAAGCGGCTAGCAACAATAACTTGTTGTCGTCATCACTAAGGCCACGCCGTATAGCACCAAACCCCCAATCGTCATTTCGAAGCAGCAGAAAAAGCCCGCTCAACGCCAGTGGCGACCAGGGCAGGGTCGCATACAAGGTCAGCAGCCATATAGTTCCACGAACTTCATCATGGGCGCTTCCATAAATATCCCCAACCCAACCTGGATCCAGAAAGCGCTTAATGTGCTCTCCAACAAGGAAATAGTCGATAAATCCCGGCGTCTTCAGTTCAGCCAACAGATACCATGGCGCCGTCATTAATAGCATCACGATGGTGCCGCCAACGACCGGCAAGCGCCTTAGGTCGCTCCAGCGGTGCGTCCACAGCAACCACAAAAATAACGGGCCGCCGACCAGAACAAAGGTCAGCGGACCTTTAGCGAGCAGCCCCACGGCCAGACCCAAAAAGCAAACCCAGCCCCAGACCAAGCCTTCACCACGCAGGGCCAAAGCTGCGCCGGTCAGGCCTGCGGTAGTTCCCAGGCCCAGGAACGGATCCGTCATTACGGCACCGGCGAGTACGTAAGCCAGGCTGGACGATGCAAATATCAGGCTGGTTATAAGGGCACTTTGACGACTTACCAGGCTCGACGCGTAACGCCAAACCAGCCACACCATACCCAACTGAGCCAGCCAGGCCGGAAAACGAAGTGCGAACTCGTCCCAGCCGAGAACCTTATACGACACGGCCTGAATCCAGAATGACAGCGGCGGCTTTCCCCAGAATGGCAGGCCCGGCTCAAACCAGGGAGTGATCCAGTCCCCCGATATTGCCATGCCCCGGGCAATATTCGCATAGCGCGCTTCCGTGGTATCAGTAAAGGGTAAAAAGGCCATGGAGATCCAACGACTGAGTAGAACGACCATTAGTGCGAGCACCAGCTTTTCCGTTGGCGAGCGAGGCACCAGCTTCCAGTCACGGCGATTTTCAATGGTCCCTGGCATTACAACCTCCACGCGCCGAAGCCGCTTCCCCTCCGCGGACGGCGCTCAACACCTCACGAACCAAATAGATCGGTCGGCGCTTAGCCTCCAGGTAGGTTTTCCCAACGTACTCCCCCAGTATTCCAAAAGTAATAAGTTGCACACCGCCCAAGCAGGTAATTAAAGCAATCAATGATGGATACCCGGCCACCTGCGCACCAAACACCATTGCCTTGAATATAATCCATAACCCGAAGCCGCCGCCAAAAATAGCGCTAAAAACACCCATTACCGCAGCCCACCGAAGAGGCGCGATGGAAAAAGAGGTGATGCCTTCCATGGCCAGCCCAATTAAACCCGCGTAATTCCATTTTGTCTTGCCCGCCACTCTGGCGCCGCGGTCATACTGAATCACTTCTGTAGGCATCCCAACCCAAGAAAATAACCCCTTCATGTAACGGTTTCGTTCGGGCAACTCGAGCACGGCTTGCAGACAACGCCGGCTCATCAAACGAAAATCACCCACATCCGCAGGAATCTCGCAGTCACTCAATCGATTCAATAGGCGGTAAAACAGATAGGAACTGGCGCGCTTAACCCAGCTTTCTCCGCACCGGGTACGGCGTTGCATCAGGACGACATCGACACCAGCCCGCCAAGCTTCGACCATTTTAGGAATACACTCAGGAGGGTCCTGTAAGTCCGCGTCCAGAATAACCACCGCCTCACCGGCAGCATAGTCGAGACCGGCGGTCAATGCGGCTTCTTTCCCAAAGTTTCGACTGAGGCGCACCAGCCTGATCCAGGAATATCGACGGGACTGCTCAACCAGGTACTCATAACCATCATCCTTGCTACCGTCATCCACGAAGATGGCTTCGAAAAAAAAGCCGACCTCACGCATTACTTTATCAAGGCGAGGCAGACAAACTGGCAGTACCTCTCTCTCATTATATATCGGTATAACCAGACTAATGACCGGGACTTCAGCCTCAACCGAATAACCGCTAGAATTTTTAATCATGGAAAACCCACTTTCTATAAAAACCGTAACTTCCAATTGCCACGAATGCGGTAACAAAAATCTGAGCAATGCCAGCAGAAAAACCAAACCCGGAGTTAAGAGTCACGAACAGGAACAAGTTAAGGCTCCATGTCAGAATGCATGCCAGGATGTAGACCGGCACCGGACTTGGAGACACACGACCAGAAAAAGTAAAAATTTTTTGCAACGGATAGTTAGCTATGGCGCCCGCAATCGCTCCGACCCCGGTAGCCCAGGCGGGCGGAACGTCGACCGTCATTAATAGCGCCATAATCAACCAATGGACTCCCGTGGCCGCACCGCCGCAAATTAGAAAGCGTAGATACCTCTTTATTCGCGTTCTCCATCCGTCGTCTGGATCCGAATTGGGCGTCCCTGCTCTCGAGATTGCGCTCACCATTCTCGACATGGTCCACTGTCGCAACCTTGTGACGGCTACCAAGGCCATTCGGAAATTCATTGCTTATCTCGAACTGTCCCGGTGACATCTTAAGGACAGTGAAATCCACTGACTCATTTCAAAGCGTCCTCATCGCGCTCGCCAGTATCAATACGCAAGGCGGCCTCAACGCCAGCCACAAGAATTCGGCCGTCACCCGGATGACCCTCCCCTGTCCTGGCGGCCCTCTCAATCACGATCACGACCTCCTCCACGCGGGCATCAGCGATGTCGACTTCCAGCTTTGTCATTCGCAATCGGCCGTAGGCATCGTCAGTGACGCCGTGACCATAGGTCTCCAGGGGCACGGCCGCCACCGAAGGCGGCTCCGGCAGCTGAGCCAAGGCGTCAATCACCTTGTTGACCATGTTGTTTCGTACGTAAGCTTTTATCTCTTTCATTACGGTCTCCTTATCGGCCGCCATCGACGATGCCGGCCGTTCTCAGATTTTAGAATTCAACATCGTCCCGGCGGGCGCCGGCAAACCAGGGATAGACCACCGGAATGACCAGCAGGGTCAGCAAGGTGGAGGTTATCAAGCCCCCCACGACCACGGCGGCGAGTGGACGCTGAACGTTGGCGCCAATGCCATCGGCGATCAGCAGCGGAAGCAGGCC
>DGNT01000103.1:5813-7935 GCA_002389055.1 Alcanivorax sp. UBA4485
CGCAATTGGTTTATGTAGCTCACAAGGACCACGCCGTTGAGTACCGCGACGCCGAACACGGCGATAAAGCCGACGGCGGCGGATACGGAGAGATACATGCCCGATAGCCACAATGCGAAAATCCCACCCATGGTGGCGATCGGCACATTCAGATAAATCAGCGCGGCATAACGCAAGCTGTTAAAGGCGGTGTACAGAAGCAGAAAGATCAGCGCCAGAGTCACAGGCACGACCAGATAGAGACGCTTCATGGCCCGTTGCTGATTCTCGAACTGACCGCCGTATTCGACGAAATAGCCGGTCGGCATATCCACCTGTTCGGCGACCTTACGACGTATCTCCGTGACCACCCCGCCCATGTCCCGGCCGCGCACGTTCAGTTGCACGAACAGGCGCCGGCTGGCCTTGGAGCGGGAGATCATTTTCGGGCCGATGAAGCGCTCCACATCGGCGACGCGGGTCAGCGGTATCACCGCGCCGGCCGGCGTTCGGATCAAAAGGTCTTCAATCGCCGACACCGTGTCGCGTTGCTCCTCGCGCAGCCGCACGAACAGATCAAAGCGCTTAATACCTTCGAACACTTGACCGGCCACGTCGCCGCCGATACCGGTTTCCACAGTGGCGAACAGCTGGTCCACGCTCAAACCGTAGCGGGCCATCGCCTCCCTGTCCGGCCGGATTCGGATCTGCGGCTTGCCCCCTTGCTGCTGCATGCGCACATCGACAGCGCCAGGCGTGGCTTGCGCGATACGTTTGACCTGCTCACCGATACGGGCGAGTTCTCCGAAGTTTTCACCGAATATACTTATCGCGATCTGCGCCTTGATACCGGATAACAGTTCGTCGGTACGTAACTGAATCGGCTGAGAGAAATTATTGGCCAGCCCCGGCAGCCGATCCGCCACCGCATCGGACATGGCCGACTGCAACCCTTCATAGTCGTAGTCGCCGGACCACTGACCAAGGGGTTTGAGTGTGATAGTGGTGGCGATGACGTTCACGGGTTCGGGGTCACCACCCACTTCAGCGCGCCCGACTCTGGAGTAGGTGCCGGTTACCGGTTCGAATTCCTCGAATACCGTTTGTATGCGTTTGGCATAACCGATAGCACTGTCCAGGCTGGCAGCCGGTGGCAAGGTAGAGCGCACCATGAGCGTCCCTTCACGAAGGGTCGGCACGAATTCACTGCCCAGGAGCGGAAACACCGACACACCCAGAACCAGAACCAACACGGCGGCGCCGGCGACCACCTTGGGCCAGGCCATAACCTTGTCCAGGACAGGCCGATAGCGATCCTTTAACCAGCCCACCAGTCGGGGCTCGCCGTATTTGCCATCCTTTTTGAAGGCATAGGTCATCAGCGCGGGCACCAGCACCAACGCTACGATCATGGCGCCGAGCAATGCGAAGGCGATGGTGTAGGCCATCGGCGAGAACATTTTCCCTTCCACGCCTTGCAGCGTGAAAAGCGGCAGGAAGACGATGATGATAATACTGCTGGCAAACACAATGGGGCGCGCCACCTCACGCGCCGCCTCACTGGCCAGCCTGGCCATGGAAACATTCTCCTCGGCGCGATTTTCCATATGCCGGAAGATGTTTTCCAGGATCACCACCGAACCGTCCACCATCATGCCCAGGCCGATAGCCAACCCCCCCAGACTCATGAGGTTGGCGGATAGCCCCACATAGCGCATCGCGATGAACGCGAACAGCGCGGAGAGAGGCAGGCTGGCGACCACGATCAGTGTGGAGCGCAGATTGCCCAGTAGGAGATACAGGATCAATATCACCAGTACCGCGCCCTGCAGGAGCGCCGACTCCACGGTTCCCACCGCCTTATCGATCAGCTCCTTTTGGGAGTAGAACGCTTTGACTTTGACGCCATCAGGCAGTGCGCCGTTGATCTGTTCCAGCTTCTGATTAGCATCCTTTAGGACTTGACTGGTATTGGAACCAAGCAGCTTAAGAACATAGCCGCCCACCGATTCGGCACCACTGGCAATTTGCGCACCGCGGCGAATGGCCGGCCCATACTCCACACTCGCCACGTCACCGACTGTTACCGGAGTGCTCTCGTGGGCACGGATGACGATGTCACGGATAGCATCCAAGCCGGCGT
>DGNT01000103.1:8024-8733 GCA_002389055.1 Alcanivorax sp. UBA4485
AGGTCCCGCGCCAGTAGAGCGCGCGTATCAAGCCGGACCTGGTACTGCTTTTCATAGCCACCGAGAGACAACACGCCGGTCACCCCCGGCACCGTGCGCATCATGGGCTTGACCACCCAATCCTGCAGCTCACGCAGCTCCGTCAACGAAATGTCACTGTCCGGCTCGGTTTCCAGGGTGTACATCATCACCCGACCGAGGCCGCTGGTGATGGGCCCCAACTGGGGCTCGCCAAGGTCGCCGGGAATCTCGGCGCCCGCCTTGGCCAGTCGTTCCATCACAAGGCGGCGTGCGAAGTAGACATCTGTGCCTTCGGAGAAATACACATTGACCCTGGAGAGCCCGAAGATCGAGGTGCTCTGCACCCGCTTCAGGCCTGGCAGGCCGTACATGGATATTTCCACCGGATAACTGATCAGGGTCTCCACATCCTCCGGTGACAAGCCAGGCGAGGCGGTAAAGATCTGAACCATGCTTGGCGTAACATCCGGGAACGAATCCACCGGCAACTGCCGCCAGGAAAGCACCCCCCAACCGGCGACACCGAGCATGAAAACCAGCACCAGTAAGCGGTTACGCAGCGCGACATCAATCAATCTTTCGATCATATTAAACTCCCGATCAGTGGCCGTGCGCGGCGCTACGACCGCTGGCGGTGAGCGCGGACTTAAGGTCAAAAGCGCCGGACGTCACTACGGAAGCGCCAATC
>DGNT01000103.1:8860-9989 GCA_002389055.1 Alcanivorax sp. UBA4485
GCCACCTGGCGGGTTATGGTCAGATCACCGTACTGGCCGGCTTTCATTGTGCGATCAGGGTTATTGATCAGCGCACGGACCTTCAAAGTGCGAGTCTCGCCATCAAGCTGGCTGGCCACCCAGTCGATTTTTCCATCGACCGCTGCGTCCACGGTGTCGAAACGCGCCGGCTGGCCCACGGCGACCAAATCCGCGTTTTTCTCGTACACTTGACCGAACACCCAAAGAGAGCTCGCGTCGACCACCATAATCGGGGTCTGCTCCGTCGAAAGTATCTGTCCCGGCGCCAGATCGCGCTCTTCCACGACACCGGCCAGGGGGCTGGTCAATACATACCGGCTCAGGTCATCGTTCTGATCCAGCGCCGCTATTTGGTCTTCAGTGAGCCCCATGGCACGCAACGCCGCCTTTGCGGCGTTTCTTTCCGCGCGCGCACCGCGATAGAGGGCACGGGTGTCAAGCAGGTCCGCCTGGCTGACGATATTCTGTTTGGCAAGACGGTTCTGCCTGCGCAAATCCGCGGCCGCGGCTTCGAATTCGGCCTGCTTTCTCAAGTAACGCGCCTTGACCTCACCCAGTTGCGGGCTCGACAAAACAGCCAGAACGTCATCGCGTTTCACACGGGCTCCGAGGTCGGCGACCACTTTCTCCACTCTGCCTGGCAGCAGGGGGCCCACGTGAGCGATACGGTCCGCATTGAAATGCGCGCTGGCCGGCACCTGGATGGTTTGATCGGCTCGACCACCGGGCACCTTGTCGGTCTTGAGGTTCAACAAGGCGCTTTGCTCCGAAGTTAAAGAGACTTTCGAGCCCGCTTCTTCATTATGGTCGCCGTGTTCGGTGCCCGATTCCGACCTTTCGTGGCCCGCCTCTTTTTTGGCGTGGCCGGCCTCATCGTCATGTCCGGGAGAAGCATCACCGCATCCCGCCAACGCCAGAGTTAACACCATTGTCGTGATCGTCGTGGCTACTTTCATGATTCGGAATCTCCCGTGTTCTTCAGTTGTTCGGTTCCGGCTTCACGCAGCGCCACCACACCGCCAGTGGACCTCTCCAGGGCCGCGGCGGCGCCAATCGCTTCACGCAGCGCATCCAGATATTCCCTTCGCGTGTTGATAAGATCGTCCTG
>DGNT01000103.1:10067-12003 GCA_002389055.1 Alcanivorax sp. UBA4485
AGCCGTTGTCGAGCGGCGTTGTAGTCGGTTACCGCGCCAATCACTTCGGTGCGAACCTGCAAGCGCAACGCATCTTCTTCGATGCGCGCCTGCTCCAGCTCCGCGCGCGCCACCTGGTTTTCGCCGGAGCGGGTATCCCACACCGGAATGGGCATGGACACGCCCAGACCCGCAACGTCCGCGCCTTCTTCTTCCTTCATGAAACCGAACACTTTGAGATTTGGAATCAGCTGGCGTTTTGATAGGGACAGTGTCTTGCGCGCGGCGACAACCTCCCTGGCCGCGGCGACCAGGTCCTGGCGGCGCTTGAGCGCCTCTCCCAACAGCGGGCCCATACTCGGCAGGTTAAAGCGGTCCAGGCTCAGTTCACTGGTCAAACGCAAACGGGCGCTTTCCGGATCCATCACCAGCAGTTCCATCAGCGCCAATCGAGCCCGTTTATGATCCCGGCGGGCATCAACCAGTGCCGCACGGGCGCGGGCGGCACCAATACGGGCGGTATTGAGTATTAGCTGGGTGGCGGCCCCGGCCTGAAAACGCTGTGACGCAAACTGGTAAAGTTTTCCAGTCAGGGTCTCGGCGCGCTCAGCGGTTTCAACGCTTTCCCGGGCCAGCAAGGCTTCCAGATAGGCAAGGCGCACTCGCGCGCGCACACTGGTTTCGAGAAAAGCAAGCCGTTGCTCGGCGGCGGTCAACCGTGCGGACGCCGCCGCTTTACCAAGCCCCCGTTGCCCGCCAATCCAAATTTCCTGGGACAATCGGATGCCCTTATCGGTACTGGATTGTCCGTCCTGGTCCCTCTCCGCGACCTGCAGAGATAATTCCGGATTGGCGGGCAACCACCGACTGGCGTGTGTCAGACGGCCCTCGAAACGTCCGACGCCAGCGCGCGCCGACTGCAGCGCACTGTTACGCCGGAGCGCCTTTTCCAGCGCCTGCTGCAGTGAAAGAGAGACGGATTCATTAACCGGCTTTTCGGCCAGATAATCGCCCACCCGCCCCATGCTGAACTGATCGGCGGGCACAGGACCCGCCAGGCCGAGGGCGACGCACGCCGCCGGCACGACCAACTTCCACGGTCGGTTCATAAAGACCTCTGTATGCGTGATTCAGGGAATCAAATCGGCGCTGAAGCGCCGTCAAACTTGTCCAGTGAATCAGACAGAGGGAGGTCGGAAGGGGGAGCGAAAGAATCCGCTGATAGGAGGACTGCTGGGAGCAATCGACAATGCCGGGCTACTAATCACCGTAAATGCCACCGGGACCGCACTCAGTCCGCTCAAGTGGGAAGCCTGATGGCAGCAGTGATGCCGATCACCGTCTCCGTCGTCCGATTGAGGCGTGGAGGTGACGATGTGAAGCTGGGAGGGCTCGTTGGTGGCCTCAGCGTGGGAATGTCCGTCCTTGTCCAGGGTATGCGCCACCACATCGCCACTCCAGACCAGGCTGTTGGTCAGGACCGCAAGGAGTGTGAGGGCATTCAGAAGACGGATCATGAACTAAATGCTACCGGCCTCTACCTCGTTCGGCAACCGGACATTTTGTCCTATACTCAACGCCCCTGACACACCCGGCCAAGGAGAATGATATGCCCAGCCGTTTCGAAGAAGTCCGTGACGACGTGCTGTCCCACCCGCTTCACCGCGCCTGTGGCCTGCGCCTGCATAAGGCCGCCGACGGCGAAAGCGAAGTGGAAATCGAACTCAACGACTTCACCCTCAACCCGGAAGGCTCGCTGCACGGCGGCATGCTGTATACGTTTTTCGACGTGGCCTGCTTCTTCGCCTGCCTGACCCTGCTGGAGGCGGACAAGCATCCGGTGTCGATTGAGACCCACACCAGTGTGCTGCGCGCCGCCTTCAAAGGCGACCGGGTGGTTATCCGCGCCCGCGTGGACCGGCTCGGCCGGACCCTGGCGGCAATGCGCGCGGACGCC
>DGNT01000220.1 GCA_002389055.1 Alcanivorax sp. UBA4485
GGCAGGCGGAGCGTTCCACCTCGGCCACGGTGGCGTCGTCCACCTTGTCGTCGGCGGCCATCACCATGGCATCCACTAGATCCAGCTTGTGCTCGCCGAGCTTGGTCTTGCCCGCTTCCATGGGGCCGCCGGAGACGAAGATCACCGGAATGTTCAGGCGCATGGCGGCCATCAGCATCCCCGGGGTGATCTTGTCGCAGTTGGAAATGCACACCAGCGCGTCGGCGCAGTGGGCGTTGACCATGTACTCCACCGAGTCGGCGATGATGTCGCGGCTGGGCAGCGAGTAGAGCATGCCGTCGTGGCCCATGGCGATGCCGTCGTCCACCGCGATGGTGTTGAATTCCTTGGCGATGCCGCCCGCTTTCTCCACTTCCCCGGCCACCAGCTGGCCCATGTCCTTCAGGTGCACGTGCCCCGGCACGAACTGGGTGAAGGAGTTGGCGATGGCGATGATCGGCTTGCCGAAGTCATCGTCCTTCATGCCGGTGGCGCGCCAGAGCGCGCGGGCGCCGGCCATGTTGCGGCCATGGGTGGTGGTACGGGAGCGGTACTGGGGCATGGGTCTCTTCGCTGTCTGATCCGGAAAGCGGAGATTGTAGCGCACCCCGGGCTAAAGGCCGATACGGCGTGCGCTATCCGCTAGAGACGCTTCACGAACACCTTGGAGTTGCGCTGCCAGTTGTAGAGCTGCTGGCGCTGCTCGGGCAGAGCCTCCACGCCGGCCGGGTCGAAACCCTGCTCACGGAACCAGTGGGCGGTGTGGGTGGTGAGCACGAACAAGCTCTTCAGGCCCTGCTCCCGGGCGCGCCGTTCCAGGTAGCGCAGCATCTGCAGGCCGCGCTCGCTGTTGCGGTAGTGGGGGTGCACGGCGACGCAGGCGAGCTCGCCGATGTGGTCGGCGGCGAACGGGTAGAGGGCCGCGCACGCGATCACCATGCCGTCGCGCTCGATGATGACGAAGCGCTGGATTTCGTTTTCCAGCAGTTCCCGTGAGCGGCGCACCAGGACGCCGTTCTGCTCCAGGGGTTCGAGCAGCTCGAGGATGCCGCCGACGTCGTCGATGCGGGCGCCGCGCAGGGTTTCGTAGGTTTCCCGGGTGACCATGGTGCCGCAGCCGTCGCGGGTGAACAGCTCCTTGAGCAGGGCGCCGTCTTCGCTGGCGTCGAGCAGGTGGGCCCGTGCCACGCCGTTGCTGGCGGCGTGGTAGGCGGCGGTGAGCTGGCGTTCCACGGCGCTGTCGGTGAAGCGCTCCTCGCCCAGCAGCCGGCCGGCTTCCTGGGGCGACAGTTCGCGCAGCAGGCGCTGTTCCTTGTCCTCGATGCGGATGCCGTCACTGAGCACGATCATCTTGTCCGCGCCCAGCGCGATGGCGGCGGTGGAGGCTACGTCCTCGGCGTTGAGGTTGAACAGCTCGCCGGTGGGCGAGGAGCCCAGCGGCGACAGCAGGACCACGTTGCCGGCGTCCATCTGCTGGCGGATGGCGTCCACTTCGATGCGCCGCACCTCGCCGGTGTGTTGGTAGTCAAAGCCGTTGCGCACGCCCACCGGTTTGGCGATCACGAAGTTGCCGCTGATCAGCTGGATCGCGGCGTTGTGCATGGGCGAGTTGGCCAGGCCCATGGAGAACAGACCTTCCAGCTTCAGGCGCAGGGCGCCCACCGCCGCCATCACCGCTTCCAGGGCGTTGCTGTCGGTGATGCGGGTGTGGTGTTCGAAGCGGCTTTCCAGGCCGGCGGCTTCCAGCCGCTGGCTGATCTGCGGCCGGGCGCCGTGCACCAGCACCAGTTTGACGCCCAGGGCGTTCAGCAGTGCCAGGTCGTGCACCAGGGTGGGCAGGCGCGGGGTGTCCAGCACCTCGCCGCCGAGCAGCACCACGAAGGTGCGGCCGCGATGAGCGTTGATGTACGGCGACGAATTACGGAACCAGTTGACCTGGTCGCTGGCGCTGGGGGTGCTGGGCACGGGATTCTCTGGGCTGGATGACATGGGGGGAGTATAGCCACCGCCGGGCGGTTGTCGCTAGGGAACTGCAAGCGACAAACCCCCGGCCTTCAGGCTGTTCAGGCCCCGAACAGGCCCTTGAAGAAGAAGAAGAACAGAATCGAAAGCAGGGCGCCCGCCGGCAGTGTCACCACCCAGGAGGTGAAGATGGTGCCGATCACGCGCAGGTTCAGCGAGCCGATGCCGCGCGCCATGCCCACGCCCAGCACCGCGCCCACCAGAGTATGGGTGGTGGAGATCGGCAGGCCGGTACCGGAGGCCAGCACCACGGTGGTGGCGGCGCCCAACTCGGCGGCGAAGCCGCGGCTGGGGGTCAGGGCGGTGATCTTGGTGCCCACGGTGGCCATTACCCGGGCGCCGAGAATCGCCAGGCCGAAGACGATGCCCATGGCGCCCACCAGCAGGATCCAGCTGGGCATGGCGGCTTCCTCGCCGATCTGGCCGCCACTGGCGATCACGCTGTTGATGGCGGCCAGCGGGCCCACCGCGTTGGCCACGTCGTTGGAGCCGTGGGCGAAGGCCATGGCGCAGGCGGTGAAGATCATCAGCACCGCGAAGATGCGCTCCACGGAGTGGAAGCGGAAGTCCTTGTCGGCCTCCAGGTCCGGCTGGATGCGGCTGAGAATGCTGGCGCCGATCACCGCCACGATCAGACCGCCGATCACCGCCCAGCCCAGGCTGGCGGCGAAGCTGATATCCAGGCCGATATGTTTAAGGCCTTTAACCAGGGTCACGGCGGTCATCACGTAACCGACCATGAACATATAGAAGGGCACCACTTTCTTGGCGCGCTGGAAGGGGTCGTCGTGGTTGAGCACCAGACGTTGCACGCTCTTGATCAGGAAGAAGGAGATGAAACCGGCGAGCAGCGGCGACGTTACCCAGCTGGCGACGATGGAGCCGACCTTATCCCAGTGCACCGAGTCCATGCCCACGCCGACGGCGGCGAAACCGACAATGGCGCCGACAATGGAGTGGGTGGTGGACACCGGCCAGCCGAACCAGGACGCCACCACCAGCCAGATGCCCGCCGCCAGCAGCGCCGAGAGCATGCCGTAGACCAGGTAGTGCGGTGTCTCGCTGAAGACGCTGGCGTCGACGATGCCTTTACGCACCGTGGCGGTCACCTCGCCACCGGCCAGATAGGCGCCGGCGAACTCGAAGACAATGGCGATCATCACCGCCTGCCCCACGGTGAGCGCGCCTGCCCCCACCGAGGTGCCCATGGCGTTGGCCACGTCGTTGGCGCCCACGCCCCACGCCATAAGAAAACCGACCGCGCCGGCGATTATCAGCATCAGCATGCTGTGTTCGAGCATCCACTCCATAGCGAACCTCTGGTCTGAGTGGCTATTTAAGGTGGGCTATCGGGCCAGCAGCAGCTGCAGGCGGCCGCCCACTTTTTGGGCGCGGTCGGCCAGATCGCCGATCCACTCGATGATTTTGTACAGGAAGATCACGTCCACCGGCGGCAGCTCGGCTTCCAGCTTGAACAGCGCCGAACGGATATGGATTTGCTGTTCGTCGTTGGCGCGTTCCAGGCGGTCGAGATCCTCGATCAGGTCCTCGACCAGCTGAATCTCACGGCCGCTGAAACCGGTTTCCACCAGCTCGTCCAGTTCGTTGATTGCTTTCTGGGCCTGGGCCGAGGTCTCGATGGCGCCTTGAAGGTACGCATTCATGGCTTCGGCGATGGGCTCGGGGATGGTCATTTGCCGGCCCAGCATCAGGCCGGCGATGTCCTTGGCCTTGTTGGCCACCTTGTCCTGGACGCTCACCAGCTCCAGCAGATCGGTGCGCGACACCGGCAGGAACAGGCTTTTCGGCAGATTGAGGCGGAATTCTTTTTTCAGCGTGTCCGCGTGGTTTTCCAGGTCGGCGATGCGCTGACGGGCGGCCTTGGCCTTTTCCCAGTCATTACTGCTCACCCCGGCGAAGAACTCGCCCAGGCCCAATGCGCATTCGTGCACGGTGTCGTAGTGCTGTTGCAGCGGTTTGATCGGTGAGCGGCCAAACAGGCCGGCGATCGAGCTTCCGAAGGACATGGGACTACCCTGTAACGGAACGGTCATAATGATGGGGCGCGAGTATAGAGGGAAGCCCCCGTCAATTCCAACGCCCCGCCCGGTGTGGTCCGGTTCAGGTTCCTCCGGAACGGGGATGGCGGCAAGTGCCGGCTCGGTCTACAGTAATCGGCAAACGGATACAGACAATCAAAAAACGGGGGAATACCACCGTGAATGCCAGCGCTGTTCCCGCGCATTTGCGCGGCCAGGAAGTGGACGTTCGCTGGGTGATGCGTGAATTGCTCGACGAGCAGCGCGTGACCCAAGAAGAGTTCAACGTTATTTCCACCACGCCCAGGGAAAACAAGGAACTCAATTGGCACCCGTTGCAGGTGGTGGCCAAGTACCGTCTGGTGGACCGTGCCCACGGCCAGCGCATCATGGACATGGAATTCCTCAGCGACTGGCTGGCGGCGAAAAGCGACCTGACCCTCTATCACATCGATCCGCTCAAGGTGGACGTGGATCAGGTCACCCGGGTGATGAGCTACGCGTTCGCCGAACGGCACGGCATCGTCGCCGTGGAAAGCCACCGCGACCGGGTGGTGGTGGCCTGCGACCAGCCCTTCAAACCGGACTGGCAGGAGCACCTTAAGCAGGTGCTGGGCGACCGTTCCCTGGACGTGGTGTTCGCCAACCCGGAGCAGCTGCGCCGCTACCGCATCGAGTTCTACAACCTGAGCCGCTCGATCGCCGGCGCCGCCCGCACCGGCGGCCAGGAGCTGTCCGGCATTACCAACTTCGAGCAGTTGCTGGAAGTGGGCAAGGGCCACCCGGACGCGGACGACCAGCACATCGTCAATATCGTCGACTGGATCCTGCAGTACGCCTTTTCCCAGCGCGCCAGTGACATCCACCTGGAGCCGCGCCGGGATCTGGGCAAGATGCGCTTTCGTATCGACGGCGTGTTGCACGACGTTTATGAACTGCCGGCCACCATCATGGCGGCGGTTACCAGCCGGCTGAAGATCCTCTCGCGGCTCAACGTGGCCGAAAAGCGCAAGCCCCAGGACGGCCGTCTGAAGACCAAGTCCCCGGACGGGGATGAAGTGGAGTTGCGGATTTCCACGCTGCCCACCGCGTTCGGCGAAAAAATGGTGATGCGGGTGTTCGACCCGGACGTGCTGGTGCGCAGTTTCTCGCAGCTCGGTTTCAGCAAGGAGGACTACCAGCACTGGCAGGCGATGACCGCCCACACCCACGGCATCGTCTTCGTCACCGGGCCCACCGGTTCGGGTAAGACCACCACGCTGTATTCCACCCTCAAGCAACTGGCCACCAGCGAAGTGAACGTCTGCACCATCGAGGATCCGATTGAGATGGTGGAGCCCAGCTTCAATCAGATGCAGGTGCAAGCCAATATCGATGTGAGCTTCTCCCAGGGCGTCAAGGCGATGCTGCGCCAGGACCCGGACATCATCATGATCGGTGAGATTCGCGATCTGGCCACCGCGGACATGGCGATCCAGGCGGCGCTCACCGGCCACCTGGTGCTGTCCACCCTGCACACCAACGACGCGCCCTCGTCGATTACCCGCCTGGTGGATCTGGGCGTGCCGTCCTATTTGATCTCCGCCACGGTGATCGGCGTCATGGCCCAGCGCCTGGTGCGCACCCTGTGCCCGCATTGCAAGACCGAAACCCGGCCCGACGAGGCGGCGTGGCACGAGCTGGTGCAGCCGTTCAAAATGGCGGTGCCGGCCACCGTCTGCCAGCCCGTGGGTTGTCTGGAATGTCGTGGGACCGGCTATCGGGGGCGCATGGGCGTGTACGAGACCATGCCCCTAAGCGGCACCTTGAAAGGCATGGTGGGCCGCAACGCGGACCTGGAGGCGATCACCCGCCAGGCGGTCAAGGGGGGCATGAAGCCGCTGCGCATCAGCGGTGCGCAGAAAGTCGCCAAGGGCCTCACCACCATCGAAGAGGTGCTGCGCGTCACCCCGTCCCAGGACGTGCTGCTCTGAGATGCTTTGTGTTGGCGTTTTCGGCCCGGCCCGTGGACAATACCGGCCATGACTGATCCGGACTATTCCGGCCTGCCCGACGAACTCTCCGTGCTGGTGACCCGGCACTGGCAGCGGTTCCGGGAAGTGGGCCATGCTCTCCCCGACGCTCTCCTCAAGGACCTGCCCCGTGTCTGGGCGGGCTCCGATTATGTGGCGGAGCAATTCATTCGCGACGCCGACCTGGGAGACTGGCTCAGCGGCTGCGCCCTGAAGCAGCGCCTGGAGCCCGGCGACCTGGCCGAGGAAATCAGCACGGCGGTGATGGCCTGCGACGACGAAGACGCGCTCAAAGCCACCCTGCGCCGTCTCCGTCACCGCCATATGGTGCGCCTGATCTGGCGGGACCTCACCGGCCTGGCGGACTACCACGCCACCGTGGCCGACCTGTCGATGCTCGCCGATACCCTGATCGCCACCGCCCTGGAAAAACTTTACCTGTGGGCTTGCGAGCGCAACGGCACGCCCCGTGACGAGCAGGGCCGGCCGGTCAAGCTGGTGGTGCTGGCAATGGGCAAGCTGGGCGCCCGCGAGCTCAACCTGTCGTCGGACATCGACCTGATTTTCGCCTACGAAGACGAAGGGGAAATCGAAGGCCAGCGCCGCAACCTGACCCATCACCAATTCTTCCTGCGCCTGGGCCAGCAGCTGATCAAGGCCCTCGACCAGACCACCGGCGACGGTTTTGTGTTCCGGGTGGACATGCGCCTGCGCCCCTGGGGCAAAAGCGGCGCCCTGGCGGTGGGCTTCGATGCCATGGAAAGCTACTACGAAAACCAGGGCCGCGAGTGGGAACGCTACGCACTGATCAAGATGCGCCCGGTGGCCGGCGATCTGGACGCCGGCGCGCGCCTGATCGAACGGCTCAACCCCTTCGTGTACCGCCGCTATATCGACTACGGCGCGTTCGAATCCCTGCGTGAAATGAAGGGGTTGATCGAGCGCGAGGTGAACCGCAAGGGCATGCAGGCGGACGTCAAGCTGGGCGCCGGCGGCATCCGCGAAGTGGAATTCATCGTCCAGGCGTTCCAATTGATCCGCGGCGGCCAGCTGCCCAGCCTGCGCGACCCGAACCTGATGAAAGTGCTGCCGATGCTGGTGGAGGAGGGCATGCTGCCCGAGGACGTGGTCGCCGAATTGGCGGACGCCTATGTGTTCCTGCGCGATGTGGAACACCGGCTGCAGGCGGTCGACGACCGCCAGACCCAACGCCTGCCCGACGACGAACTGGGCTGGCAGCGGCTCACCTTCGCCATGGATTTTTCCGCCCGCGCGCCGTTCGAAAGGGCGCTGCGCCGCCACCGCGAGCAGGTGCGCTACCACTTCAGCCAGGTGATCGCCGACCCCCAGCAGGAAGCGGAGGTGTCCGAAGGCGACCAGGAATTGCTCGACCTGTGGCGGGGCGACGTGGAGCGCGACGCCGCGCTCGCCCACCTGGAAGCCATCGGCGTGCAGCAGGCCGCCGAGGTGCTGGGCCAGATCGAGACGCTGCGCGAGTCGCGTAACGTGGAAAACATGCAACGCATCGGCCGCGACCGGCTCGACAAGCTGATGCCCCTGCTGTTGGAGGCGCTCGGCTACCAGGGCCACGGCGCGGTGACCGCCGCCCGGCTGATTTCCTTCGTTGAATCGGTGCTGCGCCGCAGCGCCTACATCGCCTTGCTGGTGGAAAACCCGGGCGCCCTGACCCAACTGGTGAAGCTGTCCGGCGCCAGCCCCTGGATCGCCGAGCGCCTGGCCCGCCACCCGGTGCTGCTCGACGAATTGCTCGACGTCAGCACCCTGTATTCGCCGCCCGCCCGCTCGCAACTGGACGACGAGCTGCGCCAGCAATTGCTGCGCGTGGCCGAGGACGACCTGGAACAGCAGATGGAAGTGCTGCGTAACTTCAAGCAGGCCCACCTGCTGCGCGTGGCCGCGTCCGAAGTCACCGAGGTGCTGCCGCTGATGAAGGTCAGCGACTACCTGACCTGGCTGGCGGAAAGCATCCTCAACCAGGTGGTGATGCTGGCCTGGGAACCGATGGTGGAACGCCACGGGCGCCCGCTACGCGACGACGGCCAGCCGTGCAGCCCGGACTTCGTGGTGGCCGGCTACGGTAAGCTCGGCGGCATTGAGCTGGGCCATAACTCCGACCTGGATCTGGTGTTCCTGCACGACGCCGCCAGCGGCGGCAGCACCGACGGCGACAAACCGGTCTCCAACGAGCAGTTCTACGCCCGCCTGGGCCAGCGCATTGTGCACATCCTCTCCACCCGCACCATGAGCGGCCAGCTCTACGAAGTGGACACCCGGCTGCGGCCCAGCGGCAGCGCCGGCCTGCTGGTGTCGTCCATGGAGGCGTTCCGCAAATACCAGCTGCAGGACGCCTGGACCTGGGAACATCAGGCGCTGGTGCGCGCCCGGGTGGTGGCCGGCTGCAACCGCGCCCGCCAGCGTTTCGAGGCGATCCGTGATGAAGTGCTTTGCCGCGAGCGGGACCAGGACGCACTGCGCGTGGACGTGCTCGCCATGCGCGACAAGATGGTCGATCACCTGGCCTCCAACCAGCCCGGCTGCTTCCACCTGAAGCAGGATCCGGGAGGTATCGTCGATATCGAATTTATGGTCCAATACGGGGTTCTACGATGGGCCTCCCGCCACGGTGAACTGACCCGTTTCACCGACAATGTGCGGCTGCTGGAAACGCTCGCCGCTCTGGAATTGATGCCGGCCCAGGATGCCGGCCTGCTTCGGGAAGCCTACCTGGCCTACCGGTCCGCGGCCCATCGCGCGTCACTGCGCAAGGAAAAGTCCATCGTCGGCGACGGTGAATTCCGCGAATTGCGGGACGGCGTGCGTACGATCTGGCAACACTGGTTTGATCTCGCGAAATAAAAGGCTCTATCTGGATTGGGAGTGTGACCGCCATGTCGATGGCTCAACGAGACGGTTTTATCTGGCTGGACAATGAAATGGTGCCTTGGCGCGAAGCCAAGACCCACGTGCTGACCCACACCCTGCATTACGGCATGGGGGTGTTCGAAGGCGTGCGTGCCTACGAGACCGCGCGGGGCCCGGCCATCTTCCGGCTCAAGGAACACACCGACCGGTTGTTCAACAGCGCCCATATTCTCAACATGAAGATTCCTTACACCAAGGAACAGATCAACCAGGCGCAGATCGACGCGGTGCGCGAGAACAAGCTGCCCCACGCGTACCTGCGGCCGATGGCGTTCTACGGCAGCGAAGGCATGGGTCTGCGCGCGCACAACCTGCAAGTGCACGTCATGGTCGCCGCCTGGGAGTGGCCCGCCTACATGAGCCCGGAAGCGTTGGAGCTGGGCATCAAGGTACGCACCTCCAGCTACACCCGGCACCACGTCAACATCACCATGTGCAAGGCCAAGGCCAACGGCAATTACATCAACTCCATGCTGGCCCTGAACGAAGCCGTGTCCGGCGGCGCCGACGAAGCGCTGCTGCTGGATAACGAAGGCTATGTGGCGGAAGGCTCCGGCGAGAACGTGTTCCTGATCCGTGACGGCGTGCTCTACACCCCGGAGCTGACCTCCTGCCTGGACGGCATCACCCGCAAGACCATCATTCAGCTCGCCGAGGAACACGGTTACACGGTGCGCGAGAAGCGCCTCACCCGCGATGAGTTCTACATCGCCGACGAAGCCTTCTTCACCGGCACCGCGGCGGAAGTGACGCCGATCCGCGAGCTGGACGGCCGCATCATCGGCGAGGGCAAACGCGGCCCGATCACCGAAGAGCTGCAGACCGTTTACTTCGATCTGGTGCGCGACAAGCACGACCGCCACCAGGAATGGCTGACCCACGTTTCCTGAGTGTCTGAATCGCGGCGCCCACGCATCCTGGTCGTCGGCCCGTCCTGGGTCGGCGACATGGTCATGGCCCAGACGCTGTTCGCCGAACTGCAGCGTCAACAGCCTTGCGACATCGATGTGCTGGCGCCGGCCTGGTGCCGGCCGTTGCTGTCGCGCATGCCGGAAGTGTGTCAGGCGCTGGATTTGCCGTTCGGCCACGGTGAACTGAAGCTGCGCCAGCGGCGCGCTGAAGGCCGTGCCTTGCGCGGCGGCTACGACCGCGCCTTCGTGCTCCCCAATTCCCTCAAGTCCGCGTTGATTCCATTCTGGGCCGGCGTTCCGGTGCGCACCGGCTGGCGCGGGGAAATGCGCTACGGCCTGCTTAACGATGTGCGCAAGCTGGACAAAGACCGCTACCCCTTGATGGTGCAGCGCTTCGTGGCGCTGGCGCTGGACGCCGACGCGCCGCCGCCGGCCCTGGACTCAATCCAGCCGCCGCGGCTGCGCGTGGACAGCGACGCCGTGGCCGCCGCCCGGGCCGACCAGCGGCTCGCCGACGACCGCCCGGTGCTGGGGCTGTGCCCCGGCGCCGAGTTCGGCCCGTCCAAACGCTGGCCGGAATACCACTACGCCGCCGTGGCCCGCCACTGGATCGAGCAGGGCGGTCGGGTGTGGCTGTTCGGCTCCGCCAAGGACCGGCCGGTGGCCGAGCAGATTATCGACGCGCTGCCGGACGCCCAGCGGGGCGAGGCGGCGATCCTGGCCGGCGCCACCAGCCTGGAGCAGGCGGTGGACCTGCTGTCGGTCACCGACGCCGTGGTCAGCAACGATTCCGGCCTGATGCATATTGCCGCCGCCCTGGGCCGGCCGCTGGTGGCGGTGTACGGTTCCACCTCACCCGGCTTTACGCCGCCGCTGGGCGAAGCGGTGGCGATTGAGCGGCTGGGGCTGGAATGCAGCCCCTGTTTCCAGCGCGAATGCCCGCTGGGCCACCTCAATTGTCTTCGCCAGCTGGAACCGGACCGGGTGATTCAGGCCCTGGCACGGTTGCCGGGCGTGCCGCGATGAACCACGACGGACGGTCGGTATGCGTGTTCTGCTGATCAAAACGTCCTCCATGGGCGATGTGATCCACTCCCTGCCGGCGATCACGGACGCGGCGCGGGCGATCCCGGGCCTGCGGCTGGACTGGGTGGTGGAAGAGGGCTTCGCCGACCTGGCCGGCCGCCACCCGGCGGTGGACCGGGTGCTGCCCTGCGCCCTGCGCCGCTGGCGCCGGCACCCCTGGCGCGCCCGTCGCAGCGGGGAATGGAGCACCTTCAAGAACGCCCTGCGCGAGCGCGAGTACGACGCCGTGATCGACGCCCAGGGCCTGATCAAAAGCGCCTTTATCACCCGCCTGGCGCGCGGCCCCAAGTTCGGTCTGGATAAGACCTCCGCCCGCGAGCCCTGGTCGGCGCTGGCGCTGGACCGGCCGTTGCCGGTGCCCCGGGGCGGCCATGCGGTGACCCGGGTGCGGCAACTGTTCGCCGCCGCCCTCGGCTACAGCGCCCCGGACAGCGCCCCGGACTACGGCCTGCGCCGCACCCGCGCGCCGCGTCCGCTGGCCGCACCCGGCGCCGAGCTGGTGTTCTGCCATGGCACCACCTGGCCCACCAAACACTATCCGGAAGCCTATTGGCGCGCCCTGGCGGAACGGGCCGCCGGCGCCGGCCAGCGGGTGTGGCTGCCGTGGGGCAACGACACCGAGCGCGCCCGCGCCGAGCGTATCGCCCAGGACCTGAGCGGCGTCGAGGTGCTGCCGCGCCTGTCCCTGTCCACGCTCACCGACCGCATGCTGGCCTGGGACGGCTTCGTCGCCGTCGACACCGGCCTGGCCCACCTGGCCGCCGCCGCCGGCCTGCCCGGCGTGGCGTTGTACGGCCCCACCGACCCGCGCCTGACCGGCGTCTGGGGGCCGCGCGCGCGCTCGCTGGCGGCGGACTTTCCCTGCGCCCCCTGCGTCCAGGAAAAGTGCACCTATCAAGGCAACCTGGGCCAGGGGGTGAACCCGCCCTGTTTCAGCAGCCTGAAGCCGCACCGCGTCTGGCAGGCGTTGATGGAAGTAACAGCGGACGGAGCCGCCGACGGGGTGATCGCCACAGGGGGCGGCCGATGAAACTGGCGTTCCTGCTGTTCGAATATTTTCCCTACGGTGGCCTGCAACGGGACATGATGGCGATCGCCGCCAAGGCGCTGGAACGCGGCCACCCGGTGACGGTGTTCACCCGCGCCTGGCACAGTGACCCGGCCACCGTGGACGGGCTGGAGGTGCGCACGCTACCGTCCGCCGCCCGCAGCAACCACGCCAGCGACGCGGATTTCGCACGCCGGGTAACCGCGCAACTGGACGGCTTTGATCGGGTGGTGGGCTTCAACAAGATGCCGGGGCTGGACTGGTACTACGCCGCCGACGGCTGTCTGGCGGCCCGCTACCAGGGCCTGAAAACCCTGCTGCCGCGCTACCGCAGCAAGCTGGCCATGGAGGCCGCCGTGTTCGGCCCCGCCACCACCGGGGTGCTTTCCATCTCGCCGCCGCAGAAAGCGCTCTACCAGCACCATTACGGCACGCCGGACGGGCGTTTCGTGTCGCTGCCGCCGGGTATCCGGCGGGACCGCGCACAGCCCGCCGACCATCTGCACCGCCGCACCCTCCTGCGCGCCGAGCTGGGCATCAGCGAAGTGACGCCGATGCTGTTGTTCGTGGGCTCCGGTTTTCGCACCAAGGGGCTGGACCGGGCTCTGCAGGCCCTGGCCGGGCTGCCCGGCGACGCCCGCTTGTTCGTGGTCGGCGAGGACAAGGCGGCGCCCTACCAGAGACAGGCGCGGCGCCTGGGCCTGGAAGGGCGGGTCCACTTCATGGGCGGCCGCGACGACGTGCCGGCCTGGTTGTGGGCGGCGGATCTGCTGGTGCACCCGGCCTACGCCGAGAACACCGGCACGGTGCTGCTGGAAGCGGCCATCGCCGGGCTGCCGGTGCTGACCACCAGCGCCTGCGGCTACGCCGACTATATTCGCGACGCCGGCCTGGGCCGGGTGCTCGACGAGCCCACCGCGGAATCCCTGGTCGCCGCCGCCCGTGAATTATTGTCGATAGACCGGCCCGCCTGGTGGGAAAAAGCGGCCCGATTCGCCGAGCAGGCGGACATTTACAGCCTGGTGGACCACGCCGTGGACGCCATCGAGGGCGAGCCGCCGGGAGCACCGCGATGAACGACCGCGCCCTGTACCTGCGCGACGATCTGGCCGCCGCCTGGGCCGGGCGGGATCCGTTCGCCCAGGCCGCCACGCAACCCGGCGAGGTTTACCGGGCCCGCGAGGGCCGGCGCACGCTGCGTTTCGAGGCCGCCGGCCACCCTTACTTTCTCAAGTACCACGGCGGCATCGGCTGGCGGGAAATCATCAAGAACCTGACCCAGGCCAAGGCGCCGGTGCTCGGCGCCCTGTCCGAAGTGCGCGCGATCCGCGCCGTGGCCGCCGCCGGCATCGATACGCTGACCATCGCCGGTTACGGCTGTCGCGGCGCCAACCCGGCGCGGCAGCAATCGTTTCTGGTCACCGATGAACTGAGCGACACGGTCAGCCTGGAAGAGCTGGGCGAGGCCTGGCGCCTGGATCCGGGGCCGGCGCCGTTCAAGTGGGCGCTGATCCGCCGGGTGGGCGAGATCGCCCGGGCCATGCACGGCGCCGGGGTTAACCACCGCGACTTCTACCTGGGCCACTTTCTGATCGCGCGGGCGGCGGTGGCCGGGTACGACGCCGGCGCGCCGCTGTCTCTGATCGATCTGCACCGCTCCCAGGTGCGCAAAAAGGTGCCGCGCCGCTGGCGCAACAAGGACGTGGGCGGCCTGTATTACTCCACCGCCCGGCTGGATCTGACCCACCGGGACCTGCTGCGCTTCGTGCGCGCCTACACCGGCCTGCCGCTGCGTCAGGCGCTGCGCGAGCACGCCGCCCTATGGCGCGCCAGCCGCAAAGAGGCGGAGAAAATCTACCGCCGCTATTTCGAGATCGAGCCCAGCTTCCCGTTGCGGTACTGCGAGCACCCGGGGAAGGACATATGAGCGGCGCGCCGGCGTTTTCCATCGTCATTCCCGCCTACAACTACGCCCATTTTCTGCGCCGGGCGGTGACCTCGGCCTGCACCCAGGAAGGCGTCGACGTTGACGTGCTGGTGGTCGACGACGGCTCCACCGACGACACCCCGGCGGTGATGGACAAGCTGGGCGCCGAGTTCGGCGAACGGCTGGCCTATCACCGCCAGGCCAACCAGGGTCCGGCGGCGGCGCGGGCGGCGGGGCTGGCCCTGGCCCGCCACGACTGGCTGGTGTTCCTCGACGCCGACGACGAGCTGCTGCCCGGCGCCCTGCGGGTGTTCGCCGATCTGATCACCGTGCACCCGCGAAGCCGGGTGGCCATCGCCGGCCACCTTGCCCGCCACGGCGACCGCGAGCGCCGGGTCACGCCGGGGCCGGTGAGCGACAGCCGCCAGGCCAATTTCGCCGCCTACCTGGACAAGCAACTGAGCCTGTCCAACGGCGCCTGCGCCCTGCACCGGTCGGTGTTCGACAGCGCGCCGCTGGCGTCGCCGTTGCCGCACACCGAGGACATGCCGGTGTTCGCCCATCTGATGGCCTGCTACGACGCCTGCAAAAGCGACCAGCCGGTGCTACGGGTGTACCACCACGGCGGCAGCCGCCGCAACGACGTGGCGGCGGCCCTGGCGCTGGGCATGGATCTGGAGCGGGCCATCTTTGACGACAACGGTCTGCCCGACTGGGCCGGCGAACTGCGGCGTGGTTACCGGGCACGGCGCGCCCTGTCGTTGCTCAAGCTGGCGGCCCGTGGCGGCCGGCCGGACCAGGTGCGTTTTTTCTTTCACCGCGCGCTCGGCGCCGATTGGCGGCGGGCATTGCAGCCGCGCTACCTGCGCCGGTACCTTGCCAGTTTCGTCCGCCGCCGGAAGCCATCGTGACCACAAACGCCGCCGACACGCTGCTCACCTGGCCGCAACTGGCCGCCCTGGACTGGGCCCGGTCCGGGGGCTTTACCCTGGATATCGATGGCGAACCGCTGCGCGCCGAGCGGGTGCTGCGTCACCTGCCCGGCCGCCGCATCGCGGTGTGCGCCCGCTGGCGCGGTGCCACCGTGTTCGCCAAGCTGTTCTTCGCCGGCCATGCCGACGAAGCCCATCGGGAGCTGGCCCGCCACGGGGCCCTGGTGGCCGCCGGGGTGCCCACGCCGGGGCTGATTTTCGAGAACGTTGAAGGCCAGGGCCCGGACCGGGGCGCGCTGCTGATCCAGGAATGGGTGGGCGGCCAGTCCGGCCAGGCGACCCTGCGCGGCGAGCGCGGTCTGGCGCTGGCCGGTGATCTGCTGGACAGCCTTTTTCTGTTGTACCGGGCGGGTCTGCGGCAGCTCGATCTGCACCTGGATAATTTTCTGTTCGACGGCGAACGCTTCCTGGTCATCGACCCCGGTGAAGTGGTGCCGCTGCCCGGTGGCCTGCGCTACGAACCGGCGATCCTCGACAATCTGGCGTTGTTCTGCGCTCAGGCGCCGCTGGATCTGCGCGACCGCCTTCAGGAACAGGTGGCGGTGCGGCTGCGTCAGGAAGGGTTGCGCAGCGAGAGACTGGCCGCCATGGTGCGCCGCCGCAGTGACCGGCGCTTGCGCAGCGCGATGAAAAAATGGCGCCGGGAAAGCTCCGCCATCGGCGTCTGGCAGGAGCATCAAGAACAATGGTTGTACCGTCGTTCGCTGAACCGCGAGGACTTTGACGCCCTGTCGGCCGGGCTCCGTGACCCGCAAAGCCTGGCGCTGATCAAACAAGGCAGCCGGGTGAGCGTGTACGGCAACGACCAGTGGATCGTGAAGCACTACCGGGAGAGCGGCCTCAATTCCCGGCTGCGCCACGCGCTGTTCAAGACCCGCGCGGATATTTCCTGGGTGATGGGCTGGACCTGGGCGTTGCTGGGCGTGCCCACGCCGCGCCCGGCGATGCTGCGCCGCTGCGCCGACGGCGAGGCGGTGATCGCCTTTCCCCGCCTGGAAGACACGCTGGCCTTGAGCACTCTGATGGAGGAACAGCGCGAGCGTGCCCGGCGCGTGGCGCCGACCGTGGAGCTGTGGCTGAAACGGCTCGGCGAGACCGGTTTCTGGCACGGCGACGCCAAGGCACAGAATATTCTTGTCGACGACCAGGACCGGGTGCACTTCATTGATCTGGACGGCGCCGGCTTCAGTGGCGCCAGCCACCGCCGGGCCCGCCAGCAGGCCCGGGATCTCAAGCGTTTCAAACGGAACTGGATTCAGTTCGAGGAAAAGCCGCCGGCCCGCTAGCGGTTACAGCCGGCCGTCGCCGCCTTCCATCAGGGAGCGGAAGCGGGCGTGATAGCTTTCGATGCTGAACGACTGGTCGAAAATGCGGTATTGCTCGCGGCGGGTTTCTTCCAGCTGTTCCGGCGTGGCGCTGGCCAGATACTCCAACACGGTTTTCACCGCCTCGGTGCTTTCCTTTTCAAACAGCCAGCGTTTATCGCGCAGAATTTCCGGAATGCCGCCCACCGGCGTGCCGTAGCCGGGCACACCGCCGGCGATCGCCTCCAGCATGGCGATGGGCAGCCCCTCGCGCAGCGACGGCATGATGAAGGCGTCGAAGGCGGACACGTAGCGGTAGGCGTTTCTGCGGCCGCCGGCGAAAATCAGCCGGTCCGCCAGACCGTGCTGCTTGGCCTCTTCGCGCATGCTGTCCAGCAGCTCGCCGTCGCCGATCACCACCACATGGGGCGGGTTGTCCATTTGCCGCATGGCGTCGATCAGATATTTGTGGCCCTTGACCGGGCGCATACGCCCGACGGTGCCGATCACCCTGGGGGCGTCCACCGGCAGGCCCAGGTCGCGGCGCGCCTCCGCGCGGTCGAGCAGATTGTCGCGCACGATTTTTTCATTCACGGAATTGGGGATCGCCACCACCTCGTCGGGGCTGAATCCGCGCTGCAGCATGTCCTGGCGTACCGCTTCGGAACAGGCGGCGAACTTCCAGTCGCGCATCAACAATCTGGCGAACAGACGGCGCCGGGGCTTTTTGAATTCGCCCATGTTGTGGACCACGGAAATCTTGCGGGTGCCGGGCAGAAACAGGGCGCACCAGGCGACGAACACCGACGGCTTCATGCGGTGGGTGATGATCACATCCGGTTTGTCGTGGCGCAGCTGGCGCAGCACCTTGAGCACCGCTGAAGGGCGGATGCGCTTGATGTCCGACTTGCTGAAATTGAACGACACGGTGTCGCAGCCGAGCCGTTCGCCCAGGTTGCCGGCCTCGCCGTGGAAGATATAAAAGCTGCGGTCGTGGCCGTGGGCGGCGCGGATCACTTCTTCGAACAGATCCACGCCTTCCACGGTGTCATTGCGGTACTTGCATACCTGAACGACTTTCATCGCGTGTCTCCTGTTGTCTCACATAGGCGACCAGCAGCGCCATGGGTATCCACACGCTCGGCCAGTTATACATAAACGGCGTATAGGGATGAATGCCGTCGAACAGCACCGCGGTGAAGCCGGTGGCCATGGCCGCCGCCAACACACAGCTGCGTTGCGGATAGGCACGCCAACCGCGCCACAGCGCCGGTGCCCACAGCATGACCCACAGGCCCAGGCCAAGGAAGCCGATGTGGTACAGCAACGACAGGTAATAATTGTGCGGGTGGTCCTGCACCACCGGCTGGCCCTCCACAACGATGTGCAGTTCGCGGGTTTCGTTGGCCATGCCGTGGCCGGTGACCGGCTTTTCCAGGATCATTTCCCAGGCGGCATTCCACAACTGTGGCCGCTGACCGGTGCCCCGGTCGGTGATCAGTTCAGGGCTGAACACCAGCACGCCGGCCGCTACCACCGCCACCGCCACCAGCGGTACCAGCAAGCGGCGTTTGAGATTGATGATCGGCAGCGCCAGGCAGCCCACCGCCAGCGCCACCAGGGTGGAGCGGCGCTGGTTGGCGGCCAGATACACCAGCAGCGCCAGGGTGATCAGATAGGGGGCGACGCGCACCAGGCGCCCGGGCGGCAATTGCCGGCTGGCGAAGAAGGCGAAAAACGGCAGCGTGATGCAGTACATGCTGGCGTAAAGCTGGTTGGTGTCGAGCACCAGCCAGGGGCGGATTTTGAACACCTCGAACACGCCGTACAGCTGCGAGCTGAACGGCCGGTCGACGATAAAATAGTAGGCGAAGAAATCCACCAGCGCGGCCACCGCGGCGACCCCGGTGCCGATCAGCAGGGCGCGCCAGAAAGCCTGCGGGTAGCGCTGCACGGCCAGCTCCACGAACGCGAACAAAGTGAAGATCTCAATCAGGGCGCGCGCGAAGCGGCTGGGGTTGGGCGCCGGCCCGAAGAAGGTGGAGAGGGTGGCGTAGAACAGAAAGGCCAGCAGCCAGCCGTGCCGTTTGATCAGCGCCAGCGGCTGATGCCGGCAAGCCACCGCCACATAGAGCAGCGCCGGCAAAAAGAACACGGCGTCCAGGGCGTTCATCAAACCGGTGCGGGACGGGAACACCAGCAGGCCGGAAAACATCAGGCTGAAGCACAGCGTCAGCCAGCCGTTGAACAGAATCGGGGCGCTGGGCGCGGCGGGAATGGCGGAGCTGGGTCGGGTCATCGGTACGGATGGTCCTGGCCGGGCGGTTGATGTTTGAAGCGTTTGTGCACCCAAAGGTACTGTTCCGGGTGCTTTCGTACATAGTGTTCGATGGTGCGGTTGATACGGGCGGTGTCCGCCTCGTCGTCGCCGCAGGGAAAGTCTTCCAGCGGCGCACCGAACTCGATCTCATAGCGGCCGCCGGGCAGGCGGTAATGGGCGCACGGGATCACCTTCGCCTTGCCCATGCGGGCGATCCGGCTGGTGGCGGTGATGGTGGCCGCCGGCACGCCGAAGAACGGCACGAACACCGCGTGGGCGGTGCCGTAGTCCTGGTCCGGCGCGTACCACACCACTTCGCCCTGGCGCAGCAGGCGCACCGTCTGGCGGATGTCGTTACGGTCCACGGAATGATTGACCCAGGTGCCACGGCCCTTGGTGATCAGGTGATCGAGCAGGGGGTTGTCGTTGGGCCGGTAAACCACGCTGAAACGGAAGAACTTCCCCAGCAGGCGGCTGCCCACGTCGATGCTGTTGAAGTGCATGCCCAGCAGCATTACGCCGTGCCCGTCGCGGCGGGCGGTTTCCAGATGCTCCAGGCCGCTCACGGTGAGCCGCTTGTCCAGATCAATGCGGCGGTTATGGAAGGCACCGGCCATTTCCAGAATCGCTTCGCCGGTGCTGGTCATCACCCGGCGGGCAAGGGCCTCGCGTTCCTGCTCGGAAAGCTCGGGAAAGCACAGCCGCAAGTTGATGAGCGCCACCCGCCGGCGCGAGGCGGCCAGATACCAGGCCAGGCGGCCCACGCCACGGCCGGTGGCGAGCAGCCAGTCCCAGGGCAACTGGCCGATCAGCCAGAACAGGGCCAGGCCCAGGCGGGTCGGCCACAGGCGCGGGTCGGACGGGGATACCGGGCGGTGTTGGCGCTTTCCCATGGAGGCGTTAGCCCTGACCGGCGCGGACCGGCCGGCGCATGGTGTCGCGGTTGCTGAGGCTGGCCAGCATCAGCGCCAGGGGCAGCCACAGGCACATCCAGCTGGGGTGGAACGGCACCAGCAGGTAGGCGCCGGCGCTCAGCATGGTGAGCAGGCCGGGCAGCAGGGCGACCAGGAACACCGCGCCCTCACGCTGTTCGCGGCCGGCGTCCGGCAGCCGCCAGGCGGGCACCGCCCAGGCGGCGATAAACAGCGCCAGCCCGATCAGGCCGGTGCTGTGCACCACCGCCAGCAGCACATTATTGGGGTGCGGCAGCACGCGCAGGCCTTCCGGAATGGTAACCAGCAGGGAGTCGCCGCCTTCCTGGCTGAGCCCGTTGCCGAACAGCGGGTGGCTGAAATACATCGCCGCCTGGCGCAGCACGTCGAAATCCAGCGCCAGATAGAGCGCCACCGCCCCGGCCAGGGCCGCCAAAAGGCGCTGCTGGTAGCGCAGCAGCGCCCAGCCCAGTGCCAGCACCAGCAGCATGGCGCCGGATTGCCACTGCACCGCCACCAGGAAGGTGAAGCCCACCAGGGCGCCGGCGCCACGGCGGGCGCCTTTGGGGGTAAAGCCCTCGTCCAGGGTTTGGGCGAGCAGAATGAACGACGGCGCCACCAGCGCCATGGTGCCGAGCAGCGGGCCCGGCTGGGGCAGGTTGAAGATCAAACTGGCGGGCTGGCTGAACAGCGGGCTGGTGAGCGGTTGGATGGTGTAATAGCTGACCATGATCACCGCCAGCACCACCATGGCGGTCATCGCGCCGTTGGCCAGCGCCTGTTTCAGGGTGTGGCGGTAGTACAGGTGCACCCAGCGGAGAATGCCCACCAGAATAACGATTTCCACGGCGGCGCGGATGGTCCGCGAGCTGTTGGCGTCCTCGGCCCAGACCATGGTCAGCAGGGTCCAGCCGAGGAAGGCGTACAGCGGCACCAGCCAGAGGTCCAGCAGCAAGCGCCGGTCGCCGCTTACCAGGGCCCGGGTCAGCAGCGTCAGCGAGGGCAGGAAGAACAGGACGTCCACCACGTTGAGCAGCGCCACCCGCGAGTGGA
>DGNT01000075.1 GCA_002389055.1 Alcanivorax sp. UBA4485
ATGGCCATGAGCCAGCGCGACCAGCTCGGCTCGCCGCTGCGGGTGGGCGCCATTTTCACGGTGGCGCCGTACCTTTTCCCCACCATGATACCGCGGGTGCGGGCGGAAGCGCCGGACATGCCGCTGTTCATCGAAGAAAACTACACTCATGTGCTGCGCGGCAAACTGGACCGTGGCGAACTGGACGCCATCATCGTGGCGTTGCCGTTTTCCGGTGGCGGCCTGGTGCGCGCCCAGATGTACGAGGAATCGTTCTCGGTGCTGCTGCCCGGCGACCACCCCTGGACCAAGCAGAAGCTGATCCAGCCGGAACAGATGCTCGACGAGACCCTGCTGCTGCTCGGCGAAGGCCACTGTTTCCGCGACCAGGTGCTGGAGCTGTGCCCGGCGATTGATTCCGAGCGCCAACGCAACCTGGTGCAGATCGAAGGCGGCTCACTGGAAACCCTGCGCCATATGGTGGCGTCCGGCCTCGGCATCACGGTGCTGCCCAACTCCGCGCTCCACCAGCACGGCTATGACAAGAGCACCTTCGCGGTGCGTCCGTTCGCGGCGCCGGTGCCGTCACGCACCATCGCCCTGGTGTGGCGGGACAGCTTCCCGCGCCCCAAGGCCATCGAAGTGCTGCGCCACGCGGTGCCGCGCGAGGGCCTCGCCGCCTGATATGAGCCCGCCCGCCGCCCTGGAGACGATCGACGTTACCCGTCTTAAGGGCGTCGGCCCCCGGGCGGCGGAACGGCTGGCCCGGCTCGGGCTGGCGACCCTGGAAGATGTGCTCTTCCATCTGCCGTTCCGCTACGAAGACCGCACCCGTATTACCCCCATCGGCAGCCTGCGCCCGGAACAAGGCGTGGTGATCGAAGGCGAGGTGATGGCCGCCGACGTGGTATTCGGCAAGCGCCGCTCACTACTGTGCAAGGTGGCCGACGGCACCGGCCTGGTGGCGCTGCGCTTTTATCACTTCAGCGCGGCGCAAAAGAACGCCCTGGAAAAAGGCCGCCGCATCCGCGTCTATGGCGAACCCCGCCCCGGCGCCGCCGGCCTGGAGTTCTACCACCCCGAATACCAGTCCGGCCCGGACATCCCACCGCTGGAAAAAGCCCTGACACCGGTGTACCCGACCACCGAAGGGGTCAGCCAGAAGCTGCTACGCAACCTGGCCGCCCAGGGCCTGCAATGGCTCCAGACCCATGCCCCGGAAGAGCTGATTCCCCGGCAACTGCTGGACCAGAGCGGCCTGCCCGGCCTGGCCCAGGCCCTCACCAAGCTGCACCACCCGCAACCGGACGACCCGGTGGATCTGCTGCTGGACGGCAACCACCCGGCGGTGAAGCGCCTGGTGATGGAAGAGATGGTCGCCCATCAGCTGGGCATGCTAGCGAAACGGGCCGGCCAGAAGGCGCTGTCGGCGCCAGTGCTGAGCGGCGACGCCCTCACCGGCAAGCTGCTCCAGGCGCTGCCGTTCCAGCTCACCGGCGCCCAGCAACGGGTGATCGGGGAAATCCGCGCCGACCTGGCCCGCGAACACCCGATGCTGCGCCTGATTCAGGGGGACGTGGGCTCCGGCAAAACCCTGGTGGCCGCCGCCGCCGCCCTGGTGGCGATCGAATCCGGCTACCAGGTGGCCTTGATGGCGCCCACCGAATTGCTCGCCGAGCAGCATCTGGCCAATTTCCGCCACTGGCTGGCGCCGCTGGGCATTGAGGTGCACTGGCTGGCCGGCAGCGTCGGCGTCAAGGCACGCCGGGAGACCCTGGCGGCCCTGGCCGAAGGCCGCGGCGCCCTGGTGGTCGGCACCCACGCCCTGTTCCAGGACGCGGTGGCGTTCCAGCGGCTGGGGCTGATCATCATCGACGAGCAGCACCGCTTCGGCGTGCAGCAGCGGCTGGCGCTGCGCGAAAAAGGCCGCTTCGATAACCAGGTGCCGCACCAGCTCACGCTCACCGCCACGCCCATTCCCCGCACCCTGGCGATGAGCGTCTACGGCGATCTGGACACCTCGGTGATCGACGAAATGCCGCCGGGCCGCAAGCCGATCCAGACCCTGGCGCTGCCCACCTCGCGCCGCGACGACGTGGTGGCGCGCATCCGCGCCGCCTGCCGGGAAGGCACCCAGGCCTACTGGGTGTGCACCCTGATCGAGGAATCCGACGAGCTCCAGGCCCAGGCCGCCGAGGCCACCTTCGAAACCCTGCAGGAAGCCCTGCCCGAGCTCACCGTGGAACTGGTGCACGGGCGCATGAAAGCCAAGGACAAGGCCGCGCGCATGGCGCGCTTTTCCAGCGGTGAGGCACAGCTATTGGTGGCCACCACCGTGATTGAGGTGGGCGTGGACGTGCCCAACGCCACCCTGATGGTGATGGAAAACGCGGAACGGTTGGGGCTGGCGCAGCTGCACCAGTTACGGGGACGCGTGGGGCGGGGCGGCGAGCAGAGCTATTGCCTGCTGCTCTATCAAACGCCGCTGTCGTTCACCGCCAAGAAACGTCTGGCGGTGATGCGCGACACCAGTGACGGCTTCGTGATCGCCGAGGAAGACCTGAAATTACGCGGGCCCGGCGAGTGGCTCGGCACCCGCCAGACCGGCGACCTGGCGTTCCGCATCGCCGACCTCGTGCGCGACGAAGCGCTGATGGCCCCGGCCCGGGAAGTAGCGGCGGCACTGCTGGCGCAGTACCCCGACCGCGTGGAGCGGCTGCTGCGCCGCTGGTTGCGCGGCGGCGAGCATTTCGCCGACGTTTGAGGGGTACGACCGGTCTTGGTGGCAGCAAACTTGGTGGGAGCGGCCCCTGCCCGCGAAAGGCAAGCGGAGCTTGCCGGCAGGATGCCAGAGAGCTTGTTTGTACCGCCGTTAGAGAGGCCTCTGGTATCCCGCCGGGTGGCTAATGCCACCCTTTCGCGGGCGGGGCCCGCTCCTACAATTATTCGGCGTCGGGGTTGGGCGCAGTCAGGTCGCGCCAGGCTTGCTTGGTGGACTGCCAGGCGCTGCCGAAGCGGCGTTTGGCTTCTTCCCAGTTATCGGCGCTGGCGGCCTGCAGTTCCTGGTATTCGGTCTGCAGTTCAGCGCGCTCGTCTTTCAGCTCGCTCAGGGTTTCCTGCTTTTCCAGACGCGCTTCCTGGGACAGGTTCTGCCAGCCCTGGTCGATCTCGGTCTGGGTTTCGTCGATTTCCTGGTCCAGGTTTTCCAGCGCCCGGCGGGCCATCTCAACCGCTTCGTTCTTCTGCTCCACGGTGAAGTTCTTGAACGTCTCCCAGGTGTCCCGCATCTGCGTGGAGACGTTTTCCTGATCCGGCTGCTTGATGTTGGGCGTTCCCTCGGTGGTGCTCTGGGCCCAGCTGGTGGCGGTGGTGACCATCATCAGGGTCGCCGCCAGAAGCAATGACTGTCGCATCGTTATTCGCTCCATGATTTTTTCGTTTCAGCTTAGTACATGGAGGCAGTATTGCCGCTGGCAAGGCGGCGCGGGGAAAAATTGTGCAAAACCGGGCGTCAGCTCTGAAAACAGGGCGTCAGCTCTGCCGGAAACGGTCCGGGCTGACGCCGTACCAGCGCTTGAACGCCTTACTGAAATTACTGGCGTCGGAGAAGCCCAGCTGGTCGGCGACCTCGGCCACGGAGCGGTCGCTGCCGCGCAGCAGGGCGGCGGCGCGCTCGGCGCTGTGCTCTTCAATAAGACGGCGGTAGCCGCTGCCGGCCTCGGCCAGGTGCCGGCGCAGTGAGCGCTCACTGAGGCTCACCGCCGCCGCCAGCTCGCCCAGGGTGGGCGGCTCGCCGGGGCGCACCCGCAGCAGGCCGCGCAGGGTCTGAATCAGCGGCGGGGAACGGTCCAGCTCCGCCAGCGCCTGTTCGGCCAGTTGCTGGTGCTGCCGGGAGAGATCGTCGTCGCCCAGCGGCAAGGGCGTGTGCAGCCGCGCCCGGTCGTGCCAGACCACATCCGCGTCGGCGTCGAACACCACCTGCCGGCACAGCCTGGTCTGCCAGGGGCGCGGATCCGCCGGCGCCGACCGGCACAGTGCCACCTCGGTGACCGCACCGGCCGGCGCCACCCGCACCAGATGATGCACGTGGGCGGCGATAAAGGCGTCCAGCGCGCACGGGTGCACCGGGGTGCCGTCCAGCGTCCGGATCGCCAGACCCTCGGCGCCGGGCCGGTGCACCCGGGACACCGTGACGCTGTTGGACACCAGCGCCTGGAAGCGCACCGCGAAGTCGATCACCTGATCCAGGCTGGGGGCGGTCTGCACCAGCAGGCCGAGAATCCGCAGGTGCATGGGCTGCGCCGCCAGGCCCACGTACAAGCCGATGGCCGGGTCGCCGCTGAGCCGCTCGGCGGCGGCCCATAGCCGGCCCATGGCCGCCACGGTCACCCGACCGCCGGGGTTGGCGGCCAGCCAGGCGCGCTCCAGCCCCGCTTCGCGCAGGGCCAGGTCGCCATCCAGGCCGCGGCGCTCCAGAGTGTCCAGCACGGCCAGCGGCCAGGCGGCCACGGTGGTGGCGGTGAACGGCGCCATGGTCAGCGGCCACCGGCCGGTGGCCGCTTGCCACCTTGGTGGCCCGGCCCGGCGGCGCTAGCCTGCCTGGCACTCTCAGAATAAGGACAAGATTCCATGCGATACCCGGCTCTGTTTTTCGTTATGGCGGTCAGCGCGGCCGCCCTGGCCGCCTGCGGCGATAGCTCCGCGCCCGCGCCCCGGGCCACCCCGGCCCCTGACGCCCTGCGCGAACACAGCAAGCTGTTCGAGAAAGAGGTGGTGGAAGTCACCGACGGCGTTTATGTGGCGGTGGGCTTCGGCCTCGCCAATTCCATTATGCTGGAAGGCGACGACGGCATCATTATCGTCGACACCATGGAAACGGTGGCGGAAGGGGAAGCGGTGCTGGCCGCCTTCCGGGAGATCACCGACAAACCCATCGCGGCGATCATCTACACCCACAACCACGCCGACCATGTGTTCGGCGCCCGGGCCTTCGCCGCCCCCGGCGAGGTGCCGGTGTACGCCCACCAGAGCACCGGCTATTACATTAACCGGGTGGTCAACCAGATCCGGCCGATCATCACCGCCCGTTCCATGCGCATGTTCGGCCACCATCTGCCCGAGGGCGAGCGCATCAACGACGGCATCGGCCCGCACCTGGGCGTCGGCGAAGACAGCACGCTGTTCGCGCTGCCGCCGGACCACACCGTGGACGAGCGCCTGGAAACCACCATCGCCGGCATCAAGCTGGAGCTGGTGCACGCCCCCGGTGAAACCGAGGATCAGCTGTTCGTGTGGCTGCCGGAAAAGAAAGTGGTGCTGAGCGGCGACAACATCTACCAGACCTTCCCCAACCTCTACACCATCCGCGGCACCTACTACCGCGATGTTCAGAAATGGGCCGCCAGCCTGGACAAGATCCGCGCCCTGGACGCCGAGTTCCTGGTGCCCAGCCACACCCGCCCGCTGAGCGGCCGTGAGCGCGTCCACGACACCCTTACTGATTACCGCGACGCGATCCAGTACGTGCACGACCAGACCCTGAGGCACATGAACCAGGGCCTGACCCCGGATCAGATCGTCGAACGTGTGCAGCTGCCGCCGCATCTGGCGCAAAGCCCCTGGCTGCAGGAGTTCTACGGCAAGGTGAGCTGGTCGGTGCGCTCCGTGTTCGACGGCTACCTGGGCTGGTTCGACGGCAACCCGAGCACCCTGCAGCCGCTCCCCGGCGCTGAGCAAGCGCGCCACATGGCGGAACTGGCCGGCGGCGAACAGGCCCTGGCGGACAAAGCCCGCGCGGCGCTGGACCAGGGCGACGCCCAGTGGGCCCTCAACCTCAGCGACCACCTGCGCGCCCTGCGCCCGGACGACGACGGCGTGAACCAGCTGCGCGCCGAAGCGCTGCGCCGGCTGGCCGAGGTGGAAGCCAACCCCAATGCCCGCAACTACTACTTCACCGCCGCCCGGGAAGAAGCGGACGGCCTGAAACCCGGCTTCCGCACCCAGGCGCCGGAGGGCTTCCTCGACACCCTGCCCATCGAGAACTTCCTGGCGGCGATGCCCGCCTTCCTGAAGGCGGAAGACACCCTTGATGTGCACGAGAAGCTCGGCTTCCAGTTCGCCGACAGCGAGCGCCGCTTCACCCTGGAAATCCGCCGGGGCGTGGCCCAGGTACACCCGGGGCTGGCGGAAGACACGATAGCGGTGCTGCACACCCGCGAACCGGTCTGGAAGGCGATCGCCGCCGGCAACCGCAGCGCGGTGACCGCCCTGGCCGGCGACGATCTGGACATCGAAGGCGACAAGATCGCCGCCCTGCGCCTGCTCGGCTATTTCGAAAAAGTGGACTGAAAACCGGTCCGGCACGGCTTCCCGGGTTGCCCGATAACGGGCAATCAGGGCATGCTCGTTGGCTGTCCACGAAGGACTCGCCATCAACTCAGGAAGCTGTCATGCCGGAACGCCGCTACTACGCATTATCCCCCTGGTTACGGGCCGGCGCGCTGGCCGCGCTGCTGGCCTTGAGCGCCTGCGACAACAGCGCCGAACAGGGCCCGGAACAAACCGCCGGGGAGAAGGCCCCGGCCCCGGACGATAACGGCGCTCCGCAGCAGAGCGAACCGCCGACCACGACGGCGCCCGCGGAAAAGCTGGAGACCCGCCAGGAAACCCTGCGCCGCCGCGCGGACAATTGCAGCGGCGACGACTGCGCCAAGGTGGCGGTGGACCTGGAACTCTACGAGGGCCACCCCGAGCTGAACCAGGCGGTGCGCCGCCGCATGATCCAGCAGCTGGGTGGCAGCGGCGAGGACCAGGGCGCCCCGCCGAAAACCCTGGAAGAGGCCGCCGACCGCTTCCTGGCCACCGCCGCCGAGGTCCCCGGCGACGGCGCCCGGGGCTGGGAGCTCAGCGGCGAAAGCCGTCAGCTGGGCCGCTGGAAGGGCCTGCTCACGGTGGCCATCGACAGCTACGAATTCACCGGCGGCGCCCACGGGTTGCCGGTGACGCGCTGGCTGAACTGGGATCTGGCCACCCACCGGCCGGTGTCCCTGGGGCAGGTGATTAACCCGGGGCAGGAAAACGCCTTCGAGGACGCGGCGCGCCGCGCCCACGACCGCTGGCTGGAAAAGGAAGTGGACTCCGACGAGGATTTCCGTCAGGCGTGGCCGTTCCAGGAAAGCAGTGATTTCCGTCTCACCCGCAAGGGCCTGGTGCTGCATTACGACGTCTATTCCATCGCCCCCTACGTGATGGGCCAGCCCACCCTGACGCTGCCCTGGAAGGATCTGGGCGGGGTGATCCGCGACGAATACCGGCCGGACGGCGGCCAGTAGCCCTCAGCCCTGATCGCGGGATTCCCGGCACAGCTGCAGCCAGCGCTCCACGCCCGGGCTGCGGTACTTTTGCCGGTGCAGCACGAAATAGAACTCGCGGCTGAAATCCCGGTGCGGCACCGCCAGCGGCACCAACGACCCGCGCCGGAACGCCTCGCGCAGTGACACCCGCGACAGGCAACTGACACCCAGGCCGGTTTCCACCGCCCGCTTGATCGCCTCGGTGTGCTCCAGCTCCAGCAGCAGGTTAAGGTCCGGCAGGATGCCGTGCATGCCGCGTTCGAAGGTCTGCCGCGTGCCGGAGCCGGACTCTCGGACGATCCAGGTGGCGGCTTTCAGATCGTGGTCGTCCAGGCGCGGCTTACCGGCCAGGGGATGGTCCGGGGCGCAGAACACCACCAGTTCGTCCTCCCGCCAGGGCAGCAGCTCCAGGTCGCGGTGGTTCATTTCCCCCTCGATCAGCCCCAGATCCAGGTCGAACCCCAGCACCCGGTCGACGATGGCACGGGTGTTGGCCACTTCCAGTTGCACCCGGGCGCCGGGCTGCTCGGCCATATAACGGGCCATGATGCTCACCGCCAGGTAGTTGCCAATGGTCAGGGTCGCCCCCACCTTGAGCTGACCGAGTTCCTGGTGGGCCAGCAGCCCGGCCTCCAGATCACGGGCCTGGCCCAGCAGGGCCTCCGCCCGGGGCCACAGCTGGCGGCCCAGCTCGTTGAGGCGCAGACGCTTGCCGGCGCGCTCGAACAGCTTGATCTCGAACTGGGACTCCAGCTCTTTGAGGGCACCGGAGGCGGCGGACTGGGACATGCTGAGGTGATCGGCGGCACGGCTGACGTTCTCGAAATGAGCGGTGGCGAGGAACACCTCGAGCTGGCGGAGGGTGTAGCGCATAACGGCCTCATCGGTATAATCGATATCAAATATCGGAATAACCCATTTTACCGATATCTCCCGGGTGATTATATTCTCACCAACTGGAGATTTCGGAATAAAAGCGTATTAGCATATGTCAAATTTGAATACTGAAACCATCACCAGCGTTCGCCACTGGAATGAAACCCTGTTCAGTTTCACCACCAGTCGCGATCCCGCCTTCCGCTTCAAGAACGGCCATTTCACCATGATCGGCCTGGAGCAGGACGGTGGCCGCCCGCTGCTGCGCGCTTATTCCATCGCCAGCGCCAACTATGAGGAAGAGCTGGAGTTCTTCAGCATCAAGGTGCCGGACGGCCCGCTGACGTCCCGGCTGCAGAAAATTCAGCCCGGCGACAAGATTTATGTGAGCCGCAAGCCCACCGGCACCTTGGTGGCGGACCATCTGCTGCCCGGCAAACGCCTGTGGCTGCTGTCCACCGGCACCGGCCTGGCGCCGTTCCTGAGCATCATCAAGGATCCGGAAATCTACGAACAGTTCGATCAGGTGATTCTCACCCACGGGGTGCGCTACACCTCGGAGCTGGCCTACCGGGACGTGATCGAGAACGAGCTGCCGGACAACGAATTCTTCGGCGACATTATTCGTAACCAGCTGCTCTACTATCCCACCGTGACCCGCGAGCCGTACCGCAACAAGGGCCGTCTCACCGATCTGATGACCAGCGGCAAGCTGTTCGATGATCTGGAGCTGCCCAAGCCCAATCTGGAAGAAGACCGTTTCATGCTGTGCGGCAGCCCCGCCATGCTGAAGGACTTCACCAACATTCTGGACGATTGGGGTTTCCGCGAATCCCGTGGCGGTCACATGCACGAGTACGTGATCGAGCGCGCCTTCGTCGAGAAATAATCTGATCTTTTAATAAAAAACCCGGCAGATGCCGGGTTTTTTATTGCTTCGGGTTTTCACACAACAAGGGTCACGCCTTGGTGCGTTCCGCGTCCCGCAGTGCTTTGATCTTGTCGTGATTTTCCTTCACGCCCTGGTACTGCTTTTCCACCACGGCGCGCACCGCTTCCGGCAGTTCCTCCTCAAGCGCCTTCTGGTAGTTGTGTTTGGCCACATCCTCACCGCGCTCGCATTCGTTGAGCACCGTTTCGTCGGTGCGGTCCATCAGTTTCGCTTTCAGATCCACCCAACGGCGGTGCAGCGTGCCGGCGAAGCTGGTGCTGTCTTCCGGGTCGCCGCCCTGGGCACGCACCAGCTCTTGCAGTTCCTGCGCCGCCGTGGCGCAGCCCTGGGCGCGGTCTCTGCAAATCTGCTGCAGCTCCGGCTTTTCCATTTGTTCGGCGCAAGTGCGAAAACCTTCTTCGCCATCCCGGCAGGTTTGAATCAAAGCGTTAAGAACTTTGGTTACCTTATCGTCGGACATGAGAGAACTCCTTTCTCATCGGTTTCGCTCGCCATGAACATCATGGCGGGAGAATCATAGTGCGCCCTGCGGGGCGGACTTGCCGACCCCCAATCACACCGCTTTACCTTCTTTTGCAACGGGCGACTCAACGCCGACCGGGAAGTGTGATTGTTTGAGGGGACAAGGCGCCACGATAACGCTAGGGTTACGACCCATTGTTGAAAGGGGGCCGCATGCCGAATTACATCAGTACCATTATCAATCTTCTGCCCGTTGTTATACCGGCCATTGTCGGCCTGGTGCTGGGCATCGTCTTCAAAAGCCGGGCGCGCAAAGCGTCCCTGCTGGTGATCCTCGCCAGTGCGGTGTTGCTGCTGCAGGCCGTGTTCCAGGTGGTGACCAACCACTTTCTGGTACCGCTCAGCGGTAACGGGCTGTTGTCCTGGGAAGCCTATTCGATGATTGTTTCAGCGGGCTATTTTGTTTTCGGTGCCACCACTCTGGGCCTGCTGCTGGCCGCCGCTTTCGTTGAGCGCGGCCCCTACCAACCGTCGGTGCCAGCCACCGACAGCGAACAGACGGCAACAGCGGTGCAGCCGCATCGCGGCACCCTGGTACTGACCCTGGGCCTCATCAGCATGCTGCTGTTCTCGCCGCTGGGGGTGGTCGCCTGGGTACTGGGGGTGCTGGAGCTGAAAGCCATGGACCGGGGCGAGCGGGACCCCAGCGGGCGGGGCACCGCCATCGCCGGGATGATCTTCGGTATTATCGGTACCGTGATGATGGTGGTGTTTCTGATCACGGCCGTGGTGTTCGTGTACGCCTTCCTGAGCTCACCGGGCTGGCGTTACTAACGCTTAACGCCGGGGCTTTAGCGTCACCGTCTGCTCGTTGGCGTCGGTGGCGTCGACGGCGGCGGGTGGCTGGTCGAGGTCACGGACCAGCCCGCAGGCGACACACTCCATCCACGTTTTGTCGCCGTCGCTGCAGCGCTGGATGCGATCGACGGCACCACAACCGGGGCAGCTCGCCCCGGCGATGAACTGACGTTTAACCATATTAGCTAGCCTTCGATGCCGCTGTGGCGAAGCAGCGGTTCGACACTGGGTTCGCGACCGCGAAAATCGACGAACAATTCCATCGGTTCGCGGCTGCCGCCGCGGGCCAGGATCTTTTCACGGAAGTCGCGACCGGTGGCTTCGTTGAACGGGCCTTCTTCCTCGAAACGGGCATAGGCGTCGCAGGACAGCACTTCCGCCCATTTGTAGCTGTAGTAACCCGCCGCGTAACCGCCGGCGAAGATATGCCCGAAGCCGTTCTGGAAGCGGTTGAAAGCCGGCGGCTTGATCACCGACACCTGCTCGCGCACCTCATCCAGCACCTGCTGGATATCCAGGCCCTCGCGGTATTCCGCGTGCAGCCGCATGTCGAACAGCGAAAATTCCAACTGACGCATCATGCCCATGGCGCTCTGGAAGTTCTTGGCGGCGAGCATCTTGTCCAGGGTTTCCCGGGGCAGGGGCTCGCCGGTTTCGTAGTGGCCGGAAATCAGCGCCAGGCCTTCCTCGGTCCAGCACCAGTTTTCCAGGAACTGGCTGGGCAGCTCCACCGCGTCCCAGGCCACGCCGTTGATGCCGGAGATGCCGGCCACTTCCTGTTCAGTGAGCATGTGGTGCAGGCCATGGCCGAACTCGTGGAACAGGGTGACCACTTCATCGTGGGTGAGCAGGCCGGGCTTGCCGCCGGCCGGCGGCGCGAAGTTGCAGGTCAGGTAGGCGACCGGCGTTTGCACGTCGCCGTCCAGGCGGCGGCGGCGCACCCGGGCGTCGTCCATCCAGGCGCCGCCGCGCTTGCCGCTGCGCGCGTACATGTCCAGATAAAAGGCGGCGCGCACGCTGCCGTCGTCGTCCACCAGTTCGAAGAAGCGCACGTCCGGGTGCCAGGTGTCCACGTCATCACGCTGGCGGAAGCGAATGCCGAACAGCTTACCGACCACCTGGAACATACCGTCGATGACTTTTTCCGCCGGGAACCAGGGGCGCAGCGCCTCGTCGGACAGATCGTAACGGGCTTCGCGCAGCCGCTCGCTCCAGTAGCCCAGGTCCCAGGGCTGCAGGTCGTCGGCGCCTTGCTCGGCGGCAAACGCTTTCAAGGCCGCCACTTCCCGTTCCGCCTGGGGCTTGGCGCGGCGGGCCAGGTCGTCGAGAAAACCGATCACCTCATCCACGTCCCGGGCCATCTTGGTGGCCAGGGATTTGTCCGCGTAGTTCGCGAAACCGAGCAGGTTGGCCTGTTCGTGCCGCAGTTTAAGGATCTCGTCCATCACCGCGCCGTTGTCGTACTCACCGGCCTGGGGGCCCTGGTCGGACGCCCGGGTCGTAAAAGCCCGGTACATTTCCTCGCGCAGGGCGCGGTTCTCGGCGTGGCTCATCACCGCGAAGAACACCGGAAAATCCAGGGTCAGCAGCCAGCCCTGTTCCAGGCCTTCGGCGCGGGCCCGGTCGGCGGTGCCGGCCAGGGCGGTGTCCGGCAGCCCGGCCAGTTCCGTTTCATCGGTGACGTGCTTCTGCCAAGCCTGGGTGGCGTCCAGCAAGTTATTCTCGAAGCGGGTGGTCAGCTCCGACAGCCGCTTGGCGTTTTCCATGTACCGGGCTTTCTGCGCTTCGGGCAGGGCCACGCCGGACAGGCGGAAATCGCGCAGCGTGTTGTCGATGTCTTTCTGCTGGGCCGGCGTCAGGGTTTTGAATTCATCGCTGTCGCGCAGCGCCTGGTAGGCGGCGAACAACTCGCTGTTCTGGCCCACCTCGGTGCTGTACTCACTGATCAGCGGCATGCAGGCGTTGTACGCTTCGCGCAAGGCTTCGTCCTGGGCCACCCCGTTCAGGTGGCCCACCGGGCCAAACGCCTTTTCCAGGCGTTCGTCTTCCTCGGCCAGGGTCAGCTCCAGAGCCCGGTAGCTGAAGTCACCCTCGGCCAGCACCTTGCGGATACGCTCGCGGCCCGCTTCCACCAACTGCTCCACCGCCGGTTTCACGTGCTCCGGGCGGATTTCGGAGAAGGGCGGCAGGTCCGGGTAATCAATCAGCGGGTTGTGACTCATGGTGCCTCTCGTTATAACGGGTCTGATTCGTCTTGATGAATGGGTGTGAAATGGGGATTCGAAGCTTCCAGAACAAGGTGCCAAGCCAGGGTGAACGGGTTTTCATCGACCCGGCGTCCACCGTGATCGGCGATGTGGCCCTCGGCGACGACAGCTCGGTATGGCCCGGCGCCGTGGTGCGCGGCGACATGCACCGCATCGTCATCGGCGCCCGTACCAGTGTGCAGGATAACGCCGTGCTGCACATCACCCATGACTCCGCCTTCAACCCCGGCGGCTTCCCGCTGACCCTGGGCGACGACGTCACCGTGGGCCATCAGGCGATGCTGCACGGCTGCACCCTCGGCGACCGGGTGATGATCGGTATGCAGACCATGATCATGGACGGCGCCGTGGTGGAAAGTGACGTGATGCTGGCCGCCGGCAGCCTGGTGAGCCCGGGCAAACGGCTGGCCTCCGGCTGGCTGTACCGGGGCCGGCCGGCGCGGCCGGTGCGCGAGCTGACCGCCAAGGAGATCGAGTTCCTGCCCTATGTGGCCGGCAACTACGTGAAGCTTAAAGACCAGTACCTGGATGAGCTCCAGGGCTCTTAAATCGCCCACATAAACGACATATTGCCGAAGCTCATCGGGTCGTTGTTATCACGCACCGGCGAGGTGGAGGTCTGCACCGTCATGGTGAAACTGAAACCGCCACCGCTGCGCACCCCGAAGCCGGTAATGACCGCGCCAACGCCGTCGCTAGCCTCGATGTTGTAAGGCCCGGCGTTCTCTTCGATATAGGAATACCCCACATACTTGCCGCTTAACCCGAGGAATACCTCCCAACCGAACCCGGGCGTATCGAACAGGCCCACCAGCGAACCGGCGGTGCCGAGGCCGGCGTAATCGGGAATGAAATTACCGGGCAGGTTACGGCCGAAGCGAATAAAGCCACCGACCTGGGCGCCACCGTCGAAATTGTTGGCGTCGATGCCCCAGGCGGCGCCCAGTTCGGTCTGATAGCCGGCGTCGTTGATGGTGCGGAACAGGCGGTGCGCGTGCAGGAAATACACCCCGCCGATGGCGTCGTGGCCGAGCTGGTCGTCCCAACCCTGGGGTTCGTTGGCACCGACCACTTTATGCACGAACTTCTGGGACTGCTCGGCGCCGGAATCCGGCCCGACGATGCCAGCGCGCACGCCGTAGCCGAACAGGTTCTTCCGGTCCCAACTGAACAGGCCCACTTCCAGGTTGGAATAGCCGACATAGGGAAGGTCGTTGTAATCCGGTGTGGTACGGCTGATGTCGGACGGGGTGATCATGATCTGCTGCAGGCTCACGGTGAGCGCGTGCCGCTCATCGGAGGCCGACACCCCCGGCAGCGGGTCCAACGCCCGGGCCACGCCACAGGTCAGGCCGCCGTTGGCCTGGCAATCCGACTGACCGTCACCGACCCAGCTGAAACGCACACCGTTGGTGTAGTTTTTGTCCTGGCCCAGAAAGGCATCGTTGTCCCAGGAGAAACCGAAGGTGTTGGCCTGTATCAGACCACAGGCAAGGCTCGCGGCAAGCGATACCACCAAGCGTGGCAGGAACATGAGTTTTCCTCAGCGCAAAAGGCAAAAAAGGCCACCCAGGCAGGGGCGGCAATAGGTGAATATTTCACCGGGTTTCGGCCAGCGCCGCCAGCCGCAACGCGACAAAGTTTGTAAAATGGGTGCCGCGCGGCCTAGCCGCCGCGCAACCGGGCCAGCACCGGCGCGGTGTCCGGGCGCCAGCCCCGCCACACCTGGAAGGCTTCCGCCGCCTGCTCCACCAGCATGCCCAGACCGTCGCACACCGCCGCCGCGCCGAGACCTTCCGCCCAGCGCATGAACGGCGTGGGCTGGGTGCCGTAGACCATGTCGTAGGCCACCGATGCCGGCGCCACCAGGGTCGCATCGAGCGCCGGCATCTCACCGTGCAGCCCGGCGGAAATGGCGTTGATCAGCACGTCGAACGGCTGCCGCAGCTGATCCAGGGCGGCGGCGTGCATCGGCACGCCCTGGCCGGCGAACTGCGCCACCAGCGCTTCCGCGCGACCCAGGGTGCGATTGGCGATCACCACTTCCGCCGGGCTCTGGGCCAGCAACGGGCCGAGCACGCCGCGCACCGCACCGCCGGCGCCGAGCACCAGCACCCGGCGGCCCGCCAGGGCCCAGCCCTGATTGCCGCGCAGATCGGCCACCAGGCCGGCGCCGTCGGTGTTGCCGCCGTGCAGGGCGCCGTCGACCCGCCACAGGGTGTTCACGGCGCCGGCCTGGCGGGCCCGCTCGGTGAGCCGATCGCACAGATCGAAGGCCTGCTCCTTGAACGGCACGGTGACGTTGGCGCCGCGCCCGCCGGCGTCGAAGAACGCCGCCAGCGCCGCCGGGAAGCCGTCCACCGGCGCTTCAATGCGCTCATAGACCAGGTCCTCGCCGCGCTGGGCGGCGAAGGCGTGGTGGATGTCCGGCGAACGGCTGTGGCTCACCGGGTTGCCGAATACCGCGTAACGGTCGCTCATAGCCACTCCCGGTGGATCAGGAATTTCTCGTGCAGCTCCGCTTCCGGGGAACCGGGTTCTGGCCGCCAGTCGTAGTCCCAGCGCACCAACGGCGGCAGCGACATCAGGATCGATTCGGTGCGGCCGCCGGACTGCAGGCCGAACAGGGTGCCGCGGTCATAGACCAGGTTGAATTCCACATAGCGGCCACGGCGATAGAGCTGGAAGTCGCGCTCGCGCTGGCCGTAGGGCACCGCTTTGCGGCGCGCCATGATCGGCCGGTAGGCGCCGATAAAGCCGTCGCCGATGCTGCGCATCAGCGCGAAGCTGTGTTCGAAGTCGAGACGGTTGAAGTCATCAAAGAACAGCCCGCCCACGCCGCGCGGCTCGTCACGGTGCTTGATATAGAAATAGTCGTCGCACCAGCGCTTGAACTCCCCGTAGAGGTCGTCGCCGAAGGGCGCGCAGGCGTCCCGGGCGGCCCGGTGCCAGGCCACCGCGTCTTCCTCGTAGCCGTAAAAGGGGGTCAGGTCGAAGCCGCCGCCGAACCACCACACCGGCGCTTCGCCTTCCTTCTCGGCGACGAAAAAGCGCACATTGGCGTGGCTGGTGGGCACATAGGGGTTGTGCGGGTGAATCACCAGCGATACCCCCATGGCCTGGAACGACCGCCCGGCCAGCTCCGGCCGGTGGGCGGTGGCGGAGGGTGGCATGCGGTCGCCGAACACATGGGAGAAATTAACCCCGCCCTTTTCGATCACCGCGCCCTCGGTGAGTACGCGGCTGCGGCCACCGCCGCCTTCCGCCCGGTCCCAGGCGTCTTCCTCGAAGCGGCCCTGGCCGTCCTCGCTCTCCAGTGCCGCGCAGATGCGGTCCTGCAAATCGAGCAGATAGTCCTTCACCGCCTGGGGGGATACGTCATTCATGTCAGTCTCGCAGGGTACGACCGCTTTGCAGATCGATAATGGTGGACGGCTTGCCGAGCGGATCGCAATCGCCGGTGACGATAAAATCCAGATCCCCGCCCAGCGCTTTGCCGACCTGAAACCGGTTGCGTCCGGGCGGCCGCCCGGCCCGGTTGGCGCTGGTGGACACGATCGGCGTGCCCACCGCCGCCGCCAGGGCACGCGCCAGCGGGTGGGCGCTGACCCGCACCGCCACCTTGGCGTGGGCGCCGCGAATCCAGGCCGGCACCCGCTCGGTGGCGTCCAGCAGGTAGGTCACCGGCGCCGGCCAGGCCTGGCGCAGCCGTTCCCGCTGGGCGTCGTCCAACCGCACCAGGCCGTCGAGCTGGGCCAGGTCCGAGGCGACCAGAATCAGGCCTTTTTCCACCGGCCGCTGCTTGATCGCCAGCACCCGGCGGACCGCGCCCTCATCGAAGGGGTCGCAGCCCAGGCCGTAGACGGTCTCGGTGGGATAGGCGATGACACCGCCGGCGCGAATAATGTGCGCGGCACTGAGCAGATGCTGGCCTGGCTCCGGCGTTTGCGGGGTCATCACCGTTCCTCGTGTGGTTACTGGCCGCGAAGGTACCCAAGCCCGGACGGTCAGGCAAGCCCGCGATGGCGGCTGTAGCCGCCGGTCACCCGTTTGATCTTGCCGTCCAGCTCCAACTCGGCGAGCTGCTCCGCCAGTTCGGTCATCGGCAGCCCGCTGCGGCTGGCCAGATCGTCCAGGCCGTTGATGCCGGTGGTGAAATGCGCCAAAAGGCCAGTGGTGTCGTCCGGGCCGCGGGCCGCCGACAGCGCCGGGCTGTCCGCCAGGGTACGGCGGAAATCGCCGAAGGCGTTCAGCACATCGTCGACGCTCTCCAGCCAGTTGGCGCCGTCGCGCAGCAGCCGGTGGCAGCCCTTGCTGAGCGGGTTATGCAGCGCGCCGGGGATGGCGAACACCTCGCGGCCCTGTTCGGCGGCGGTGCGGGCGGTAATCAGGGAACCACTGCGCAGTGCCGCCTCCACCACAATGGTGCCGAAACTGAGCCCGCTGATCACCCGGTTGCGCGCCGGGAAATACTCGCGGCGCGGCTGGCTGCCGGGGGCGAACTCGGTGACCAGGACACCGCCGCCCTCGATGATCTGGTGTGCCAGCTTGCGGTGGTGGGGCGGGTAGATGCGGTCCGGGCCGTTGCCGAGCACCGCCACGGTGGCGCCGCACGCGGCCAGCGCGCCCCGGTGGGCGGCGGCGTCCACGCCCAGCGCCAGGCCGCTGGTGATGGCGAAGCCGGCGGCGGCCAGCGAGCGGGCGAAGCGGAAGGCGTTGTCGGTGCCGTCGGCGGAAGCGGCCCGGGCGCCCACCATGGCCAGCTGCGGACCGGCCAGGATGGCCGGGTCACCGCGCACCGCCAGCACCCCGGGCGCGTCCGGCAGGTCCGCCAGCAGCGGCGGGTAGTCGTCGTCGCCCAGGGCCAGCCAGCGCCAGCCCAGCGAGGACAGGGCCGTCAGGGTCTCGCGCAGGGCTTCCGGCTGACGCAGCCGGCGGGCCGGCAACCGGTTGTTATTGGGCAGCCAGGGGCGGAAGTGCTCCAGCGGGGTGTCGTCGGGGGGACATTCACGCAGTGCCCGGCCGAGCCGGGCCGAGTAGGGTGAAAAGGCGGCGCACAGCACCAGCCGTTTGAGTTGGGCATCCATCGCGCACCTCCCTGTGCGCCGTGCTAGACGGTTATCAGACTAGAATCAGTAGCTGCCTTCCGGGCTCTCCACGATGTCCTGCATGTAGATCGGCCGGGTGGATTCCATGATCAGGCCGTAGCTGACCTTTTCATGGACCCGGAACAGCACCAGAGTGCCGGCCTTGGTGCGGGGCAGGCGCACCATTTCGTCCTGCTGGCGGTCACGCACCAGCTCGCCCTGCTGGAAGATTTCCAGCACATGGCCGGGTTCCATGCCCTCGCGCTCGCCCTTGTTGATCACCACCACGTCGTTACGCGCCACGCTGTTGATGCGGTCGAAGAAACGGATGATGTGGCCGGTGATCTTCTCGTCGGGGGCGTGGGGATAGAGCACCGCGCGCACTTCCCGGTCCGGCTGCTGGAACAGGCGGTCGTCCACGCGCACGTCCTCGGAGGAGCGGATCACCTCCAGAGTGGTCATGTCCTCTTCCTGATCGCGGACGCTGGCCAGGCCGGTGCGGCGGGCTTCGTAGCCGAGCACTTCCTGGGTTTCCGGGTCCACGTATTCCTCGCCCACCCGGTAGATGCCGTAGCGGCGCTGCAGATCGGCGAAGCGGTCTTCCGGGTCCCGGGCGTAGACGGTGTCGCCCATGCCGAACACCACCCGGCGGTCCTGGCCGCCGATCAGGTAGGGCGCGGAGAGAATCTCGTCGCGGTCCATCACCAGGGCGTCCTTGAGATAGCTCTGGATGGCGCTCATGGGAATGGCGGGAATGGCGCTGTCGCGGTCCACTTCACGAACCCGGGGCGTCAGCTTGACGGTGCCGTCGGACAGCTTGGTGCGCTTCACGTTATCCCGGTTCACCGCCAGGCGCGGCTCGCCAT
>DGNT01000046.1 GCA_002389055.1 Alcanivorax sp. UBA4485
TCCGGGTGCGCGCACCAGATGCCCGGCCCGTAGGGCGTGCGTCTCGCCCTGGCGTTGCCGTACCGGCAGCCGCTGCAACATTTCAATTTCATCCCTGGGCTCCCTTCCTTGCGCTGCTGCTATTCATGGTTATCCGTCCCCATTTTCACGGCGAAGACCGCCGCTTCAGGGGGAACCTCAAGAGTCGCAGAGCGTGGCAGGCGGCGTAAAGCGGATGTGCGGGTTCGGCAAGGAAAGGGTTATCGAAAATACTGTTGATACGGACAGTGTTCTGATGTTGGATGGGAGGTGCGATTTATCGAGAAGCGCTGCCTCCGGGTGTTGGCCCACCCGAAAGCAGCTAACCGCAACAGACTGACAAGGAGTCTATTATGGCTGAGCGCAATGTTATGCCAGAGTATCGCGCCACCGAAAGCCCCGCCGAAAAACCAGCCCGGGCGTTTCCCTATTGGCGCACCTTGAAAGTGCACCACAGCCGCGACAACACGTCCCTCAAACCCTATCAAGGATTCCAGCCGGCACCGCCGGCCGTGCCCCGCGTGCTCTTGAGAGGGCAATGGCTGAGCGAAGCAGGGTTCGACGCGGACACGTTGCTGGACGTGGAGGTGAGTGAGGGCCGGATCGTGCTTACCGCTGTGGTGAGCTGAGGGAGTATTCCGCCGGCCCGTCTATCCCCACGGGTGTGGGGAACACTCAAAAATGGCGCGCAAAGAACGCTGCGCGCCCGGTTTATCCCCATAAACATGGGAATATAACTCTGGTCCCATGGCCTTCTTGGCGCCGTACGGTTTATCCCTACAAGCGCGGGGGACACGGGTCGCCGCGATCCCGGACCCGGCGAATGATCGGTTTACCCCCGCAGGTGCGGGGAACACCCAAGTGTAGATGGTTGTTTTTAATAAAGAAAATACAGATAGAAGAATCCACCAACCACTTAGATTAAAAAATAGCCGTATTTTAAAGGAGCGAAAACTGCGGAAGGAGGCCTACTCAGCAGGCAAAAAAGACACTAACCGCAGGCCGTCGTGATCGATAGGAACGCGGCGGTTCTCGCCGCAGGTTTGGAAGTCGAACCCGGATTCGGTGTTGGTCGCCCAGCAAAGTGCGACGTTGCCGTCGTCGACCAACGCCTGTGCTTGCTCCCAGATCATTACGCGAACCCGTTTACTGACATCGCCGACATAGACACCGGCGCGAATCTCCAGCAGCCAGACCGCCAGCCGGCCGCGCAAGCGCGGCGGCACATTCTCTGTAACGACCACTAGCATGCTCATACCTAGCTCCGGTGACCGCTATCGGCCATCGACTTCGGCTCAGGGATGGCGGGTGGTTGGCTGTCCTCCGGTGGCGGAGGAGGCTCGGTGCCGCCGGCGGCCAGTACGTCTTCAATGGCGGGGATGATGCGTCTGAGCAGCTTGGTCTGGCGGAAAATATCCCGGCATGCAACGCGCACAGCACGATCCGGAGTGGCGGGCCGGGTAGCGGCGATGCGGAAAGCAGCCGGGACCACGGTATCGAATTTAAATAAGTCGGCGATATCGTAAACGAAGGAGAGTGGCTTCCCCGAGTGCACGAATCCAACCGCCGGTGCATAGCCCGCGGCTAAAACAGCCGCCTCGGTAACACCATACAGGCAGGCCGTGGCGGCGCTCAGGCATTGATTCGCCACGTCTGCTTTATCCCATTCCTTAGGGTCGTAACGTCGGCCTTGCCAGGGTACGCCATATTGCTTTGCCATCATCTGATAGGTCTTGCGAACACGCGCGCCTTCGATACCCCGTAGCTGATCCACACTACGCCGCTCCGGGGCCGGCTCGCCGAAGCGTAGCTCGAACATTTTACGGACGACCTTCAGCCGTAAATCCGGATCCAGTGCCAAGTTAGCCTGGTAGAGCAGTTTATCGGAACGAGCCCCGCCCGGTTGGCCACTGGCGTACAGGCGAACGCCAGCTTCGCCGACCCAGATCAGCAGCGTGCCGGTGACGGCGGCCAGCTTTACCGCCGCATGAGACACCCGCGTTCCCGGTTCCAGCATGATGCAGGCAACCGAACCCACGGGAATGTGCATGCGCTCACCATTGACGTCATCCACCACGACGAAGGCGCCGTCTTTCACGTCAATACGGCCGTAAGACACAAACATCATGGAGACCCGCTCCTTCATTGGTATCGGCTTCAAGGGTACGAAGGGCATCGTTGGCTAGCCGCGCTTTACCATGAACAAGCCACAACCAAAGGCACGACTTCGGCCAACACCGTGAAACAGCGCATCCCGCAACCGGTCCGGATCGGTCACCGTCATCACACCTTCGTAATCCACCGAGGAGAAGCGGATCTCACGCTTTTTGCGCCGTAACTGGTGCTGGCGGTAGCCGCTAAGCTGAGGGGACGTGGCCAGCTCAAACCCCCAGTCCGTGCTGCGGGCCCGAAGCCATTGCTCCGCACTTTCGTCCATGGCACGGCGAACGCTCCAGGGGTCCACACCGCTCTCGTTTCGGCATCGCCACTTGGCGTCCATGAGTACATCATGGCGACGCGCTCTGGATCCCTCAGCCTCCTTACGAGTGACCGTGGGATTAGCACGCAGCCGAAACAGGAGCCGATCTCCCACCGCCAGGCGAGGATCAAAGGGTTTGGGCTCGCACTGTAAAAGCCCTGGCAGCGGATCCGGCTTGAGCGACGACAAGACGTAGAAGAGAGGCAAGCCTCGAGGTCGCACCTCTGCATCGAGCTGCTCGTTCTCCATCTCCTGCCGGAACAAAAACGGGCGCGACTCGGCTTCCGGAAACAGGCGCCATAGTAATTGATGGTTGGCATAGGCATCACCGGACAAAAGCTTCACCAGGGCGTGGCGATCCAGGCCCTGGGTAGCCACTCTGACTCGGGATAAGTACATCAGCTTTCCTCCCTGATCCGAGCGTGATGCTCCTGGCGGCTGCCGAATTGCCAGCGCTCACGGCTGATCACTTCATCCGTCGGTTGCCGAGTGTCCTGCACGGCAATGTCACCGGCATCGCCTTCCCAGTAAAAATCCACGCTGTCTGGGAGATGAAGCCAGCGGCCCTGCTGGTCGCAGATGCGTGGCGGCGCCGCCACGAAGGCTTCACGAAGGCCATTCGCCTGGACTGTTTGCGGGGCCAGGGGCACTGCCAGTGGGCAGGCCTTGCGGCCGAGGTAAGGCATGAATACCGGGGAACGCAAAGCGTCTCCCAATTCGTCCAGGCTCCAATCGCTTTGCGCATTAAGCAGCACCGCCACTTGCCACAGTCCGTCCTGGCGATATTCACGGCTGGAAAGCACGGTGTTGAGCTTGTTCTTCGGCACGGCCAATTCGTCCTTACGGGTGAAGTAGCGGGCCTTCTTGTCTCGACCGGGCACCTGCACGGTGTGGTAATCACGCATCAGGCGACCGGCACTGTGTTGCTTCACAGCAAACCGCACTGACGAGGCCAGAGCCTGCTGACCCGGGCCGTCGTGCCGGCGAATACCCAGGGCCGACGCCAGCAGGCCCAGCAAAGCGGCACGGCCCGGATGATCGGAGCTCGGACGAGTCTCGCCCACCGCCGGCGCCCCCCAACTGGCCAGAGGGCCATAGAGTTGGAAAATCAACGCTTCCATGGGCGCCTCCTAGTCGTTTTTGAGAAAGTCCATCAGGGCCTGGAAGCTGCCTTCCCCGGCATGGGCGTTGAGGCTGTAGCGCTTATCGGCACAGTCGCCATACACCTGATCGAATCGTTGGGCTTGCTCTTCCAGGCCGGTAATGGCCTCCGACGCCTGGTCCTGCCCCTGCACCGGCTTAAGAAACGCCACCGACAGTGAGCGCGGCTGTTGCCTACCCTTCTCCGCCATCACATAGGACGCATAAGCACGGGAGCCAAAGCTGTTCTGTTTACCGGTGGGCGATACCTTAATAGCCGCTTCCGCCAGAGCGGCGATGGCTTTATCCGCCAGTTCCGCATCGCCACTGAGGTTGTCAATCAGTTGATCACGATTGATGCACACATAGCTGTAAAACAGGCCAGCGGCAAAGCCGGTTTCGCCGATGTGGGCCGCGCCGCGATCTTCATCGCCACTATTGAGGTCATCCACGGCGGTGAAGTAGTCATCCTCGATCACCACCGGATGCACGGTAATGGCATGGGCCACCTGGCAGGCGGCCTCCACGTTAAACGCCGGATCATCCGCCAACATCCGACCAAACAGACCGATATCCGCCGCCGAAGGGTTCTTTCTAAGTAAATTCAGCTCTTCATCTTTTGGGGCTCGCTTTTCTTCGATCAGAGTATCCGTAAGCGTATCCACCGCCTGACGTTCTTCCGGGCTGATATGAGCCAGTTGTGACAGCTCGACGCTGTCTTTTTCCAGCTTGCCGAACACATCGGCAATTTTCCCCGACCAATCTTTTGCTTTGCCTTCAGCGACACCGCCATCTAGCAGGCGCCGCATGACTTCCAAGCCCAGCCGCTTAGTACGGGTGCCGAGGTGGCCCGCCAGCGCTTCCTGAAACAGGTCCGAGGTTCGCCAATGGCGCTTGAGCGATTGTGAGGACACCCGCAGCCGCTCGGCACCGCCCATGAAGGCAGTCTTCGGCCTGCCCAAATCATCGCGGTTCAAATTGGCCGGCGGATAAGAGGTGAGGAGATGGAGCTGAATAAAAGTGCTCATGATGTCAGTCCTTTGTGCTGTTCTCTTGGTCAGAAATGGATTTATTTTTCGTAGGCGCTTATCGCCGTGAAATAGTCCGTTGCCCAGCGCACAGCCAGGCGATCCATGGGCCGGGCGCCCTGCTTGTCCCTTTGCTCGTGGAACCAATGCAGGACATTGTCCGCCAGGGATAGCGCCGGGGCGGTCTTGTTGATCAACGCCAGAGCACGACGCAAACGCATCAGAAAATCATCGCCGCTGTGGCTTTTTTGCAGCTGTGCGAAGCGCAGTTCACTCATATAGGGCCTGCCGGTTTTATCCTTTTGCTCGCCCAGGCATCGGGCAAAGGTGGCGTTTTCGTTCGTTGGCTGTTCACGTACTTCCGCCAGCGCCGCCGCCACGCAGGCCCAGGCAAGCATGTCCCGCTCCCGGTACTGCCCAGTGTCGACCAGCGCCTGCCACAGGCTCCGAAACCCCTCGGTTAAAAGCACCGCATCCAAGCTTTTGCTCCGGCGTAATTCAGCGCGTGCACCGCGCTGATTAGCCTGTTGGAGGTCAGCCCTCTTATTCTCCACCCCATGTAGGCGCGACCACCACGTAGCGACCACCTTTCGAACCTGGTCGTCTCTCAGGCAATAGAATCTTTTGCTCATGCGCTTTCTCCTTGTTTTTCCCCAGATGCTTGCGGCTGGCGGCTTTCATCCAGACGTCCAATCTTACGGAGATCTTTCGCCTCCTTACCGGTGTGGAGTTTCTTTCGGAAGCCATTACGCGCCTTGGTGATGCGCTTCATATCCAGCTGTTCCGGTGGGCCACCAAGGGCCAACTCATCGAACAGAGAGGCCGCTTGACGAGTCACGGTGTGATACCAACTTGCCGCCATTTCGGCGGGGAAACGTTGCGGGGGTGTATCACCCCTCAACAACTCCCCCAGTTCCATAAGGCGCTGGTAAAACGCTTGCTCGGTGACCTGCCATAAGGAGGCACCGATGTAGCTCACATCCCCCTTGGCATCCTTAGGCCGGCTGAACCAAGCCTCCTTGACCTGGGCTTGCAACAACCGAGCGCTACTGTCCGTCAGCTCAATCATCTGCCGCAGCCAGAGCTGGGCCAGAGCTCGCGCGTCCTCGTCCAGGGCCAGTAGCGGCATATGCGCGCCATACCAGCATCGAGCTTTCATGTTGTCCATGTCATAGCCGAATGCCCACAGGCCGGCAACCACCGGCAGCGCCACATCCATGTCATCCGCTGTGTCACACTTGACCACATAGTCGAGCACCACCCGCGCAGGCAGAAAGCCTTTCTCCTTCTTGTCCTCCATGGTCAGTGCTTCCCAGTGCCGGTAGCCCAGCCCATCCGTCTGCGCCTTGCGCGAATAGGGCAATTGTTCCGGCTTCTTCGGGTCAAACCGATAAGGCGTCAGAGGGTGGGTCCAGGGGCCATCGTAGTTAAACCCATAGTTTCTCGTGCGCAGCGAAGAGACGGTGTGTTCGCTATGCCGCCCACACAGATCACAATCGCAGGGTGCCGGCTCGATATTCAGCCGCATACGCCTAGGCATGGCCCAATAGGGGTGGAGAGTGTGAACGTCGTCCGGGTAAGTGCCCTGCCCCTTGTCACTGACCTTGGTCTCCCCCAGCCAGGGAAAGACCTTGGCGTCGGAACGGTCAGGCCTTTCGTAATCCCAGTCCTCTGTATCCAGAACGTTGAGCCAAAGGCGATGCCAGAGAGAGCTGGTTGAGTCGGCGGGCATCACCAGCGTGGTGAGAGGGCCACCGCCTCGCAAGCCGGTTCTGTGACCTTTACCACCGGCAGGGGCATTAATTTGCAATGTGAACAACGCCATGGCGGCACAATCCAGACACAAACGCTCTACCCGGCCCGATTTGACGAAGTGATCCGTATTGTTTTTGACGGTAGACGCGCCCGGGGAATCAATCAGCAAGGCGGCAATATCCGTCGCTTTCTCTTCCGCTAATGCATCACGATCTTGCATAAACGCCGGGCCATCACTGTCCAGCACAAACGCCGGCGCCCACTTTTCCAGCATTTCAAGGCAGGCCTCCGCGGAGGGTGGCGTTTGATACCACTCCACCCACTCGCTCTTGTCCTCCGGTGCCATCGCCGTTTGAAGTAGACCGATCAAAAATTGGTAGGCCGCGCCCTGAAAATCAGCTCTCGGCAAAGCCAGATCAACGATATCCGGATCCACCATGGCCGTAACAGGCAGGTACTCCTGACTGCCGTCGCGGCGCTTGAATGGCAGCCATGGATCGACTAGTAAGTTCATGGCGTTGCTCCTTGCTTACGCATTGCTTTTATTTTGGTCTTCATCCTTCCTCCCCATTCCATGCGCGATGCAACCCGATTTCCTGGCTGTAGTTCATGGACGACTCTTCTTCCGCCAACCACAACTGGCTGAACTTCAAGCCTGGAAAACGTTCCACCAGCGCATCGCGCTGAGCCGATAGCGGCTGCGGCCATTCGGGCAGACGTCTTGCCAGGGATTCGCGGGCTTGCAGTTGGCTTCGCTCCCAGGCGAACTGCCCTGCGTCCACCCAGGGCGTCAACGCACCGCGCTCGTCTCGGCGGACCAGGGTGACGGTGATGTTGGGTTCCTCGTTCAGACGGGTGCCGATGTCGAGATTCAGGTCGTCCATCCAGCCGTGGCTCGCCTGGGTGCTATAGCCTTGATCCATCTTCAAGCGGTTGAAGCCCGCCATGGCTCGGCGGCTGCTGCGCTCGCCTTCTTGGTCCAAATGGCGTTTTTGCAGCCCCTCAGGAATCCAGGACTCGGCGTCTTCACCGAACACGGATTCGATTAGGTGGCGGGCACGGCCGGGCATATCGATGCCGCCTTCATCGCGCAGGGTCCGCAGGGTTAGCCAGAGCTGGCCGTGGTCTCGGTATACGGCGCCGGTTCCCGGCAGATGGGCGGAAAGCCAGTCAGAGGCCGGCCGGTCTTCATAAGGCGGCGTGAACAGATGCAGCACCGGCGATGGGCGCTGATCGTCGGTATCCACGAGATTGCCGCTGCCATCCCGGCGGTGGCGGTGCAGACGCCCGGCGCGCTGAATCAGCAAGTCCATGGGCGCCAGGTCGCTGATCATCTGATCGAAGTCCAGATCCAGGGATTGCTCCACCACCTGGGTGCTAATCAGAATCCAGCCGGCCCGGGTTTCGGCCGTGGACGTCTTGCCGAACCGTTCCAGTGCCGCTTGCTCTATGGCCTGGCGGTCCGCCATGACAAAGCGGCTATGAAACAGCACGACTTTGTCCGGGTCCGGCGCCAGGTCACACAGGGTCTGATACGCGGAGATGGCATCGTCCACGGTGTTGCGTATCCAGCAACCGCACTGGCCGCTCTCCGCCGTATCAAGCAGATGCTCAATCACCGCCTCCGGTTTGTTGAACATTTCCACCGCCACCCGGCGAATCACGCTGTCACGAGTGGCAAGAGGCGTTTGCTCCAGGCCTTGATCGGTAATACGGGTGGCCAGCGGGAAAGAGGGCTGTTCCTCCACGACCTCCGCAGCCAGGCCCCGGCCTTTTCGGTAGGCCGCAACCAGGTTGCGCTTCATGGCGTGGGGCAAGGTGGCGGTAAGCAGAATGGCACTGCCACCCTGTTGGGCGTGGGCTTGGAGAACCGCTTCCAGTAGCCCGGCCATGTAGTCGTCACAGGCATGAACCTCGTCCACCACCAGCACCTTATTGGCCAGACCAATCAACCTCAGAGTCTGGTGTTTGAAGGGCAATACCGCCATAAGGACCTGATCCACGGTGCCCACGCCGACATCCGCCAACAACGCCTTCTTGCGCGAATCGGCGAACCATTGATTACAGGCGGACGATGCGGTTTGTTCGCCGTCGCCATAAGCATGATCCCGCGACTGCTCGGACACCACGGAGTGAGCGAAGTCAGCGTTCAGGTGACGCGCCCCATGGGCCAGCACCAAATTGGGTACCTGTTGTTCATCAAACCAACGGCGGTAGACACCGGCCACGCGCCCATACATGGCGTTGGAGGTGGCCATGGTGGGCAAACCGAAATACACACCCTGGGCCTGGCCGTGCTCCAGAAGACGATGCACCAATGTCATGGCGGCTTCGGTCTTACCGGCGCCGGTAACGTCTTCCAGAACAAACAATTGTGGGCCGGGCCGCCAGGGCAGGTCCTGCGCCCACTGTTGCAAAGGCGTCGGCTCGAAACCAAAGAAACGTCGTACTCCCGGAAAGGAAGACGGGGCAAGCGGCGCGCCAAAGCCCAATCCTGCCAGCGCCAGCTCAGCCCTGGGCAACGCCCTGCTCTGCCAGTAATCACCCAGCGCTTGCGGTGTGGCCTGATAGGGGAATACGGACTGATCAGACCCCAGCCAGTCCGCCAGCACCGCAAAGCCCGCCAGGTGCCAGGTCAGCTTTCTAAACTGCTTGAGCCAATTCTTATCCTGCACAAGCTGCTCGGGCCATTGCGGACGAAGCCAGCTTGCGACTTCGCATGTATATTCCCACGCGGCCTGATGGTCTTCGGGAAATCCCGGCGACGGTGTCCTATTGTTTCCGGCGTCCACGGGCTTGCCATGGTGCCCGAATGACATGCCCAACAAGACACGTAGAAAGCCTTTGGCATCACTTCCCGACTCACTCCACCCCCAGGCTTGCAACCCCTCCCTCTTGAGCTCGTCTTTCAAGAAGGCTTTTAGGAACACGGCGCCCGCTTCGCTGTGATGGGGCCATTCCGCCGTGCCGTAAGCCAGCGAGGTATCTGGCTTAACCAGTTCCGGCAAGTCCGGGTCGGCCAGGGACTGAAACGCCCGAGCAAATTTACCCAAGTCATGCACGGCCAGGCTGAAAACAAACAGAGACCGTAGTTGTTCCGGCTCCAGCGACATCGCTGAGGCCAGTTCCTGGCAGCGAGCCGTATGCGGCGCCAGTAAGTGGTAACCCACCGCCGCCACATCCAGACTGTGGAATGGCAGCAGGTGGCAAGGATTCTCATCCTTCCGGTCTCCGCTCGGCTTCGCCTTCCCCCAGTAACGGAAGAAGCACGGTGCATCTTTCCAGTCCAAGTTCACGCCTCGATGTCCGTTGGTCAACAACAACGTAGCACTCCCTCTGCCCACCAAACGGCATCACTGGATATCCGGCCAGTATTGTGGCTACAATATCGAAAATGTGGCCACAAGAGGGCTCTGTCAATGGATGTCTCGGTACGCGACCTTAAAAACCATCTGTCCGAATACTTGCGCCGAGTGCAGGCAGGCGAGGACATCCGGGTTACCTCCCGTGGCCGCGTTATCGCGCGCCTGTCAGGCGATACCCAAGAAGCCGGCGACGAGTCGGACCAGGCGTTCATTGAACGGCTTGAGTCGCAAGCCTGGGTAAACCCGGCCACGACACCCGGCGAGAAACCGCGCGGTGTTCGGCACCCCGCGCCGGCCCGGCCCGGCACCCCTAGCAGTGACGACCTGATTGATTGGGTACGCGAATGATCGTGTATCTGGACACGTCCGCGTTCTTGAAGCTGTACCTCGATGAGGACGGCGGCGACCAGACTCGGGAGGCGATCGATAAGGCGGGCGTGATCTGTACCCATCTGATCACTTACGTCGAAATGCGAGCGGCTCTGGCCAGAGCCCACAGGATGCAGCGCATCACCGACGCGGAACTAATCCAGTATCAAGAGCAATTTGAGCGGGACTGGATCACGGTGCGCACCGTCAATATCGACATACCCATGGTGCGCCGTGCCGGAGAACTGGCCGCCCGCCATGAGCTGCGTGGGTACGACAGTGTTCACCTGGCCTGTGCGGACCGGGTAAGAAGTATTAAACCGATACGCAAACCCATGATCTTCGCCGCTTTTGATAAAAAACTTCTCGCGGCGGCCCAAGAGCTGGGCCTGTCCTCATTGTAGCCCCATTTCATAGCCATCGCCCCTACTTATATACGTTCAAAGCGCGATCTAAACGATCACGCACCCCCTCTCGCAACGCCTTCGGGCCCAACACCTCCACATCCGGACCGTAACGCAGCACCTCCATAATCAGCTCCGTCGGGTCGGAATACGGCATTCGCAGGTGGTAACCGTCATCCCGCCACTCCCCTTCCTGGTCCGGATGCCAGCATTCATCGGCCACCCAGCGTGCCGCCCGGGGCGAAAAGCGCAGATGTGCCTCAGCAACAGGCTCACCGGAAAACAGCCCGAAACTGTCGTCCATGAACCGGTCCAATTGGTCCACGGCCACTTCCCGGGCGGGCTCATCCGAGACCTCAAACGCAACAATCCGGTCCAGGGAGAACAGCCGCAAATCACACGCCTGCTCGCAATCAGCAAGGAGGTACCAGTTATGCCGGTAATGCAGCAGTCGCTGAGGATGCACAGTCCGCTCACTGTGATAGTCACGGCTGCGCGGCATATAGCGAATAGTGAGACGCTTGCCAGCCAGGGTGGCATCGGCAGCGGAAATAAAAATGTGGTTGGCTACGGCACGCTGCTGCACGGCTTGCAGCCGGACTTTGTCGCTCAGCCTCTCGGCGTGATCGCCCGCATCACCCAGTAAACGCCGGACTCGTTGGCGCAAGGGCGTGAGCCGGTGGCCCATCAAACCAGGCTGCACGGATTCCAGTAGCTGCTCGCAGGCCAGCAGCGCGTATAGCTCACTGGCGTTCATCCAAAAACCCGGCAGCTCGAATTCCGAAGCTTCCGGGTCATAGTGGTGGCCGTTGCGTTCACGGTCGTAGACGATGGGCGCGCCGAAGAAATCCCGTAGATACTGAAAATCCTGGGTGACGGTATTACGGGTTACCCCCAACTCTTCGGTAAAACGCCGCATGGGTACTGGGCGCCGAGCGTGACGCAACAAGCCATGAATGCGGTAAAAGCGCTCAAGGCGGGTCACGGCAAATCCTTATGCGTTTTTATTGATGTTTTGACTCTAGCTCTTTGTGACTTTGGTCACAACTCCCCTGCCGACCGGTGCACCCCTGGATCAGCAACTCGAATTTCGTATACTACCGGTGGCTGGCGCATGTGCCGCCCCCGGCATTAGGGCCACCAGGTGCGCACGCTACCCACGGGAGCCGGCCCGTGGGACCTCAGCGCAACGCTTCCCAGTCTTTCTCGGCCACCGACGCAGTCGGTCGCTTGACCCCCGCTACGCTGTTCTTGAGCGCCTCCAGCGGGGGAGCACTTATCCACGCGATAGCGGCGCACCTCCAGAACGGGCTTGCCGTGGTCGGTTACCACCACGGGCGAATCGGTATCCTCGATCTTGCGGAAGAACTCGAAGGCCCGCGCCTTGAATTGTGACTTCGTAACTCGCTCCGCATCCATTGACATACCCTAGCCACTTTCGCGTGGTTATTGACCATAAGCGGTAAAGGCTACAGTGCCAGTCCTACCCTTCACATCGGAGTACACCCAGCGGTTACAGCTTATCCCCGCGAATGCGGGGAACAGTGGAATTGCCGGAACGAGGGATCGGCGGCGAACGGTTTATCCCCGCAGGTGCGGGGAACAGCTCGGGGGTACGTGGAAAGTCTCAACGGGAAGCTGAAACTGTTCTTTCTTCCGCCTTATTCGCCAGAACTGAACCCCGACGAATCCGTTTGGGGCTACATCAAATATCACCACGTTGGAAAGAAGGTCATCCAGATTTAGCTTATATCTCCGGGTAATGTTCGCTTACTTTATTTCTGATTAGTAGGTCTTGCCGTTGTTGCGCCGTGACCTTCTGCATGCCCCAGTCATCCAGGATCAGCAGGTCGGTCTTCAGCAACTGATTCATCAGCCGTGCGTAGCTGCCATCGCCGTGGGCGATGCGCAGTTGTTCGAACAGGCGCGGCACGCGCAAGTAGCGAACCGAGAGCCCCTCGATGACTCAGCACTGAAAGTGGCCTTCTTGGCGATCCAGCAGGCGTCAAAGAAATGGACCATGCCAATCCATGATTGGGGCCGCCATTGAATTGTTACTTATCGAATTCGGTGACCGCCCTGGACGGCCACCTGTTCCATTTATCGGCATTATGGGACATTGCTATCAATGTCCCGGCCGGCATCGCACCGATAGGATGCTAATAGGGGCCGTCATAGTGATCGCCCAATCAGCTCCTTCATGATCTCGTTGGTGCCACCGTAGATTTTTTGCACCCGCGCAGCGGCGTACATCTGCGCGATGGGATACTCCATCAGATAGCCATAGCCGCCGAACACTTGCAGACAGCGGTCGATGATGGCGACCTGCTTGTCGGTACCGAGCAACTTAGCCATTGAAGCGGTGGCAGGGTCGAGATCACCGTCCATGTAGCGCTGGACGCAGTGATCCATAAAGGTTTTCGCGGCCAACACCTCGGTCTTGCACTCGGCAAGCACGAAGCGCGTGTTCTGGAAATCCAGGATTGGCTTGCCAAACGCCGTCCGTACCTTGGCATACTTGATCGCCTCCAAGACTGCGGCTTCGGCCATCGCGACACCGGCAATCCCGATAATCAAGCGCTCACGGGGTAGCTGCTCCATCAACTGGAAGAAGCCCTGGCCTTCTTCGCCACCAAGCAAATTCTCCGCGGGTACGCGCATGTCGATGAAGGTAAGCTCGCGCGTGTCCTGGCCGTGTTGCCCAACCTTCTGCAGCACCCGTCCGCGCTCATAGCCCTCGACCTTGTCCACCTCGACCACGAATAATGAAATACCACGGGCGCCTTCTGACTTGTCAGTCTTGGCCACGACAACCATCAGGTCAGCGTGGGTGGCGTTCGAGATGAACGTCTTTGACCCATTGATCACGTAGTGATCGCCGTCGCGGATCGCGGTCGTACGCACTGCCTGCAGATCCGATCCCGTGCCGGGCTCGGTCATAGCGATGCCAATCACCTTCTCACCATTCGCCATTGCCGGAATCCAGCGTTGCTTCTGCGCCTCTGTTGCATAAGCCGCTACGTAATGGGCGACGATGGTCGAGTGTACGCTGAATCCGAACGCAGTGTCTCGGGCTAGCGCCAGCTCCTCTTGGACCACGGCCTCGTGGCCGAAGTTGCCACCACCACCACCGTACTCATCGGGCAGGCCAGTACACAATAAACCAGCAGCGCCGCTTTTGTTCCATAACCCACGGTCAACCTGGTGCTGCTCAGCCCATCGCTCCTGGTTAGGCGTGACTTCGCGGGCGAAGAACTTGGCCGCTTGGTCGCGCAGCAACGTGTGGTCCTCGGCCTCCCAAGGTGCCTTATAATCGGGAAACAATTCGCTCATGGTGTTTACTTTCCTGTGTAGTGAGGTGCTCGCTTCGCCAGAAAGGCGGCCTGACCCTCGTGGCTGTCGGCTGAGTGGATTGCCAAATGAAAGTTCTGCTTTTCATACTTGAGACCTTGGCTGAGTGATGTCTCAAAGGCCTGCAACGCCGCGTCTTTGGCCAGCGCTACGGCCAGCGGCGAATTGGCGGCGATATGTCCAGCCATTGCAAGTGCTTGGTCAAGAGCTTCACCCTCTGGGACCGTACGGGCGACGATGCCGTCGGCGCATGCGTCAGCCGCACTGATGAAATTGCCAGTCAGCAGCATGGTCATTGCCTTGGCTTTGCCTACCGCGCTTACCAAACGCTGCGTGGCGCCACCGCCGGGGATGACGCCAAGCTTGACCTCGGGCACCCCAAACTTCGCGGTGTCAGCTGAAATGACGATGTCACAGGCGAGAGCAAGCTCGCAGCCCCCGCCCAGGGCCAGGCCCTCTACGGCGGCGATAACGGGCTTGGGAAACCGTGCCAGGTCATCCCAGAACGTGCCACCAAGTGCTTTGCGTGGGCCGATCAACGCATCCTCACGAATACGATCAAAGGCGGTGATGTCGGCCCCCGAGCAGAAGTTCCCGGCGGCACCGTGAAGCACCACGGCACGCACGCTGTCGTCGTACCGAAAAGTCACCAGCGCCTGTCCCAGTGCGCTTAAGACTTCTTCGTTAAGTGCATTGCGGGCTTCTGGCCGATTGAGTTCGAGGATAACGATGGATTCGTTGCGGCGGATATTGAGAATAGCCATCAGATGTCCTTGTAGATATCTTTATAAGTGGCGCGGATCGACTTCTTGTCGAGCTTGCCGACGCTGGTGCGGGGCAACGTTTCGAGAAACAAGGCAGTATCTGGCAGCTGCCACTTGGCGAAATTGGGTGTTAGAACTTCGTGGATCTCGTCCAGCGGCAACTCGGTGCCGTCGTCGGTAACCAACAGGGCGACAGGGCGCTCCTGCCACTTGGGATGCTCAATGCCAACAACTGCAGCATCGCGGATGCGCGGGTGTGCGATCAGCGCATTTTCCATGTCGATGGAGGAAATCCACTCGCCGCCGCTCTTGATCACGTCTTTTAGACGATCGGTCAGCTTGAGGTAGCCGTGCTGGTCGATCGTGCCGACGTCACCGCTCCGCCAGTAGCCGTCGAGGAAGCGATCTCCATCGTCGTCAAGCTTATGATACTTCTCGATGATCCAAGGGCCTCTTAATAACACCTCGCCCTGGGAAATGCCGTCGAAGGGCACATCCTTACCGGCACCGTCAACAAGTCGGAAGTCGACGCCGGATACCATCAAGCCTTGGCAGCGCTTACGGTTCCATGTTTGCTCGTCGCTCAACACTTCGCGCAGCGACGGTTTAAGCCCCTTGTTGACCGTGACCAGCGGAGTGGTCTCGGTGGCGCCATAGGCGTGAATAATGTCGGCCCCGGTTAGATCATAAAAGCCACGCATCAGACTCAACGATGGCTCGGTGGCACCGCTCAGCAGCCTCGCACGGCTGAAGTCGGGCTTGTTGTCCAGTGATCGGATGTACTCCAGCATCGGTGTAAAGATCGCTGGCGCACCGTTAGCTACAGTAACCTTTTCTTCTATCATTGCATCGACCAAAACCGACGTATCCTCAGCGACGTAGCGGCCTGGCAGGACGACTTTAGCCATCGCCTGGACGGCGGCCTGCGGAAGACCCCAGCACTGACCGTGGAACATCGGCGTGATGAGCATGGCGGTGTCGTCACTACTCATGCCGATCACACTGTCCATCGCCAAGGTGTGCAGATAGATACCGCGGTGGGAGTAGTAGATTCCCTTGGGCCTACCGGTGGTGCCTGTCGTGTAGCAGGCGCTGTAGGCCGACGTCTCGTCCACCATCGGCCAATCGATGTGTGTATCTTCCGCCAGGAGCAGATCCTCGAAGTGATGCACGTTCGTCAGGGTCGTGCTGATCTGCGACAGCGGACGGTCGGTCATCACGATCCAGCCTTTGACTTGAGGCACCAGCGGAGCGAGCTTCTCTGCAATTGGCAGCAGGGTCTCGTCAACTAGAATCCAGGACGCCTCACTGTGGTCGGTAACATAGCCCAAGTCCTCGGGCGCCAAACGAAGGTTCATCTGCAGCATGACGGCAGCGAGGCCGGGGATCGCCCAATAGAGCTCGAAATGTCGGCGACTATTCCAGTCCAGGATGCCAACTACGTCCCCAGGGCCGACGCCGAGGCTGCGCAACGCGTTGGCCGCTTGACAGATCCGGAGGTAGGACTCGCCGTAGGTGTACCGGTCCCAGCCGCCATCGGCGGTACGGTAGACGATTTCTTGTTCTGGATAAGTCCGGGCCGCATGCCGAATCATGGTCGTTGTGTTGAGCTGGTAGCTGTCACCATGGGTGGAAGGATGGCCCTTAGTAATATATGTCGATTGCATATCTTTCTCCTCAGATGCGTTCAATTATTGTTGTGTTGGCAGTGCCATGGGCTTCACAGATAGTCTGTAAGCCCAGCTTCTTCCCTGAGCGTTCAAGTTCACAAAGTAAATCGGTAAGCATGCGGGCACCGGTTGAGCCCAGCGGGTGCCCGATTGCGACTGAGCCACCGTTGACATTGAGCTTGTCATCCGGAATATCGAATTCGCGCTGAAACATCAGCGGTACGCCTGCAAAAGCCTCGTTAACCTCGTACAAATCAATGTCCGCCGCGCTTAGTCCCGCCATTTTTAGTGCCTTGTGGGTAGCCTCAAGTATCGCGGTGAACTGGATCACAGGGTCCGCACCCGCGACCGACATAGCACGAAAGCGGGCGCGTGGTTTGAGGCCTTTTTGCTCAGCATATCCACGATCAGCGACCAGTAGCGCCGCCGCACCGTCGCTAACCTGAGATGCGTTCGCGGCCGTCGTGCGGCCATTTTTCGCAAAGACCGTCTTCAGGCCCGCCATCTTCTCCGTATCGAGATGTTCGCGAATGCCCTCATCAGCGGTAATACATGGACCGTTGGGGTCTTGGGGATCGGCGGTGATTGGCACCATCTGTTTGACAAAAGCACCAGCCCTGGTAGCAGCGAGGGCCCGCTCATGACTTCGAACGCTGTAAGCATCAAGTTCCTCGCGGCTAATCCCGAAGCGATCGTTCATAAGTTCGGAACTGGGCCCCTGTGCCATAAGTCGACCGTCGTAGCGCTCCAGCTCAAGCGGGCCGTACTGCGGGCCGAGCGGCGCACCTGGCTGAAACGCTGACGGCATAGTCACCTGCGACATCGATTCAACCCCCCCTGCGATCACCAGATCATAGTTGCCAGCCATGACACCATGGGCGGCAAAGCTGACTGCCTGCTGTCCGGAACCACATTGGCGGTCCACAGTTACTGCGGGCACGGACTCGGGTAAGCCGGCGGAAAGTACGGCGTGGCGGGCGATGTTGGAGGACTGTTGGTCGTGCTGCAGCACGCAGCCAGCGATCACGTCGTCGATTGTGGATGGATCAACGCCGCTGCGACCGACAAGATATCTTAGAGTGCAGCCGAGCAGGTCGGCAGGATGCCATTGGCTCAGTACTCCACCACGTCTGCCGACCGGGGTTCTTACGGCATCAACGATGACTGCTTCACGATTAATCATTTGTTACTCCGGAGGTAGGGACCTTGACTTCGGCCAGAGGAATATCGAGTTCGCGACCGATCGCTTCCCAGTAGCTTGTCGTCCGTGTTTTGAAAGTGGACTCGAGCTCCTCAATCGTACGACCGACATACTCTGAAACCCGGGCGGCGAAGTGGGGCTCGAGCGCACCGAAAGCGACATAGCCGTCCAAAGTGGGATATATGCGGTAGGTGGATAACGCTCCCCCCAAAGGCGTTGCAGGCCCCATCAGACCGTGGCGAACTGCGGCACCAGCCATCTGAGCGACATGGTCAAGTACTATCTTGTAGTGCCCCCCCCTACCAACGCGGGTTCGACTCAGGAGTCCCGAGACCGCAGCGGAGACCGCACGCTCAGCCCCCAGCAAGTCCGCCACCGGAACGAGTGGCATGGTCGGCGGACACAACGTGCCGTGAGCAGCCTGATAGGTTAGATCGTGCCCGGGGACTTCAGCCGCATCTCCATCGTGGCCAACTATTTCGACGTGAACCAGAGCAGGGTGAGTCTCGGAGAGTCGGTGCAGGTCAAGACGACTTAACGCAGACGGACGCATGGCCGTTATTAGGGCATCAGCATCCGCAAGGTAATCATCGAGACGGCCTCGCTGCTCGGATTGCTTGAGATCCAGGACAACGATCTCTTGATCAGCCACAAGCTCGTCGTACCAAGCTCGGGCCACGGCAGCAAGCGGATCACCAGCTGGGGGCTCAATTTTGGTGACCTGTGCACCCATGCTAGCCAGTTGCGCGGCCGCGATGGGGCCTGGCAGGTTGGAGGCGAGCGAGACGGCCCGAATCCCGGTCAGTGGTTCCGGTGAGGAGGCGCTCATTAAAGCAACCGATTTCATCATTATCACCTGTCGAATGCATCAACACTATACGAATGTATAGCATAATATACGACGGTACAATGTCAGCGTTTCTGGTAACCTTGCACGTCACGACCGATCGTGGCTTCTCAGCGAACAAAGCCAACGCCAGCGAGATAGTCCGGTCATGTGCGAGGAACTACGCAGACTCAGCTATGCACAGGAGTTAGATAGTGAAGAAAACGGTGGGGGTATCCCCTAAAGTGAATAGCGACTTGACTGCGAAGGCACGCATCCGCAATGCGGCATTCGCCCTGTATGCGAACTACGGAGAGGACGCGACCTCGATGCGTGCCATTGCCGAGGCGGCGGGTGTCACGGTTGGTTTGGTGGTGCACCACTTTAGAACCAAGGACGGACTGCGCGAGGCCATCGAGCAACATATTGTCGATTTGTTCTTCGGCGCGATCGAGCAAGCCCCCCTCGAAGGAACCACGCCGGAGATTGCAGCTGCTCGTGACGAAGCAGTCGCGGACATGCTCTCTGATAACCCAGCGGTAGTCGGTTACCTCAGGCGGGCTTTGCTCGATCCCATGGGGCACCGCGGCCGTATTCTGGAGATGCTCACCGATCTCACTGCCAAACAAGTGGCGACTTTGCGCAATGTCGGCGTTGCGTCGAAGGCACAACGTGACTCCAGTCAAGTAATCGGCGTCATGATTCGCCAGCTCGGGCAGCTCTTTCTTCAACCCATGGTCGATTCCATGTGGAATCAATTGGCCGGACCGAACGCGGCTGAAGATGACAAGCCGCTCCTGGTAGTAAAGGTGCAGGAGTCCTGATCCGAAGGAGCGTCCTGATATAGATCTATTCGCTCCTTAGCATCATTTGCTCGTTTATCGTAAGCGTCCGGCCATCACACCTTGAGCCAACAGTTACGGCCTTCACGATAGTGTCCACTTATTTCTTAGTGGACACTATGCATGGACTCTTTAAGCGTACCTCAGCCCCAACCCCAGCCCCGACGTCGCCGCCACTTCTCCCGTGAGTTCAAGGCCCATATCGTGGCCGCCTGTCAGGAGCCAGGCGTGTCCGTTTCCCGCATCGCCCTGGACAACCAACTCAATGCTAACCTGCTCCGCCGCTGGATCCGTGAAGCCGAGCAAGCCGACCAGGCAACAGCGTCACCTGGGTTTATGCCCTTGGCCCTGCCGGCCGCGTCGAGTCCGGGCGAGCGGTCCCGAACCAACGGTCAGGATAGCCGCATCCGTATCGAAGTGCCTCGCGCCGGTGGGCCTGTTGTGGTGGAGTGGCCCGCCGAGCAGGCCCATCAGTGCCTGGCCCTGTTGCGCGAGCTGTTGCGATGATCCGCATCGACGAAATCTGGCTGGCCACCGAGCCGCTGGATATGCGCGCCGGGCCGGACAAGGCCCTGGCCCGAGTCATCCAGGTGTTCGGTGCGGCGAAGCCGCACCATGCTTACCTGTTCGCCAACCGCCGGGGCAACCGCATGAAGGCGCTGATCCACGACGATCTGGGTATCTGGCTGTGCGCCCGTCGCCTGCATCGGGGCAAGTTCCATTGGGGTGACGCCTGGCGCGGTGATCAGCTGCGCCTGACTGAAGAACAACTGGCCGCCTTGGTGCAGGGCCTGCCCTGGCAGCGTCTGGGCGACAACGCCGTGATCTCGGTGCTGTAACCACACTCCGTTCCTGTTGGCTATACGCCCAACATCCAATCGCCCGCCGGGCGCGAGCTTGGCATACTGTCCGCCATGACTTCGCGCCTTGACCTCAATGCCCTCTCCGCCGACCAACTCCGTGCTCTGGCCACCGAGTGGTTCGATGGCATGGAGCGTACAGATCGCGTCCTCGCTCAAAAAGACCGGATCCTCAGCCAACAAGAGCAAGCGATCCGCCACCGCGACGCGGTGATCGAGAAACAAAACCACGAACTGGCGCTGCTCAAGCGCCACAAGTTCGCTCGGCGTAGCGAGCAGTTCAAGGGTGTGCAGGGCCAGTTGTTGGAAGAACTGATCGACGCCGACCTGGCGGCCATGGAGGCGGAGCTGGCCGAGGTGCTTCCAGAGGAAGCGCCCACCGCTCCCGTCAGGCAACGGCCCAAGCGCGCGCCGCTACCGCCGCAACTGCCCCGCACCCTGATCCACCACGAACCCGAGCACACGCAATGCCGTTGTGGCTGTGCGCTCAAGCGCATCGGCGAGGACGTCAGCGAGAAGCTGGACTACGTGCCGGGTGAGTTCACGGTGGAGCGCCACATCCGTGGCAAGTGGGCGTGCGAGCAGTGCGAGACGCTGATCCAGGCGCCGGTGCCGGCACAAGTGATCGACAAAGGCCTCCCCACCGCCGGGCTGCTGGCCCAGGTGCTCGTCGCCAAGTACGCCGATCATCTGCCCTTGTACCGCCAGGAACGCATCTTCGGCCGGGCGGGCTTGGCGATCCCGCGTTCCACGCTGGCCGAGTGGGTGGGCACCTGCGGTGTGCGCTTGCAACCCTTGGTCGACGCTCTGCGCGCCACACTGCTGGCCCAGCCGGTGCTGCACGCCGACGAGACCCCGGTGGCCATGCTGGCCCCTGGCAAGAAGAAAACCCACCGGGCCTATGTGTGGGCGTACTGCAGCACACCGTTCGCCGACCTGAAGGCCACGGTCTACGACTTCGCCCCGGGTCGGGCGGGCGAACACGCCCGCGCCTTCCTGGGCGACTGGCGGGGCAAGCTGGTGTGTGACGACTACGCCGGCTACAAGGCGGGGTTCGGCGAGGGCATCACCGAGATCGGCTGCCTGGCGCATGCCCGTCGCAAGTTCCACGACCTGCACGTCGCCAATAAGAGTGAACTGGCCGCCCAGGCGTTGGAGTACATCGGCGCGCTGTACGGCATCGAGCGGGGCCTCAAGGACCTGCGCGATCAAGACCGACAGCGGTTAAGACACGAACAAGCCCGGCCCATCGCCGACGCACTGCACCGATGGATGATCGCGCAACGGCAGAAAGTCCCGGACGGGTCAGGCACAGCCAAAGCCCTGGACTACAGCCTGAAACGCTGGGCGGCGCTGACACGCTACCTGGACGATGGGGCGGTGCCGATTGATAACAACCGGGTGGAAAATCAGATCCGGCCCTGGGCGCTGGGACGCAACAACTGGCTGTTCGCGGGCTCATTGCGCAGTGGCCAGCGTGCCGCCGCCGTTATGAGCCTGATCCAGTCGGCGAAGCTGAACGGCCACGATCCCTATGCGTATCTGAAGGACGTGCTGACTCGCCTGCCGACGCAGAAGAACAGCGCCATCGACGAACTCCTGCCTCACAACTGGACGCCGGCCTCTGCCTGACAAGATGGGATCGCCGGACGCTTACGGTGCGGGGAACAGCATTCGGGCTTATCCCGCTGCCATTGCCAGAACGGTTTATCCCCGCAGGTGCGGGGAACAGGGACGTTTTGCGCGCGTCGGCTTTCCGCCTGGCGGTTTATCCCCGCAGGTGCGGGGAACAGGCGCGGCGTTCGGGTGCAGGCCGGGCGGAATACGGTTTATCCCCGCAGGTGCGGGGAACAGCTTTGCAGCGCCGGGGCGTCATCCAGAACCTGCGGTTTATCCCCGCAGGTGCGGGGAACAGTCCCGGAGCTGGGGGGCCTCGCGGAGCAGGGTCGGTTTATCCCCGCAGGTGCGGGGAACAGGTCTTGGCCAGGGCGCGAATGCCGTAGAACGGCGGTTTATCCCCGCAGGTGCGGGGAACAGAGGGTGTGGGGGCCGCTGCCGGCGATCTCCTGCGGTTTATCCCCGCAGGTGCGGGGAACAGCCGAACTTGCTGGCCTTGGTTTGGCGCTTGCCCGGTTTATCCCCGCAGGTGCGGGGAACAGGGCTGGCGACACCGTCCGGATCCCGCCCAACGCGGTTTATCCCCGCAGGTGCGGGGAACAGGGTCGCCTCGGCGGGGTTGTCCGCCACCAGACCGGTTTATCCCCGCAGGTGCGGGGAACAGTCGATGCCCCCCACGCCCACCGAGCTGGTGGACGGTTTATCCCCGCAGGTGCGGGGAACAGACCCATAGTCAAATCGTGGAATTGGCGGAAAACGGTTTATCCCCGCAGGTGCGGGGAACAGGGACGGCGATCACGGGTGCTATGAGTTCGACACCGGTTTATCCCCGCAGGTGCGGGGAACAGTCCGGCAGGCGGAGAAGGCCGGCGTCGTAGGCCGGTTTATCCCCGCAGGTGCGGGGAACAGGCCAGCATCTGGGCCTCTTTCTGCTCCATGAGCGGTTTATCCCCGCAGGTGCGGGGAACAGATCGACACGTTTGGCCAGACCGACGTTTCCGGCGGTTTATCCCCGCAGGTGCGGGGAACAGAACGGCAGGTCGCGGTCGGTCACGTCGCAGAGCGGTTTATCCCCGCAGGTGCGGGGAACAGACGAAATTATCCAGGTCAAAGCTGATGAACCGCGGTTTATCCCCGCAGGTGCGGGGAACAGATAGGTTTCGGCTACGGACTCATACATCCAGTCGGTTTATCCCCGCAGGTGCGGGGAACAGGCTGTATCCGGCGTGCTCGAAAAAGAACAGCTCGGTTTATCCCCGCAGGTGCGGGGAACAGAACGACCCGATCTTGCCCACGGCCTGCCCCAACGGTTTATCCCCGCAGGTGCGGGGAACAGGTTTCGGTCCGCCCATCGTTGGGATAGGATCACGGTTTATCCCCGCAGGTGCGGGGAACAGGCAGAACTGGCCGTAGACCTGTTGGAATTCGCCGGTTTATCCCCGCAGGTGCGGGGAACAGATGTCGCCCATGTTCGGGCGCTTGTCGGTCCGCGGTTTATCCCCGCAGGTGCGGGGAACAGGGCATTGGAAAACCTAATGGCGATCATCTGTGCGGTTTATCCCCGCAGGTGCGGGGAACAGTCGCCATGCAGCGCACCAAGGCCCTGGGGCTGCGGTTTATCCCCGCAGGTGCGGGGAACAGGAGCAGTCAAAAATAGACACGTTGCTGGCACACGGTTTATCCCCGCAGGTGCGGGGAACAGTATACCCAGGCGTTGCGCACGTCGTTGGCGTTCGGTTTATCCCCGCAGGTGCGGGGAACAGGATGAATGCCACCACTCGCCATCCTCGGATTTCGGTTTATCCCCGCAGGTGCGGGGAACAGGCGACACTGGGCAGCGACGTCCAATCGGAGGTCGGTTTATCCCCGCAGGTGCGGGGAACAGACTATATTGCCACTTAATTCACGGTTGCAGCGCGGTTTATCCCCGCAGGTGCGGGGAACAGCTGCTCTAAGGCTAAAGCTACAATTTCGGCCACGGTTTATCCCCGCAGGTGCGGGGAACAGATGCTGCGGATGCGCTCGGGGGCGATGAGGCACGGTTTATCCCCGCAGGTGCGGGGAACAGCGTGATGTGGCCGGTGGCGTCGATCTGCCCGCCGGTTTATCCCCGCAGGTGCGGGGAACAGAAGGGGATGCGGTGGCCGGTGCTGATCTCCGGCGGTTTATCCCCGCAGGTGCGGGGAACAGTGGACGAACAGGTCATCCATGGAGTCACCGGTCGGTTTATCCCCGCAGGTGCGGGGAACAGCCTAAATGTACATGATTGTTTTATAAGGAAAAATCGGGAGCCAGATTTTCCACCAAACATTCTGTACGAATTTTGACCACATTGTTAAAGAGCATCTAACTCATATCTCAGTGTAGCTAATGCCCTCTTGCAACCACAGACGGGTTGCGAGCCCATTAGACTGGCTCGGTCGGTCGCTTGAAATCCGCCACGCTATTTCTGAGCACCTCTAGAGGGGAGCGGTGATTCATGCGGTACCTGCGAACCTCGACAATGGGCCTGCCTTTGTCGGTCACCACCACGGTTGAGCCGGATTCCTCGATCTTGCGAAACAACTCCAGGGCCCGGGCTTTGAATTGTGACTTCGCCACCTGTTGAACATCGATTGCTCTAACTCCGTCCTGCTTGTATCTCGATGCGTTACACGATACAATTGGACTGCATTGATAGGGGAAGTCAATGATTAAGAGTTTTCGCCATAAAGGACTGAAGAAGTTTTTTACCACCGGTAGCACAGTCGGCATTCAGGCAAACCATGCTCCGAGACTCCGCCGCCAGTTGGCCCGACTCAACGTCTGTGCGTCGCCGCGGGAGATGGATTCTCCAGGGTGGGGGCTTCACCCCCTGAAAGGCGCCCTGGTCGGTCATTACTCCGTCTGGGTCAGTGGTAACTGGCGGCTAACCTTTAAATTCGAGGACGGCGACGCCATCCTCGTTGACTATCAGGACTACCATTAGGAGGTCGCCATGGACATGTTCAATCCTCCCCACCCTGGGGAAACCCTGCGTGAGGATGTTCTTCCAGCCCTGGGCCTCAGCGTTACCGAGGCGGCGCGTCAGCTTGGAGTGTCCCGGGTGGCCTTGTCTCGCGTCCTCAACGGCAAAGCAGCCGTTTCCATTGATCTGGCCCGGCGCCTTGAGATCTGGCTCGGCGGCCCGGAGCGAGGCGCTCGGGCAGAAACGTGGCTACATGAGCAGATGCAGCACGATCTTTGGAGAGCCCGCCAGCAAGGGGAGCCCAGGGACATTCGCACTGCGGTGTAGGCGGTACCGGCACAAACAAAAAAGGCGAACCCTCGGGTTCGCCTTTTTCGTATCCGGCAACGAGAACGCTGCCGGGCTCTTCTCAACAGTGTCGCTTAGAACTGGTAGTTCAACTGCGCGCCGATGATGTTGGCGTCCAGCTCGTAGGTGCCGTCGAGAACGGCGCCACGGCTGTCTTTATAGATATCGGCATCGTCCACGAAGATGTGCGCGTAGGCGACATCGATGCTGAGGTTGTCGGCGGGCTTGAAGCCGGCACCGATGGTCGCCCAGACGCGGTCGGAATCCGGCGAGATGGCGGAGCGATTATCACTGCTCTGGGTGGACTCTTCCTTGGCCAGGCCGAAACGCAGCACGGTGTCGTTCTGCAGGGTGTGACGCACGCCCGCGGAGTAGCGGGTGGTGTCTTCCCAGTTGAACTCTTCGATGGCCGGGTTGGGCAGGCTGGCGGCACCGCCCAGCGCGGTCTGGGTACCGTCATGCTCAATCACGAGGCGATCCAGGCTGCTCCAGTCGGTACGCTCCACGCCCAGCAGCAGCTGGGTGCGGTCGGTCAGATCACCGGCGTAGGAGAGCTGCAGCACGGCGGGCAGGTCCAGGCTGGTTTTACCGGAGTACTGACCGGCCAGCGCGGCGGTGGCACCCGGAATCGCGGCGGGAGGCACACCGGCGCCGGCCAGGCTTGCGGCAACGCCGGCGGGCTTGAAGGTGATGTCGCCGTCGATGTCATAGCTGATTTCGGAACGGTAGGCCACGCCGAAATGGTTGTAGTCGTCCGGGCTGTAGGTCAGGCCGACATTCCAGCCGAAGGCGTCGTCATCGCCTTCCAGACGGGTGGCGGAGTTTTCAATATCAGCGTCGATCTGCTGGTAGTTGACGCCGGCGCCGAGGCGCAGGTTGTCGGTGATCTGGATGCCCACCGCCGGGTTGATGTTGATGGTCTGAACATCGGACGTCTGAGCGTACGGGTCGCCGGTGGTGGGAAAGAAGGCCGAGCTGGGCCCACCGTTGGCGTTACCCCAGTTGTCTTCGTATTCGATCTTGGTGCCGTAGGGGGCGTTGATGCCCAGGCCGAAGGTCACGCGGTCGTTGAACGGCATGGCCAGGAAGGCGCTGCCGACGAACGGCTCCACGTCTTCGAAATCACCGGGGCCGGAGGCGCCGTTGGCTTTGAAGCTGGTGTCGATCCATACCTGGTGGGCGGCGATGGACACCTCGGCGGTGTTCAGGCCGGCCAGGGTGGCGGGGTTGTACCATTGGTTGGTGGCGTCCTCGCTGAGTACCGCGGAGCCGGCATAGGCGGTGCCCATGGCGGATACGGACTGATAAGACACGCCAAAACCTGAAGCGGCGGCGGTACCGGATGCCAGTGACAGCACGGAACCGGCGATCAATGCGCCTCTTATTTTCATAATGTTCTCCATCAAATCGAGCCTAAAACGGTGCCCTGCCCCGTCATTCCGCTGGCGCGGGACACCATAAAATTACCGGGTTTTACACCGGTGGCGTAAGAATAAACTCGCACTCCGGTAGGGAGAAGGCGGGGAATGTAAAACTGGTGGTTTTTGATCAAATAAAGGCGACCGGCCGGTCGCCTTTTAAGAGCGGTGCGGCCGGCCACGGCCCCGTGCGGGGCCGCGGCGGCCCGTCATCAACCGGCCAGCAGAGCGCGGGCGATGATGGTTTTCATGATTTCATTGGTGCCGCCGTAAATACGCTGTACACGGGCGTCGGCGTACATACGGGCGATCGGGTATTCCCACATGTAGCCGTAGCCGCCATGCAGCTGCAGGCACTCGTCGATGATCTCGCACTGCAGGTCGGTGACCCAGTACTTGGCGCCGGCGGCGGTGGGGATGTCCAGCTCCTTCTTGAGATGCATCTCCAGGCAGCGGTCCACGTAGGCGCGGGCCACGTCGAGCTTGGTGCGCATCTCGGCGAGCTTGAACTGGGTGTTCTGGAAATCGGCGACGCGCTGGCCGAACGCCTTGCGCTCCTTCACGTACTCCAGAGTGTGTTCGAAAGCGCTTTCCGCCATGGCCAGGCCGTTGATGGCGATGCCGAGGCGTTCCTGGGGCAGTTCCTGCATCAGGTAGATGAAGCCCATGCCTTCGTCGCCGATCAGGTTTTCCACCGGCACTTTCACGTCCTGGAAAAACAGCTCCGACGTGTCCTGGGCTTTCATGCCCACTTTCTTCAGGTTCTTGCCTTTCTGGAAGCCTTCCATGCCCTCTTCGACGATCAACAGGCTGGTGCCCTTGGCGCCTTTGCTGGGGTCGGTCTTGGCCACCACGATCACGATGTCGGCGTTCTGGCCGTTGGTGATGAAGGTCTTGGAGCCGTTGAGGATATAGTGATCACCGTCCTTCACGGCGTTGGTCTTGACGCCCTGCAGGTCGGAGCCGGCACCAGGTTCGCTCATGGCGATGGCGCCGATCAGCTCGCCGCTGACCATCTTCGGCAGCAGGCGCTGCTTCATTTCCTCGGAACCGTAGTGCTCGATATAGGGCGCCACGATTTCGGTGTGCAGGCCCCAGCCGATGCCGGTCAGGCCGGCCCGGGAGATTTCCTCGCTGACCA
>DGNT01000156.1:0-5949 GCA_002389055.1 Alcanivorax sp. UBA4485
TTGCGGCCTGGATTGAGACACCGAACCGAAGCTCGACCCGACGAAGAGAGACCGACCATGGCGATCCGCGAAGACCTGTGGGACTTTCCCCACGACATGCAGCTCAAGGTCATGGGCGCCGCCGACGCGCCCCTGGAAGACGCGGTGGCGGACATCCTGGAACAGCATCTGGCGGATTTCGACCGCCACGCCCATCTGAGCAGCCGCCCCAGCACCAAAGGCAACTTCGTGTCGATCACCGCCAGCGTGACGCTGCACCACCGCGAACAGGTGGAAAACATCTACCGGGATCTGGATGCCTGCCCGCACGTTAAAATCACCCTCTGAGCCGGCGCCCGCCATGCCAGCCTCGCCCGTGACCGTGCGTTATTTCCCCCGCGTCGACTACCCGCCCTGCTGGCAGGCGATGAAGGATTTCACCGAGCAGCGCGACGCGCACACCGGCGACGAACTCTGGGTATTGGAGCACCCGCCGGTTTACACCCTGGGCCAGGCCGGCAAGCCGGAACACATCCTCGACCCCGGCGATATCCCGGTGGTGCACAGCGACCGGGGCGGCCAGGTGACCTACCACGGCCCCGGGCAGACGGTGATTTACCTGCTGCTGGACGTGCGCCGGCTGGGCCTGGGCGCCCGCGCCGTGGTCACCGCCATTGAAGACAGCGTGGTGGAGTACCTGCGCGACCAGGGCCTGGACGCGGAAAACCGGCCCGGCGCCCCCGGCGTCTATGTGGCGGGCGCCAAGATCGCCTCGCTGGGGCTGCGCATCCGCCAGCGCGGCAGCTACCACGGTCTGTCGCTCAACCGCGAACCGGACCCGGCGCCCTGGCGGCGCATCAACCCCTGTGGCTACGCTGGCCAGCCAGTGACCAGCCTGGCCGCCGAGGGCGTGTCGGTGTCCCGCCAGACCCTGGAGCAGGATCTGGTTACCATTCTGTCGCGCCGGCTGGGGCTCGTGCCCCGGACAGCCCCGCCACCAAGTTGGTATACTGGCGCCGATCAATGACGCCCAAAAGGCACACAACCGTAAGAGAGACCGCCATGAGCGAAGCCCAGGCCGACCGCCCGGTGAAAGCGAAGGTTAAAATCGGCGACAAACTACGCGGCGCCGACAAGGTCCGCACCATCCCGCTGGTCAACGAAGTCCGTCCGACGCGCGAGCGCAAACCGGACTGGATTCGCGTGCGGGTACCCGCCAACGGCGAAATTCAGCGCATCAAATCGATGCTGCGCAAGCAGAAGCTGCACACCGTGTGCGAGGAAGCGGCCTGCCCCAACCTGCCGGAATGCTTCGGCGGCGGCACCGCCACCTTCATGATCATGGGCGACATCTGTACCCGGCGCTGCTCGTTCTGCGACGTGGGCTTCGGCCGGCCCAACGGCCTCGACCCGGACGAACCCAAGCACCTGGCGGAATCGGTGGCCGACCTGGGGCTCAAGTACGTGGTGATCACCTCGGTGGACCGGGACGATCTGCCCGACGGCGGCGCCGCCCATTTCGCCGAGTGCATCCGTGAAGTGCGCGCGCTGAGCCCGGACACCAAGGTGGAAATCCTGACGCCGGATTTCCGCCCCTGCCTGGACGACGCCCTGGATATTCTCGACGCCACCCCGCCGGACGTGTTCAACCACAACATCGAAACGGTGCCGCACCTGTACAAAAAGGCCCGCCCCGGCGCCCGCTACGAGCACTCTCTGAAACTGCTGCAGCGCTTCGGCGAGCGGCGCCCGGACGTGCCCACCAAGTCCGGCATTATGGTGGGCCTGGGCGAGACCAATGATCAGGTTCTGGAAACGCTGCGCGATCTGCGCGACCACGGCGTGGATATGATCACCATCGGCCAGTACCTGCAGCCCAGCAAGTTCCACGCGCCGGTGGAGCGCTACGTGCACCCGGACGATTTCAGAATGTTCGCGGTGGAAGGCCGCAAGATGGGCTTCACCTCGGTGGCCTCCGGCCCCATGGTGCGCAGCTCCTACCACGCCGACCTGCAGCACAAAGGCATCGATGTGGGCGACCCGGAGAACCTGGCCCGCGAGGTCTAACCACCTTGTAGGAGCGGGCCTCGCCCGCGAAAGGGTGGCTCCCAGCCACCCGGCAGGATCCCAGAGAGGCTGATGGAGCTGCCGTTAGACATCTCTCTGGCATCCTGCCGGGAGCTTCGCTCCCTTTCGCGGGCATGGCCCGCTCGCACAAGGCGGGTTAGCCCAGCGTTACGAACGGCACCACCGTGATCAGCAGCACGGCGATGGCGGCGATCAGAAACGCCAAGGCCCGCAGGGGCCGGGCGCGCAGGTTGCGCCACACGGTGGTGGGTTCGCCGCGCTGGTGCGCCTGCTCGAAGGCGGCGCGCTGCTGCTCGAGACGGCGCCGCTGATAGCCCGCCAGCAACGGCCGGGCCCGCTCCCAATCCTGATCGTCGCTCAGCCAGATGCCGCCGGCGGAAACACCCCAAACGCTGGGTTCGGTCTGATAATGGGCGATGCCGTGCTGATCCAGCAGCGCGCAGATCTCATCGCGCTCGTCATCGGGCACCCGGCGCAGGTTAAGCAACAGTTTGGACATCCAGGTTTCCTCGTTGGGCAGGGTGGGCGATCCGCGACGCCACTATAACAAACCACGGCACGAACCCCGCCACGTTGAGCGCTTTAAGAATTTACAATTGCCCTACCAACGCCCTCCTGACCGCCCCCGGCTTTTCCTTTACGCTAGTGTTCACTAACCCCTTGCACCCTAAACAGGGAGAGTTCCGGACTTATGCGGCTTGCCGTTCGTGTTCTGTCGATTGTTGTTGCCGCCACCCTCCTGACCGCCCCCGCCGGCGCCGAAGACTGGCCGGAGCGGATCATGGAGCGCATGGAAGCGCTGCAACTGCCGGACGAAGCGCTGGCCCTCGCCGCCGTGCCTCTCGACGGCCCCGGCGAAGCGCGCTTCGTCAACGCCGACCGGGTGATGAACCCGGGCTCCACCATGAAGCTGCTGACCACCTACGCGGCGCTGGAACTGCTCGGCCCCAGTTTCAAATGGCACACCCGCGTTTACACCAACGGCGAACTGAAGGGCGATGTCCTGCACGGCGACCTGTTCCTGGTCGGCGCCGGCGACCCCAAGCTCACCGAGGAACGGCTCTGGCAGTTGCTGCGCGATCTGCGCGCCTACGGCATCCGTCAGGTGCAAGGCGACCTGGTGCTGGATGACTCCTACTTCCGGCTGCCCCACGGCCAGCCGCATTTCGACGATGACGGCAACGACCCCCACGCGCCCTTTCTGGTGGAGCCCCACGCCCTGCTCACCAATCTGAACGTGTTTCACTTCCAGTTCGCAGCCCGCAAGGACGGGGTCAGCGCCTGGATGGATCCGGTCACCGACGCCGTGACCCTGGACAACCAGATCACCCTGACCCGCGGCGGCCGCTGCCCGTCCGGCCGCCGCCTCAAACTGGAGCCCAGCTACCAGGACAACGGCCGCATCACGGTCACCGCCACCGGCTCGCTGCCGCCCGGGTGCCGGGCCGGCGACTATCTGTCGCTGATGAGCCAGGAAACCTACACCGCCGCCATTATCCGCGGCCTGTGGCAACAGCTGGGCGGCACCCTTACCGGCGCTACCCGCTTCGACCGCCTGCCCACCGGCGCCGACCTGCTCGCCACCACCTCATCGCCGGACCTGGTCACCATGGTCCGCGACATCAACAAGTGGAGCAGCAACGTGATGGCGCGCCAGCTCTACCTGACCATCGGCGCCGAACACCGCCTGGCGGAGGACCGCGACGACCTGGCCGCCGCCGAGCGCACCATCAAGGACTGGATGGCGCTGAAAGGCATGGACCCGCGCGCGGTAGTGCTGGACAACGGCGCCGGCCTGTCCCGCAACGCGCGCATGAGCCCCATGGAGCAGATCAAAATGCTGCAGCAGGCCTGGCGCAGCCCGTTCGCCGCCGAGCTGATCGCCTCGCTGCCGCTGGTGGCCATGGACGGCACCATGCACAACCGGCTGCGCGACACCGGCCTGCGCGGCGAAGGCCACATCAAGACCGGCTCACTCACCAATGTGCGCGCGGTGGCCGGCTTCACCCGCGACAGCAACAACACCACCTGGGCGGTATCGGCCATCGTTAACACCCCCTCGGCCTGGAAGAGCCAGGCGGTACTCGACGACGTGCTGGAGGCAGTGCACCGTCTGCCCGGCGCCCAGGCGGCGGCGGCGGTCACCCAGGCCCAGGCGCGCGCCGCCGGCAGCGGCGGCTGATCTTATGTCCGCCGCGGTGTTCCGCCCCGTTCATCGGTAAGCTTTTCAGGTATTGCCTTGACGGCAAAGCAGGCCGCCCGGTGCTATGCTCTGCGCTGCATTCACTACCCTTACCGTATCGGGGAAGCTCAATGATCATCGTCCACCATCTGGAAAAATCCCGCTCGCAACGCATTGTCTGGCTGCTCGAGGAGCTCGGCATTCCCTACGAAATCGAGCATTACAAACGCGACCCCAACACCATGCTGGCCCCTGAAGCGCTGCGCCGGGTGCACCCCCTGGGCAAGTCACCGGTGATCACCGACGGCGACACCGTGGTGGCGGAATCCGGCGCTATTATCGAGTACCTGGTGGAAAAGCACGGCGGCGGCCGCCTCAAACCCGCCGTGGACGACCCCAACTGGCTGCACTATCAGTACTGGCTGCACTACGCGGAAGGCTCACTGATGCCGCTGATGGTGATGAAGCTGATCTTCAGCCGGGTCCCCAAGACGCCGATGCCGTTCTTCGCCAAGCCGATCGCCAAAAAAATCAGCGGCGGCCTGGTGGGCGGCTTCGTGCAGCCGCGTATCGAAGACCAGCTGCGCCTGGTGGAAAGCCATCTCGCCAGCCACACCTGGTTCGCCGGCGAGGCACTGACCGCCGCCGACGTGCAGATGAGTTTCCCGCTGCAGGCCGCCGGCGCCCGCGCCAACCTGGACGCCTTGCCGCATATCCGCGACTTCATTCAGCGCGTGGAAGCGCGCCCGGCCTATCAGCGCGGTATCGAGCGCACCGGCCCGCTGGAACTGCTCGGCTGAATCCCCCCTCCAGACGGACCCGGTCACCCGGCATGATGGCCGCGAACTGTGACCCGGGTCCCCTTTCTACTAAAGTCCAATGACGCTAATTGCATAAGCCCTTATTCTTACAAGCATTAACAGTAAGTTACTGTTTTCAGGGCCGCCGCTGCCCTATTCTCAAATGCAAAAAATGGCTTGGCATCAAGCTTTCGGCTGACTCACTGGTCTGGGGAAATATGATTCTGCTGTATTTTCTAATCGCTTTGGGAGTGGTCTTCCTGATTGCGGAAGGGGTGCAACGCTACCTGGCGCGCCGCCGGGACTGACCCGCCCTTCACGGTTAAACACTGTTAAAGCTGTGAATCCGTTCACGGTGCGCGGTCTATACTGACAACTCTTATCCTTTGTCAGGGAGACCAAAATGAAAAAAGCCCTTTCCGTTCTTACTCTCGGCGCCGTGTTCGCACTGGCCGGCTGTCAAACCGCGCCCGAAGTGCAACCGGACCCGAAAGCCAGCAAAACGGTCTATCAGGGCGTGCTGCCCTGCGCGGACTGCTCTGGAATTCAGGCCACCCTGACGCTGTACCGGGATGAAGCGGACCAACCGTCACGCTTTGAGCTGCGTCAGACCTTTCTGGACGGCGCCAAGGCCGGCGGCAGCGACGTGGACCGGGGCAACTGGATCGCGGAACGCCAGTCCGTGAACGGCAAGTCCTACCCGCTGTTTATCCTTAACCCCACCGATCCGGCGGAGCAGTTCCGCTTTCTGCAGAAAGCCACCAATGCGGTGGAAATGCTGAACGCCGACGGCGAGCAAATCGAGTCCGACTACAACTACACGCTGATGCAGCGTTAAAGCTGGTTCGGGCCGGGAAACCCGTCCTCTCCAGAAGGCGCGCACCGGGATCGGGTGGGCCC
>DGNT01000156.1:6002-19288 GCA_002389055.1 Alcanivorax sp. UBA4485
CCCGATCCCGGCGCTCCTTGGGGAACTTCACCGCCAAGGCCGCTGCCAAGCTCGGATTTGTGAGAGCTTGCCTTGCAAGCGAAAGGCCGGCAACGCCGGTCGGCAGGCTCCCAGAGACCTTGAAATGTAAATAGGAATGACTTGCATTCAGGCCCTGAACTGCTAGACTCCGGCTCTCTGGCGATATCGCCTTTTTTTCTGCCCTTTGTTTCCGTGATGGCGGTATGCGCCCGTCAACAGGAGTTCGGACATGATGTCTTCCTTGCAGCTTCAACTTCCGGAGTGGTTTGTTGCCGGCGGCCCCGCCATGTGGCTGTTGGCGGTACTGTCAGTGGTGGCTCTGGCCACGCTGATCACCAAGATGCTCCAGTTCGCCCGCCTGCGGCCGGTGGCCAGCAAGCAGGCCGACGCCCTGCTGGAAAGCCTGGAACGCGGCGACGCGCCGGTGGTCGGTGACGCCGGGCGCTCGCCGGTGGATCAGGTGGTGTTGAGCGCCTGGCACAATCGCGCCATGGACGCGGACAGCTGGGAAGAGGACAGCCTGCGGCGCGGCCGCGAGGCGCTGGAAGACATGCGCGGCGGCCTGCGCACCCTGGAAGTGATCAGCGCGCTGTCGCCGTTGATCGGCCTGCTGGGCACCGTGTTCGGCATGATCGGCGCCTTCCAGGCGCTGGAAGCCGCCGGCTCCCAGGTGGACCCGTCGATTCTGTCCGGCGGCATCTGGGAAGCGCTGCTCACCACCGCCGCCGGTCTTACCGTGGCGATCCCCGCGCTGGCGGCCTTCCATTGGGCCGACCGCACCATTGAGCTGTGCCGGGAAAAACTGCAGGACCGCCTGGCCCGCCTGAAAGTACAGGTACGCCGGCAAGGCGCCGCGCAACCGGCCAGCGCCGAAGCACCGGCCCGCGATCAGGCCCCGCGCCGGGTCGCCGTCGGCGGCTGATCCATGCACCTGGAACCGGAACGCCATCGCTCCCCGACCATCAGCCTGACACCACTGATCGACGTGGTGTTCATCCTGTTGATTTTCTTCATGCTCGCCAGCCGCTTTGGCGACTGGAAGGATCTGCCGGTCAATGTGCTGCCCAGCGAGGCCAGCGAGCAGCGTGAGGATAAGGACTGGCTGACGCTGACGGTGACCGCCGACGGTCAGGTGGAGATGGAAGGCGAACGCTATGCGGTAACGGCCCTGGCGGAGCGCCTGCAAGGGCGGGACGACACGGTATTGATCACCGGCGAAGCGGACGCGCCGCTGCAGGCCGCCCTTGCCACCCTGGACGCGGCCCGCGCCGCCGGCATCGAGGACGTGCAGCTGGAGCTGATGCCATGAATCTGGAATCCCCGGACAGTGGCCGCCGCCCGCCCCTGGAGCCGGTGCTGCCGCTGATCAATGTGGTGTTCCTGCTGCTGATCTTCTTCATGGTGGCTGGCCAGCTGGCGCCACGACCGGAAGGGAACGTGGATGCACCGGACAGCGCCAGCGCCGACACCAAGGAAAACCTGGATCAGTTCATGCTGGTGCTGGACAAGGAAGGCCGGCTGCTGCATCAGGGCCAGCCGGTGGATACGACCCGGGTGGCCGATTTGATCCGTGAGCACCGGCGGGCCGCCGCGTCCGACACCGACGCGACACAATCCAAGGCCGCCGAAGGCACCGACGCCAAACAGCCGGTGCGCCTGATGGCCGACGCCGACACCGCGCTCAGCACCCTGCGTGACAGCCTGGAAACCCTGCGCGACGCCGGCGTGGAAGAAGTACGCCTGGTAACCCGGAGTAAAAGCACACCGTGATGTCCAAACCCCGCGTGATTCTCGCCTGGAGCCTGGCCCTGGCCGCCCACGCCGTATTGCTGGTGGGTGTGGGCAGCATGACCCTGGCCGGTGGGCGCCCCGCCAAGGAGGGCCAACAGCAGTCGGTCACCCTGAATCTGGCGCCAAAGCCCAGTGACAGCCCGGTGGCCACCGCCCCGGAGCCGGCACCAAAACCGCAACCCGAGCCAAAGCCGGAACCCAAGCCGGAGCCAAAACCGAAACCCAAACCGGAACCCAAGCCCGAGCCGAAGCCGAAACCCGAGCCCAAACCGGAACCGAAACCGGAGCCGAAGCCCGAACCGGAACCTGAGCCGGAAACCGAACCGGCGGCGCCCGCGGAGAAGCAGGATACGGAAACCCGCACCGCCGACCAGGCCCAGCAGCAGCCCCAAGGCCAGAAGGGCATTGCCGGCGACCCCGGCGAAGGCGTGCGCCAAAGCGGCGACCACGACAACCTGATGGATCGCTATCTGGGTAAGGTCCGCGATACCATTGAATACAATAAGGAGTATCCGGCACGGGCGCGCATGCGGCGCCAGCAAGGTGTGGTGGTCGTGGAATTCTTTCTGGACAGCGATGGCCGCGCCCAGGACGTCAACCTCAAGACCAGTTCCAACAGCCGTATCCTCGACCAGCAATCCCTGGAGCTGGTGCGCCGCCTGCGGTTCCCGGAGCCCCCCTCGGAGCTGGCCTCGGAACTGATTGAAGTGACCGTGCCGATCCACTACAGCCTGTAACGCGGAGCCCGGACCATGGAGGCGTTACCCCAAGCGCTGCTACTCAGCCTGGTGGCCGGCGCCACCATCCCGCTGGGCGGCCTGCTCGCCCGTTATGAACGTATTCACCCCAACTGGCTGGAAGCGGAATTCCGGCATAGCGTGATTGCCTTCGGCGGCGGCGCCCTGCTCGCCGCCGTGGCGCTGGTGCTGATCCCCGAAGGCAGCGCCCGCTTACCCCAAGCCGTCACGCTGTTGGCGTTCGTCGCCGGCGGCGTAGTGTTCATGCTCGCCGATCGGGCGCTGGCCCGGCGAGGCGGCGCCGGCGCGCAACTGATGGCCATGTTGCTGGATTTCATTCCCGAAGCCATCGCCCTGGGCGCCACTCTGGCCGCCGGCCAGGGCGGGGGCGTTTTGCTGGCGCTGCTGATCGCCCTGCAGAACGGGCCGGAAGGTTTCAACGCCTATCGTGAGATGCGCCGAGGCACACAGGTCAGCGCCCGGCGTTTGCTGTGGGTGTTCACCGCGCTGGCATTACTGGGGCCGTTATCCGCCTGGGTCGGCGCGGCCTGGCTGGCCGACGCGCACCAACTGCTGGGCGCGATTATGGTGTTCGCCGCCGGCGGCATTCTCTATCTGATCTTTCAGGACATCGCCCCCCAGGCCAGACTGCGCTATCACTGGGGCCCGCCCCTGGGGGCGGTCGCCGGCTTCAGCCTGGGGCTAGCCGGTCATCTGTTGACCGGCGGCTGACGCCGCCGCGCCGTCACTCGCCCCAGCGCTTGACCAGGGTCTGTTCCACGCCGAGCTGGTCGAGAATCCGCGCCACCACGAAATCCACCAGATCCGCCACGCTTTGCGGGCGATGATAAAAGCCCGGCGCCGCCGGCAGGATGGTGACCCCCAGGCGCGACAGCTTGAGCATGTTTTCCAGATGAATGGCCGAGAACGGGCTTTCCCGGGGCACCAGAATCAACTGGCGGTGTTCCTTCAGCGCCACGTCCGCCGCCCGCTCGATCAAATTGTCGCTGGCACCGCTGGCAATCGCCGAAAGCGTGCCGGTCGAACAGGGGCAGACCACCATCGACGCCGGCGCGCCGGAGCCAGACGCCACCGGCGCGGTCCACTGCTCCAAACCGCACACCGTGAGCACGCCCTTTTCGGTGGCGGCGAAATCACGCAACGCGGCCTCCGCCTTGCCGGTGCCGGCGGGCAGACTCAAATCCGTTTCCATGCCGATCACCACCCGTGCCGCCTTGGACAGGATCACGAACACTTCGCAATCCGCCGCCAGCAGACACTGCAGTAACCGCAGGCCATAGGGGGCGCCGGACGCGCCGGTAAACGCCAGGGTGACCCGTTGGCGGCCTGACTCACTCATGCTTGTCACTCCCGGAGGTTGAACGTTGACGCGGCAGCCGTTGCTGCGGCGACCGTTGACGCAGTGCCGTCAGCAGCTTTTCATGCACGCCGCCAAAGCCGCCGTTGCTCATAATCACCACGTTGAGCGGACCGGGCTGGGCCGCCACCGACGCCACCAGGGCGTCCAGGTCGGTTTCCACGCGGGCCGGCACCGGCGACCCGGCGACCACCGCCTCCAACGACCACTCCAGTCCCGGTGGCTGATACCAGATTACCTGGTCCGCGTCGCGCGCGCTGGCGGCCAGCGCCTCACGGTGACGGCCCAGACGCATGGTGTTGGAGCGCGGTTCGATCACCGCCAGCACCGGCTCGTCGCCGACCCGGCGGCGCAGCCCGTCCAGGGTCGTGGCGATGGCGGTGGGGTGGTGGGCGAAGTCGTCGTAGACGCGCACGCCGTCCACTTCGCCGCGCAGCTCCATGCGACGCTTCACACCCTGGAAACGGCCCAGGGCGGCGGCGCCGTCTTCCAGGGTCACGCCCACATGGCGCGCCGCCAGCAGCGCCGCCATGGCGTTATTGACGTTGTGGCGGCCGGTGAGCGACCAATCGACCACGGCAATATCTGTCCCCTTTTCCAGAACGGTGAAACGGGAGCCGTCCGGGCGCTCCAGTCGATAGCCCGGGTCGGCCTGTTCGCCGAACCGCTCCACCTCGCTCCAGCAGCCCCGCGCCAGCGTCTCTTCCAGGGCCGCCTCGCCATGGGGCAGGATCACCCGGCCCAACGACGGCACGGTGCGCAGCAGATGGTGAAACTGTGTCTGAATCGCGGCCAGATCCGGGAAGATATCCGCGTGGTCGAACTCCAGATTATTCAGTACCGCGGTGCGCGGCCGGTAGTGGACGAACTTACTGCGCTTGTCGAAAAAGGCGGTGTCGTATTCGTCTGCCTCGACCACGAAGAACGGCGTGCCGCCGAGCCGCGCGGAAACCCCGAAGTTACCCGGCACGCCGCCGATCAGATAGCCCGGGTCGAGGCCGGCGTGTTCCAGAATCCAGGCCAGCATGGACGCGGTGGTGGTTTTACCGTGGGTGCCGGCCACCGCCAGCACCCAGCGCCCGGGCAGCACCACCTCGGCGAGCAATTGCGCGCCGGACGTGTAGGGCATGCCCTGGTCGAGCACATGCTCCACCGCCGGGTTGCCGCGGCTCAGAGCGTTGCCGATCACCACCAGATCCGGGGCCGGCTCCAGCTGCGCCGGATCGTAGCCCTGGATCAACTCAATGCCGGCGGCGCTGAGCTGGTCGCTCATCGGCGGGTAGACGTTCTGATCGGAGCCGGTGACCCGGTGCCCCTGGGCCCGGACCAGTTGCGCCAGCGAGCCCATGAAGGTGCCGCAGACGCCGAGAATATGGATGTGCATGAAGAACCTCGAAGAAACCTCACGGCAGGATACAACATCGGCTTCAGGCCACAAGCCGGCAGCCCCCGGCAAGCACCGTTTTTCAGCTTGAAGCTTGCGCCTTGAAGCCTGAAGCTATCTCCTTTTTGAATCGTTCGAGGAGAGACCAATGCTGACAATCAACGGCCCCGAAGAGCTGAAAAGCTGGGAAGGCAAGGAACTGGGCGTCACCGAATGGATGACGGTCAGCCAGGAGCGCATCAATCAGTTCGCCGAAGCCACCGGCGACCACCAGTGGATTCACGTGGACGTGGAGCGCGCCAAGAAAGAATCGCCCATGGGCGGCCCAATCGCGCACGGCTATCTGACGCTGTCGCTGATCCCCATGTTCAAGGACGAAATCTACGCCGTCGAAGGCGCCAAGGCGGGCCTGAACTACGGCCTCAACAGCTGCCGCTTCCTGGCACCGGTGCCCGCCGGCGCGCGCGTACGCGGCCGCTTCGTAATGAAATCCGTCGCCGCCAAAGGCGACGGCCGCTACCTGCTCTGCAACGAAGTCACCATCGAACTGGAAGGCAGCGACAAACCCGCCTGCGTCGCCGAAAGCCTCGGCATGGTCCTGTTTTAGTTGACAGTTGATAGTGGATAGTTGATAGCGACGCGGGCAACGCCCGCGGAGCCCGACAACAAAGAGGCCGCGCCCAAACCTTGGGCGCGGCCTCTTCGCTTCAATGCGCCGAAAACTTCAATCGCGCAGCTATCAACTGTCAACTATCAACTATCAACTAACTCAGTGGCTGATCATCCAGGGTCGGGCCGAGGGAAACATCTTATTGCCTTCGGCGGTGTAGAAGACCTTGGGTTTGTGGCGTTCGTGGTGGCAGCAGCCTTGCTCCTTCTCCGAGTGCGAGTTGCCGCGGCGCGGTTCGTGGCGGGCCCGTTCGTTGCGCTCGAAGGCCGAGCGTCGCTCCGGGGCCATGTCCAGGACCTCCGGGGCGACCAGAATGACCCGCGCGGACAGCACGCCGCAGGTGGGGCAGGGGCAGGTTTCCCCGGACGCCTGCACCGGCACCAGCTCGTGGAACAGGCCGTGGTCGGTGCATTTATAGTCGTACAGCGGCATGGTGGCGCCCTCCCCTATTTATCCTTGGCCAACGGCACGTCGGTGCTGCCGGCAACGCTGTGTTGCGGGCCGTCGACGCCGGGCTTGAGATCGAAGTCGAAGATGTCGGTGGGCAGCCACAAGGTGGCGCAGGCGTTGGGCACGTCCACCACCCCGCTGATGTGGCCCTGCACCGGCGCGCAGCCGAGCAGCGAATAGGCCTGGGCGCCGGTATAGCCGAACTTCTTCAGGTACTCGATGGCGTTGAGGCACGCCTGACGGTAGGCGATGTGCACGTCCAGGTAGTGTTGCTTGCCCTGCTCGTCCACGGAGATGCCTTCGAAGATCAGGTAGTCGTCGTACTTGGGCGCGATCTTGCTGGGTTTGAAGATCGGGTTCTTGATCGCGTACTTCTCCATGCCGCCCTTGATCAGGCTGACGCGCATGTGAATCCAGCCGGCCATTTCGATGGCGCCACAGAAAGTGATCTCGCCGTCGCCCTGGCTGAAGTGCAGGTCGCCCACGGACAGGCCGGCGTCTTTGACATACACCGGAAAGTAGATCTGCGAGCCGCGCGACAGGTCCTTGATGTCGCAGTTGCCGCCGTGCTCCCGGGGCGGTACGGTGCGCGCGCCCTCGGCGGCGGCCGCCGCTTTCTCGTTGCCCTTGAGCTTGCCCATATGGGCGGTATCGGCGTACGGCAGGTTGACCAGCCCGGGCACGCGGTCCGGCTCGGTGTCATAGAGTTCTTTTTCGCGGGTGTTCCATTCGTTGAGCATGTCCTTGGACGGCAGGCAGCCGATCAGCCCCGGGTGGATCAGGCCGGCGAATTCGACGCCGGGGATGTGCCGGGACTTGGTGAACATGCCGTTGAAATCCCAGATGGTTTTCTGGGCTTCGGGGAAATGTTCGGTGAGAAAGCCGCCGCCGTTCTGCTTGGAGAAGAAGCCATTGAAGCCCCACTGGCTTTCCTCGAAGGTGCCGATATCGAGAATATCCACCACCAGCAAATCGCCGGGCTCGGCGCCTTCCACGCCCACCGGGCCGGACAGGAAGTGCACCTGGGTGAGGTCCACGTCGCGCACGTCCTCGGCGTTGTCGTCGTTATGGATCTGACCGCCGGTCCAGTCGTGGCATTCAACGATAAAGTCGTCACCGGGTTTGACCATCGCCGCCATGGGAATGTCGGGATGCCAGCGGTTGTGCACCATATCGTTGTCGTAGGGAGAAGTGTCGAGATCGATTTTAATGATGGTCTCAGCCATGGTGTCGGTTCCTCCAGTTTTTCGGGCAAGCGTGATTCCGTGGGTTTGAATATCGGTGATCGGCGTGCCGTCCACCATTCGCGAAAAGGCCCCGGCGACTACGTCAGATGACGTATTGCCCGGCTAACCGCCCACCGGCACCACACTCAGCCGGTCACCGTCCAGCAGCGCCAGAAACGTGTCGTCGGCGGGACGGTCCAGCAGAGCCCGGGCGAGCGCCGGTTCCAGCTCGGCGCGCAGGCGGCGGGCAAGGTCCCGGGCACCGAAGCGGTCGTCATGGACGCGGCAAAGAAACTGCCGCGCGCTGTTGTCCAGCTCCAGACGGGCGCGCCGCCGGGCCAGACGTTGATTGAGTTTGCCCAGCTCGATATCCAGCAGAGTGTCCAGCCAGGTGGCGTCGAGGCGCTGGAACGGCAGAACCCGGTCGATGCGGTTGATAAACTCCGGGTCGAAGTGACGATGCAGAGCGCGCTCGAGCACCCTATCCTCGCGGCGCGGTGAAAGACCCAGCCAGCGCCGCCAGCCGTGCTGAAAGCGGGCGCGGTAATCACCGGCTTCGCGGGCGCCCACGTTGCTGGTCATGAAAATCAGGGTGTTGCGGAAGTCGATGCTGCGGGTGCCGCCGGACAACAACAGCCGGCCGCTTTCCAGCACATTGAGCAACGAGCGGATCACTTCGGTGCTGGCTTTTTCCAGCTCGTCGAACAACACGATGCCCGGCTTGCTGAAACTCCCCTGAATCAGGTCCACGTCGAACAGAGTGTGCCCTTCCTTGCTGCCCACATAGCCTGGCGGGGCTCCGGTGAGCGCGGCGGCGTAGTGCTCCTGGGCCAGGGTGTTCATATCAATACGGCAGAAGCCGTCCGCGCGGCCGTGTATCGCTTCACTGATCAGCCGCACGGTTTCGGTTTTACCGACACCGGTGGGCCCCATGAACAGATTCACCGCCAGCGGCCGGTGCGGGTCGCCGATGTCCGCCTTGACCACGCGCAGCATGTCTTCCATGGCATCCAGTACCGACGCCTGCCCGACAATACGGGCGCGCAGACGCGCCATTACCGCGTCCGGCTCGAACACAAAGCGCGGCGCGCGTTCCGGCCGGCTGGCCCGTTCTTCCCGCGCCAGCCGTTCCTGGTTTTCCTGCAGGCGGTCGTTGATAAAGGGCATGGCGGACTCAGGCATTCTTCTCTTTACCGTCCACCGGCAAATCCTTCACCGGGCAATCCGCCACCCCCACGGTGGTACGGGTCATGGCCTCCACGTTTTCCTGGGCTTTCTGGGCGTCCATCACCCAGGTGCGGTAGAACTCGAACGGGCAGTCCGCGATGCCTTTGTCGCCGTCACCGGAATCGTGAATGCCGGTGTAGCCCCGGTGCAGCAGTTTGAACAGGTGGTTCTGGGACTGGTCGTTGGCGCGCGCGTCGCGGATCTGGCTGATCGAGAGCTGGGCGTACTGAATGCCCATTTCCTCTTCGCCGCACTCGCCGAGCGTGCGCCCGTCGAAGCCGATAATCGACGAGTGCCCGAAGTAGGAATACACCCCGTCGAAGCCGGCGGCGTTGGCCACCGCCACATAGCAGTTGTTGGCCCAGGCCATGCTCTTGGACATCATCACCTGCTGTTCCTTGGCCGGGTACATATAACCCTGGCAGCGCACGATCAGCTCGGCGCCTTTCATGGCGCAGTCGCGCCAGATTTCCGGATAGTTGCCATCATCGCAGATGATCAGGCTGAGCTTCATGCCCTTGGGGCCTTCGGTGACATAGGTGGTGTCGCCGGGGTACCAGCCTTCAATAGGGCACCAGGGGATGCACTTGCGGTACTTCTGCACCACCTCGCCCTGGTCGTTGATCAACACCAGGGTGTTATAAGGGGCTTTGTGCGGGTGCTCCTCGTGGCGCTCGCCGGTGAGCGAGAACACGCCCCAGGTTTTCGCTTCCCGGCAGGCGGCGGAAAAGATAGCGGTTTCGTCGCCGGGCACGGTGGCGGCGGTGTCCATCATCTCGTCCGGGTCGTACATGATGCCCATGGTGCTGTATTCCGGGAACACCACCAGGTCCATGCCCGGCAGGCCCACCTTCATGCCTTTGATCATCTCGGCGATGGCGCGGGCGTTGTCGAGCACCTCGGCGCGGCTGTGCAGGCGCGGCATCTTGTAGTTGACCACCGCCACCCCGACGGTATCGCTGCTGCTGGAAATATCACCGTGTCGCATAACCTTGCTCCTCGCTCTCGTTTAGCGTGTTCAGACCGCCAGATAGCTGGCGATCTTGTTCTGGTCGGCGTCCTGTTTGTCTTCCTGGTGAACGATGTCGCCCTTCTCGATCACCAGAATCCGGTCGGCGATCTCCATCACGAAGCTGAGCACCTGCTCGGACACCACGATGGACAGGCCGCGCTCGTCGCGGATGCGTTTCAAGGTGCGCGCCATCTCCTGAATGATGGAGGGCTGAATACCCTCGGTGGGCTCATCCAGCAGCAGCACCTTGGGGCGGGTGGCCAGGGCGCGGGCGATGGCCAGTTGCTGCTGCTGACCACCGGACAGATTGCCGCCGCGCCGGTGCTGCATTTCTTCCAGCACCGGAAACAGCTCATAGAGATCGCGGGGCACTTTCTTTTCGCCCACCGCGGCCAGACCGGTTTCGATGTTTTCGCGCACCGTGAGGGCGGGGAAGATCATCCGCCCCTGGGGCACGAAACCGAGCCCGGCGCGCACCCGCTGAAAGCTTTTCATGGCGCTTATATCGGTGTTGTTCAGGGACACGCTGCCGCCGCGGCTGGGGGTCATGCCGATCAGCGACTTCATCAGCGTGGTTTTGCCCATGCCGTTGCGCCCCACCACCGCGACGATCTCGTTGTCGTTCACGTCCAGATTCAGGTCGCGGATGATGGTGCTCTGGCCATAGGCCACGGAGTGATTGGAAACCTTCAGCATGATCAGTGCCCCAAGTAGACTTCGATGACTTTCGGGTCTTTCTTCACATGGTCGATGGAGCCTTCCGAGAGCACCTTGCCCTGGTGCATCACCGTGACCCGGTCGGCGATGTCGCCGACGAACTGCATGTCGTGCTCGATCACCAGCACGGTGTGGTCACGGGTGATCACGCGCAGCAGCTCGGCGGTCTTTTTGCGTTCCGCCACCGACATGCCGGCCACCGGTTCGTCTAGCATCAGCAGGTCCGGCTTCTGAATCAGCAGCATGCCGATCTCCAGCCACTGCTTCTGACCGTGGCTGAGCAGCCCCGCCGGCTCGTTGAGCTGGTCGCTCAGGAAGATGGTGTCGGCGATGCTTTCCACCGCTTCGATCACCGCCGTGTCCCGCTTGAAGGCCAGCGCCCCCATCACCGTGTGACCCTGCGGGTAAGAGACTTCCAGGTTCTCGAACACGGTCAGGTCCTCGAACACCGAAGGGTTCTGGAATTTCCGCCCCACCCCGGCGTGGACGATCTGGTGCTCCTTCATTTTGGTAAGCTCCTTGCCGCCGAAACGGATCGAGCCCTGGGTGGCGCGGGTCTTGCCGCAGATCAGATCCAGCACCGTGGTTTTACCGGCCCCATTGGGGCCGATGATCACGCGGATCTCCTTGGGGTCGAGATAGAAGGACAGGTCGTCCACCGCTTTGAAGCCGTCGAAAGACACCGTCAAACCTTCCACGGCGAGCAGGAAGTTTTCCTTTTGCGCATTCATCAGGGTTTCTCCGCGCTGAGTTGATCGGAGGCCGGCGCCGGCGCTTGCGGCGCGGCGTCATCGTCCTTGTCCAGGTACTTGCCAATCACCGGCAAGCGTTTCTCCAGCGGCATGATGTAACGCTCATAGAGACCGGCCAGACCGTTGGGAAAGGCCAGCACCACGCCGATAAACAGCGCCCCCATGGCATAGGGCCAGAGTTCCGGGAAGGATTCGGAAAAGCCGCTTTTCGCCGCGTTCACCAGCAGCGCGCCGTACACGCCGCCGAGCAGGGAGTAACGCCCGCCCAGCGCGCAGAACACCACCATCTCGATGGACGGCACGATGCCCACGAACGACGGCGACATGAAGCCCACCTGCAGGGTGAACAGCGCACCGCCGATGCCCGCCAGGCCGGCGGCCAGGCAGAACACGAAGACCTTGAACGAGGCCACGTCGTAGCCGGAGAAACGCACCCGGGTCTCCTGGTCGCGCATCGCCACCAGAATCCGCCCCAGCTTGGCGTTCTGGACATGACGGCAGACGAATAAACTGAGAAACAGCAGACCCACGCAGACAAAGTAAAGCGTCGACTTGGCGGCGTCGGTGCGGATATTCCAGCCCATCAGGGTTTGCAGATCGGTGATGCCGTTGACGCCGCCGGTGAGGCCCTGCTGACCGATGATCAGGATGGTCAGAATGGCGGCGATCGCCTGGGTGATAATGGCGAAGTAAACGCCGCCCACGCGGCGTTTGAACATCGCCACGCCAATGATCAAGGCCAGCAGCACCGGCACCGCGATCACCGCGATCAGGGTGAACGAGAAGCTGTGGAACGGCTGCCAGAACGCCGGCAGCTCGGTGATCTGGTTCCAGTCCATAAAATCCGGGATCCCCGGCGTCGACTGATGCTTGGTGGCCTCCGGGGTGGACGCCTCGAGCTTCAGGAACATGGCCATGCAGTAGCCGCCCAGGCCGAAAAACACGCCCTGGCCGAGGCTGAGAATGCCGGCCTTGCCCCAGCACATCACCAGACCGACGGCGGCGAACGCGTAGGTGAGGTACTTGCCCACCATGTTGAGGCGGAAGGGATCGAGCAGCAGCGGCAGCGCCACCACCAGCAGCAAAGCCAGCAACAGGTAGTAGATGCCTTCCCGGGAAGTCAGCCATTGAAGGGGAGAGTTGGTTTTCATCACGGACTCCTAGCGACGGACCTTCAAGGCCATCAGGCCTTCCGGACGCAACATGAGAATGCCCACCACCACCAGCAGGGTGAGTACCTTGGCCATGGAACCACTCAGGAAGAACTCCATGGTGGACTGGGCCTGGGAGATGCCGAACGCGGACACGATGGTGCCGATCAGGCTTTGCGCGCCGCCGAACACCACCACCAGGAAGGTATCGACGATGTACGCCTGGCCGGACGACGGCCCGGTGGAGCCGATCATGGTGAAGGCGCTGCCGGCGACCCCGGCGATGCCACACCCCAGCGCGAAGGTGGCCCGGTCGACGCCGGCGGTGTTAATACCCACCGCTTCCGCCATGGGCCGGTTCTGCACCACGGCGCGCACTTTCTTGCCCCAGCCGGAGCGGTACATGAGCAGGTACACCGCCAGCGCGATGGACAAGGCGATGATCATTACGAACAGACCGTTAATCGGCAGCTGCACCATGTCGGTGACGTTGAACGCGCCCATCATCCAGTCGGGCAGATCCACACCCACTTCCCGGGCGCCGAAGATCGACCGGTAGGCCTGCTGAAGAATCAGGCTCAGCCCCCAGGTGGCGAGCAGCGTATCCAGCGGTCGCCGGTACAGATGCCGCACCATGGCCCACTCGACAAAGGCGCCGAGTGCCCCGGACACCAGGAACGCCAGCACCATGGCGACGAAGAACGAACCGGCGAATAACTCGGGCATGAAATTCTGGAAAAACTGAGACGTCAGGTAGGTGGTATAGGCCC
>DGNT01000157.1 GCA_002389055.1 Alcanivorax sp. UBA4485
GAACTTCGGATCCGGCAGGATCTCGCGTTTGTCGACGACGCGTCTTCTAGGCATCGGATGTGTTCCTCGTTTTCACCCCGCCGGGGCGGGGAAAGCTTCAGGGTTACCCGGGACGGAGCCCGGCCTTACTCATCCCATCGGGCCAACCGGCCCGACCGTCAGAAAAGGGGTTCGATTTACTTCTTCGGCCGCTTGGCACCGTATTTGGAACGGCGCTGCTTACGGTCCTGAACACCCGCGGTGTCCAGCGTGCCACGCACGGTGTGGTAGCGCACGCCGGGCAGGTCTTTTACACGACCGCCACGAATCAGCACTACGGAGTGCTCCTGCAGGTTATGACCTTCCCCGGGAATGTAGGAAGACACTTCATAACCGTTGGTCAGGCGCACACGACACACTTTACGCAACGCGGAGTTCGGCTTTTTCGGGGTAGTGGTGTACACCCGGGTGCAAACACCGCGACGCTGCGGGCAGCCCTGCAGGGCGACCGAGTCGCTTTTTTCAACCTTCCTCTTGCGCGGGTTACGCACAAGCTGGTTTACAGTTGCCATGAAACTACTGCTCCACGCTTACAGTTCTGTGACGAACTTCGCTTCGTTTCGCCACCCTTTGGTCCGTCCACGGCCTTTTCCGGGCTATAGACAGGGGCGACGGATTCTAGGGACCCGGGGGCGTCAAGTCAAGACGCCCCCGGAGCCGACTACTCCTCGTCGGAGGAGCTGAGTGCTTCGGAAAGCGCGGCTTCCACCTCGTCCATGGTCGGGCCATCGCCGTGCGCTTCCTCGCGCTGGCGGCGCCGTTCCATATGGTAGGCGTAACCGGTACCGGCGGGGATCAGACGACCCACCACCACGTTTTCCTTGAGACCGCGCAGGTCGTCTTCCTTGCCGGTCACCGCCGCTTCGGTCAACACCCGGGTGGTTTCCTGGAAGGACGCCGCGGAGATGAACGATTCGGTGGCCAGGGACGCCTTGGTAATACCCAGCAGCAAACGTGCGCCACGAGCGGGCATCTTGTCGTCCCCGTTGAGGCGCTCGTTCTCCTCCATCAGACGGGCGTATTCGATCTGCTCGCCCTTGATGAAGGCGGAATCGCCCAGCTCGGTAATTTCCACCTTACGCAGCATCTGGCGGATGATCGTCTCGATGTGCTTATCGTTGATCTTCACACCCTGAAGGCGGTAGACCTCCTGCACCTCGTTGACGATGTAACGCGCCAGCTCCACTTCACCCATCAGGCGCAGGATGTCGTGGGGGTTGAGCGGCCCGTCGGACACCACTTCGCCTTTCTCCACGTGCTCGCCTTCGAACACGTTGAGCAGACGCCATTTGTGGATCAGCTCCTCGTAGGGCGTGCCGCCGTCGTCCGGCGTGATCACCAGGCGTACCTTGCCCTTGGTTTCCTTACCGAAGGACACGACACCGCTCTTCTCGGCGAGGATCGCGGCCTCTTTCGGGTTACGCGCCTCGAACAGGTCGGCCACGCGGGGCAGACCACCGGTGATGTCACGGGTCTTGGAGGATTCCTGCGGAATCCGCGCGATCACGTCACCCATGCCGATCTTGGCGCCGTTCTTGAGACCGGACAGCGCGCCACCGGGCAGGAAGTACGCCGCCGGCGCGTCGGTGTTAGGCAGTGCCACGGGGTTACCCTTGGCATCCACCACGCGAACCACCGGACGCAGGTCCTTACCCGCGGAGGGGCGATCCTGGGTAGAAAGCACTTCGATGTTGGTCAGACCGGTGAGCTCATCGGTCTGGTAGTTCACCGCAATACCTTCTTCCATGTCCCCGAACTGAACCTTACCTTCCACCTCGGCGATAATCGGGTGGGTGTGCGGGTCCCAGGTGGCGACCACCTGGCCGGCTTCGGCCTGGTCGTCCTCGCCCACGGTGACCATGGCGCCGTAAGGCATCTTGTAGCGCTCGCGCTCACGCCCCAGGTCATCGACCACCGCCAGCTCCGCGGAGCGGGACACGATCACGAAACCGTCCTTGTGCTGCACGTGCTTGGCGTTGTGGAAGCGGATTTTGCCGCCGTGCTTGACCTGAATGCTGGACACCGCGGAAGCCCGGCTCGCCGCGCCACCGATGTGGAAGGTCCGCATAGTCAGCTGGGTGCCCGGCTCACCGATGGACTGGGCGGCGATAACGCCGACCGCCTCACCGATGTTAACGCGGTGGCCACGGGCCAGATCGCGGCCGTAACAGCGGGAGCACATGCCCCACTTGGTCTTACAGGTAATGGGCGAGCGAACGATCATCTCGTCGATGCCCATTGCCTCCAGTTTCTCGACCCAGACTTCATCCAGCACCGTGCCGGCGGTGAAGACCACCTCGTCGGTCCCCGGACGCACCAGGTCGCGGGCCACGGTCCGGCCCAGCACCCGCTCGCGCAGGGGCTCGACGATGTCGCCGCCTTCGATCAACGGCGTCATCAGCAGACCGTCTTCGGTGCCGCAATCTTCCTCGGTTACCACCAGGTCCTGGGCCACGTCCACCAGACGGCGGGTCAGGTAACCGGAGTTGGCGGTTTTCAGTGCCGTGTCCGCGAGACCCTTACGGGCGCCGTGGGTGGAGATGAAGTACTGAAGTACGTTCAGCCCCTCACGGAAGTTACTGGTGATCGGCGTCTCGATGATTGAGCCGTCCGGCTTCGCCATCAGGCCACGCATACCGGCCAGCTGACGAATCTGCGCCGGGGAGCCCCGCGCGCCGGAGTCGGCCATCATGTAGATGGAATTGAAGGACGCCTGGGTCTCGTCTTCACCATTACGGTTAACGACGATTTCCTTGTTCAGGTTGTCCATCATCGCCTTGGCGATCTGGTCGTTGGTGCGCGCCCAGATGTCGACCACCTTGTTGTAGCGCTCACCACGGGTCACCAGACCGGAAGCGAACTGTTCCTCGATCTCGCGCACTTCTTCCTCGGCCGCGGCGATCAGCTTCACCTTGGCATCCGGGATCACCATGTCCTCGACACCGATGGAGGAGCCGGACAGCGTCGCTTCGCGGAAGCCCATATACATGATCTGGTCGGCGAAGATGCAGGTTTCCTTGGTACCGAGGATCCGGTAGCAGGTGTTCAGCAGCTTGGAGATCGCCTTCTTGGTCATGTTCTGGTTGACCATGTCGAAGCCGATGCCTTCGGGCACGATGTCCCAAATCTTACAGCGGCCCGGGGTGGTCTCCACCAGACGGGTGGCTTCCTCGATGCGGCCTTCCTGATCCTTGACCACTTCGTGGATGCGCACGCGGACACGAGCGTGCAGCTCCACTTCCCGTGTACCGAGAGCACGCAATACTTCGGCGATGTCGGCGAATATCCGGCCTTCGCCTTTAACGTTCACCTTCTCACGGCTGATGTAGTACAGCCCCAGAACCACGTCCTGGGTCGGCACGATGATCGGTTCACCGCTGGCCGGAGAGAGAATGTTGTTGGTGGACATCATCAGCGCCCGGGCTTCGAGCTGGGCTTCCAGGGTCAGCGGTACGTGCACCGCCATCTGGTCACCGTCGAAGTCGGCGTTGAACGCCGCGCACACCAGCGGGTGCAGCTGGATCGCCTTACCTTCAATCAGCACCGGCTCGAACGCCTGAATGCCCAGACGGTGCAGCGTCGGCGCCCGGTTCAGCATCACCGGGTGTTCGCGGATCACCTCGGCGAGGATGTCCCACACCTCGGCGGTTTCGCGCTCGACCATCTTCTTGGCCGCCTTGATGGTGGTGGCCAGGCCACGCGCTTCCAGCTTGGCGAAAATGAACGGCTTGAACAGTTCCAGAGCCATTTTCTTCGGCAGACCGGTTTCGTGCAGCTTGAGGGTCGGGCCCACCACGATCACGGAACGGCCGGAGTAGTCCACCCGTTTACCGAGCAGGTTCTGACGGAAACGGCCCTGCTTGCCCTTGATCATATCGGCCAAGGACTTGAGCGGGCGCTTGTTGGAACCGGTGATGGCCCGGCCACGGCGGCCGTTATCCAGCAGCGCGTCCACGGACTCCTGCAGCATGCGCTTCTCGTTGCGCACGATGATGTCCGGGGCGTTCAGATCCAACAGCCGCTTGAGGCGGTTGTTACGGTTGATCACCCGGCGGTACAGGTCGTTCAGGTCGGAGGTCGCGAAGCGGCCGCCGTCCAGGGGTACCAGCGGACGCAGGTCCGGCGGCAGCACCGGCAGCACCGTCATGATCATCCACTCCGGCGCATTGCCGGACGCGTGGAAACCTTCCATCAGCTTGAGGCGCTTGGACAGCTTCTTCAGCTTGGTGTCGGAGTTGGTCGCCTCAATGTCCTCGCGCAGGGTGTTGATCTCTTCCTGCAGATCAAGCTCCAGCAGCAACTGCTGGACCGCTTCGGCGCCCATCTTGGCTTCGAACTCATCACCGAACTGCTCGAGCGCGTCGAAGTACTCTTCGTCGGTCAGCAGCTGACCGCGCTCCAGAGTGGTCATACCCGGCTCGGTCACCACGAAGGACTCGAAGTACAGCACCCGCTCGATGTCGCGCAGCGTCATGTCCAGCATCAGGCCGATGCGCGAAGGCAGCGACTTGAGGAACCAGATATGCGCCACCGGGCTGGCCAGCTCGATGTGGCCCATGCGCTCACGGCGAACCTTGGAGAGGGTGACTTCAACGCCACACTTCTCACAGATCACGCCCCGGTGCTTGAGCCGCTTGTATTTACCGCACAGGCATTCGTAGTCCTTGATAGGACCGAAAATACGCGCGCAGAACAGGCCATCACGCTCCGGCTTGAACGTACGGTAGTTGATGGTCTCCGGCTTTTTTACTTCGCCAAAAGACCAGGAACGGATCAGGTCCGGCGGCGCCAGACCGATCTTCAGTTTGTCGAATTCCGTGACTTGTCCCTGACTTTTGAGCAGATTCAGCAAGTCTTTCAAGGCCAGTCCTCCGTATGGAGCTTTCGCTCGCGATTCTTTCCTAAATCCGGGTCGGGCGGCAACGCCGCCCGGGTGGCGCGCCGCCCGAAGGCGGCATCACGCACTCAGTCGTTTTCCAGCTCGATATTGATACCGAGAGACCGGATTTCCTTCAGCAGTACGTTGAAGGATTCCGGCATGCCCGGATCCATCCGGTGGTCGCCGTCGACGATGTTCTTGTAAATGCGGGTACGGCCATTTACGTCGTCGGATTTCACGGTGAGCATTTCCTGCAGGGTGTAGGCGGCGCCGTACGCCTCCAACGCCCAGACTTCCATCTCACCGAAGCGCTGACCACCGAACTGTGCCTTACCACCCAGCGGCTGCTGGGTCACCAGGCTGTACGAACCGGTGGAGCGGGCGTGCATCTTGTCGTCCACCAGGTGGTTCAGCTTCAGCATGTACATGTAGCCGACGGTCACCTTGCGGTCGAACGGTTCGCCACTGCGGCCGTCCCACAGCTGGATCTGACCGGAGCGGTCGTAACCGGCCAGCTCCAGCAGCGCCTTGATCTCGAACTCCTTGGCACCGTCGAATACGGCGGTGGCCATGGGCACGCCGGCCCGCAGGTTCTCGGCCAGCTCCATGATGTCGGCTTCGCTGAAGCTGCCCCACTCCTCGTCGGTGCCGCCGGCGCCGGTCTGGTTGTAGATCTGGTCCAGGAAATCGCGCACCTCGGTGGCTTTCTTTTCCTGATCCAGCATCTCGCCGATGCGCTCGCCCAGGCCTTTGGCCGCCCAGCCGAGGTGGGTCTCGAGAATCTGACCCACGTTCATCCGCGACGGTACACCCAGCGGGTTGAGCACCACGTCCACCGGCACGCCATGCTCGTCGTACGGCATGTCTTCCTCGGGCATGATCACGGAGATCACACCTTTGTTACCGTGACGGCCGGCCATCTTGTCACCGGGCTGGATGCGACGCTTGATCGCCAGGTAGACCTTGACCACCTTGAGCACGCCGTGGGACAGGTCGTCGCCGCCGGAGATCTTGGACTGCTTGTCCTTGTAGCGCTCGTCCTGCTCTTTCTTGTGCTGCTCCAGGTACTGATG
>DGNT01000158.1 GCA_002389055.1 Alcanivorax sp. UBA4485
GACGGGCACACCCGATCCCGGCGCGGGCTTTCTGGAGAGAGGTCCTGGAATACCGCGGGGCAACCTTTGCCGGGTGGCTAACCCACCCTTTCGCTTGCAAGGCAAGCTCCCACAAGCCAGCCAACCTCAATGAACCTTCAAAAAAGCGTCATCGCCTTGTCATCCGTTTGCGGCCCACTGCCTGGGTACCGAAAACGAATAATGACGAGGTAACTCCATGAGACTCTGGCTTGCCCTGGGCGCCGGCACCCTTGCCGCCGCGTTGCTGACCGGTTGCGGCGGTGACGACAGCAACGACAACCTGCCCTCTTCCGAGACCCCCGCCGTAAGCGGCGTGAAGCTGAACTTCATGGGCCGCTACAGCACCGGCCAGTTCGATGAGAGCGCGGCGGAAATTCCCGCCTACGACGCCGGCACCCAGCGGGTGTTCGTGGTCAACGCCCAGAAAGGCGCCCTCGACGTGCTGGGCATGGACGATCCGGCCAACCCGGCGCTGGTGGATACTCTGACCACCTCGGAGATCGCCGCGAACACCGAAGTCAACAGCGTGGCGGTGCGTGACGGCCTGGTTGCGGTGGCGGTGCAAGCACCGGTTAAAACCGATGCCGGCTACCTGGCGCTGTACGACGCCGAGACTCTGGAGTTGATCAGCTTTGTCGAGGTCGGCGCACTGCCGGACATGGTGGCGTTCACCGCCGACGGCCAGTATGTGCTGACCGCCAACGAGGGCGAGCCCAGCGACGACTACAGCGTGGATCCGCAAGGCTCGGTGAGCGTGGTGGACATCAGCGACCCGCAAACCCCGGTGGTCGCCACCGCCGATTTCAGCGCCTACAACGGCCAGGAAGACGACCTGCGCGACCAGGGCGTACGGATCTACGGGCCCGGCGCCAGCGCCGCCCAGGACCTGGAGCCGGAATACATCGCCCTGGACGGCGACGGCGCCACGGCCTGGGTGGTCCTGCAGGAGAACAACGCCCTGGCCAAGGTGGACATCGCCAGCGCCACGGTCACCGACATTCTGCCGCTGGGTGAAAAAGACATCAGCCAGGACGGCAACGGCTTCGACGCCAGCGACGATGACGGGGTGATCAACATCCGCACTTTCGACGGCGTGGTCAGCCTCTACCTGCCGGACGCCATTCACGCCTACAGCGCCGGCGGCGAGACCTATCTGGTCACCGCCAACGAGGGTGACGCCCGCGCCTGGGGCGAGGACAACGATGCCTACTGGGGTACCGAAGGCGCGGGTTGCGCCGGCGATGCCAGCCAGGGTTTCGTGGAAGAATTCCGGGTCAAGCACCTGGTGCACGCGTCCGGCTTTGATCGCCGCTGCGGCGACGACCTGCCGCCTCAGCTCCGTGCGCTTGGCGCCGGTGGCCTGCTCAACCCCACCACCTTCGGCTACTGTGGCGCGGTCGATGGCGACCCGGGCGACTGCCGCGAGGACGACGTGCTGGGCCGCCTGAACATCACCTGGACGGAAGGCTACCGCACCGACGGCAACGGCGACCCGGTGATGTTCACCGACACCGGCGTGCAAGACCCGGCGGGCGACCGCATCATGTACGACACCCTGTACGCCTACGGCGGCCGTTCCTTCGCGATCTGGGACGCGCAAGGCGATCTGGTGTGGGATTCCGGCGACGCCATTGAGCAGTTCATTGCCAGCGATGAATGCATGGCCGGCGCGCAGCGCAACATTCCCTGCGCCGACTACTTCAACAGCGGCCACGACGAAGGCAGCGCCTTCGACAGCCGCAGCGACGCCAAAGGCCCCGAGCCGGAAGGCCTGACGCTGGGCACCCTGGGCGGCAAGACCTTCCTGTTCCTGGGTCTGGAGCGGATGGGCGGCATCCTGGTGTACGACATCAGCGACCCGAGCGCCCCGGTAATGCAGGACTACCTGAACAGCCGCGAGGACTGGGTCACCGAGGATACCGAATCGGTGCTGGTCAGCGCCGGCGACCTGGGCCCGGAAGGCCTGGTGTTCATCCCCGCCTCGGACTCCCCCAACGGCAAGGCGCTGCTGGTGGTGGGTTACGAAGTCAGCGGCACCACCGCCGTCTATGAAGTGCAAGCGCTGCGCGACTGACCGTCACGCGGCGACCTCCGAAGGCCCGGCGTGCCACCGCACGCCGGGCCTTCTTCGTTTGCGGGCCCGGGAAACTGGACCCGGCCGCCAAGCCAGGGCAGTCTTGCAGGTAAACACGCCTTCACGCAGCCGCCAACCCCTGGAGGTTAGCCTTCCGGCTCTGCGGCTGAGGGTAATACGGGTTACACTTTACCGGTCCCGAGAAGGCGCCCTGGGGGAAAACGCTTGCATGTCGCGCCGATCAAGGTCAACTTTTATGACCTATTACCCAAAATCAAGACTGGTGGTACATCAATATGGTTGAAGACGCTTCGCTGGACCGGCTGAACAAGTGCCTGGAAACCCTGCATTTCGCCTTCCGGGGGCTGGTGGCCGAACCCGACAGCATATTGAAAAGCCAGGGGCTGTCCCGTATTCACCACCGGTTGCTGTTTTTTATCGGCCGCAACCCGGGGCTCAGTGTCAACGAGTTGGTCGAAAGCATGCGGCTGACCAAGCAGGCCATCCATAAGCCGCTGAAATCCCTGGTCGAAAAGGATCTGGTGGCAGTGACCCGGGACGCCTCCGACAAAAGGGTGAAACGGCTGGCCCTGACCGAACAGGGCACGGCGCTGGAGTCCCGTCTCACCGGTATTCAGCGGGAGCTGCTCACCCATGCCTTCGACGAAGTGGGTGAAGACGGCGCCGACGCCTGGTTCCGGGTGATGGAAACCATGGCGCGCCGCCTGGGCGTATAAAGCGGACCAAGATAGCGGGGTCCGTGGACGACCCCGCTGAAGCGCCGTTTTATTGATTCAACAACCAGTCACCGGACTCCAGCACCCGGTTATTGATACGAATCTCGGCGATGTCACCGGCGAATAAATTGCCCGGATTACCCTGCCAACTATTAATGCCGATGGCCCACGGCTGGCCGGGCTCCACCAGCAGGCCCTGCTGCTCGTCCACCCCGGTGCGCATCACCAGCGAGCCGTCCACATACATCTGCACCCGCTCACCGTCGTTCACCAGGGCAATGTGGTACCAGTAGTCATTGCTGACTTCCCAGGACCAGTTGTCCTGACCCTTGCCGTTCTGCGAGGTGCTCACCCACTGGAACTCCTTCAGGGAGGAAACATTGAGCCCCAGAGCGGCGTCACTGCCGGAGCAGGCCACTTCGTGGTACTGGCAGACCTGGGTGATACCCGGTTCGTGGTTGAGAATGCCGGACCACTGGTTCTCGTCGCGCATCCAATCCGACGGCAAGCGGACAATGGCTTCGATGGTGTATTGCGGCAGGAAACCCGGCTTGCCGGCGGCGCTGTTCTCGAAGCTCAGACCGGCCCCGCCGGTGGTCAGGTAGTAACCGCCAATGTCGTTGTTGCCGTGGAAGGTGGCGGTGCCGGCGGCGTACCCGAACGGTGGTTTGTCATCACGAAGCTCAAAGAAATCGGCCAGATCGCCCTGCGGCTCGTTATAGGCGACCAGCTCCAGCAGGTTGCCATTGCCGGAGGCGTCCAGGAACTGCACCGCGCCGTCGGCGCGGGTGATGCGGTGATCATCGTCGAGAATCCAGTAGGCCTCGGTGCCCTCGATATTGCCCGGGGCGTCCGCCACATTGCCCTGGTTGAGGTCGGCGAAGCGGCGCTCGAAGTTCATTGGCACACTGAATTCCCAGCGCGACAGCTCGTCCTGGGGCTGACGCTCAGCCTCCGGAATGGCCGCCACCCAGGGCGAGTAGGAACGGAAATCCAGTTGCTGGTCCGCGTCGTTGAAGGTCACCAACTGCATCATGCCGTTGCCGCCCCAGAAGCCGGACTGGTAGTCCACCACTACCATCACCACATCGCGGCCGTATTGGTTCTTGCCGATCAGGGTGGCTTCACCGTGGTTATGCCCGCTCAGGGTCAGGAAAATCTGGTCATTGACGCGGATCAAGTCTTCCCACAACTGTTCCCCCAGAGGGGTGAAAACGGCGGTTTCGCCGTCGGAGCCGATGCCCAGCAGCTGGTGGGTGGTCAGAATCGCAGGGGTATCCGGATGCTGGTCAAGAACGCCCTGTACCCAGGCCACGGTTTGCTCCGACGGCAGCCAGTCCAGCGCCAGCACCAGAAACTCACGGCCGCCGGCTTCAAAAATATGGTAGCTGTTGAAACCGGTGCTGTCGGTGCCCTGGAAAGTGGTGAAGTTGGCGGCCTGCAAGGACGCCGGGAAATGCTGCAGGAAGGGTTCCGCCGTCAGGTCGCGCTGGTCGTCCCACTGGCCGCTGTTAAGCACATCGTGGTTGCCGGCCAGAACGCTGTACGGCGTCGCCGCGTTGGCTTCCAGTATCTGCATCGCTTCGCGGGCGGCCACCCACTCGCCATTCTGGCGGGGCAGATCGACCACATCACCCAGGTGCAGGGTGAATTTGATCTTCTCGTCCTGGTAGTGATCGGCGATCCATTGGGTCTGGGCGGTATAGCGCTCCGGTGAGTAGCGCGAATACTTCTGGGTATCCGGAATCACCGCTACGGTGAAGGCATTGGCACCACTGTCGCCACCACCGCTGTCCGGCGGCGCGACGGCGGAGGGATTGGAATCGCTGTCGCCACCACAGGCGGCAAGAAACAGACACAACAAAAAACTGAGCCCGGCGGCGTACCACCGGGGCCGATGCAAAATCATCATGGTTGAACTCCCGAGTAAGAAGACTGAACGCAGCCTTCACGCTATCGCGACGGGATGAACGAGGCGTTTCGACGAAATTGCATTTCAATAAACGGAATATGACAACGCCGCCGGCCAACGGGCCGGAGCGTTGTGATCAGGAAGGTGTCAGGCGGTCTGGCGCTGTTCCTGCTGGTCCGCGTCGAGTTTGTTCTTGTACAGCGAGCGCTTGGGCTTCGCCATCACCCGGCGCAGCATGGGCTCGAAGAACGACAGTGGCAGGGTTTCCTGCTCCGGGTCGAAGGCGGCGGCGTCGTACTTGGCGCAGAATTCCACGGTGCGATCGAAACAGGGGTGGTCGCGGTACTTCTCGCGCAGCTCCGGGTCCAGGCCCAGGTGCTCGAAGAAGTAATAGCCCTGGAAGATGGCGTGGTGTTTCACCATCCAGTGGTTTTCCTCGCTGACGAACGGCTCCAGCAGTGCGGCGCCCACGTCGGCGTGGTTGTAGGGCCCCAGGGTGTCGCCGATGTCGTGCAGCAGGGCGCACACCACGTATTCCTCGTCCTGGCCGTCGCGGTGCGCCAGGGTGGCGGTCTGCAGGCAGTGGGTGAGGCGGTCCACCGGGAAGCCGCCGCAATCGCCTTCCAGCAGCTGCAGGTGGGTGATGACGCGATCGGGCAGTTCCTTGGCGAAACCGCCGAAGGCCTGGCCGATGATCTTCCAATCCTCGGCGGTGCCCTCTTCCATATGTTTGAACTGAGCGCGCGGCTCGTCGTGATGACCGTCCATACTTCTCTCCTCGGCTGGGGCTTGGACGCCCTGGCGTTTATTGGATGTATGATGGTGAGTCTAGGCCGCGCGCCGCACTGAGACTGTCAACCGGTTTACAGTTGGCGCGCGGCGCGGCGTTACGGGGTGTCCGGGCGATGGTGGATCACGTTCTCGATGTATTGAAAAGCTGCTCGCTGCTGTCCGGGTTGCCCGAGGCGGCACTGCGCGAGGTGGCGCCGCTGGCCCGGGTGCGTCCGTTTCAGGCCAACGAGGTGCTCTACCAGCGCGGCGAGGTGCAATCGGCGCTGTCGGTGGTGGGCGCCGGCAATGTGCGCATCGGCTCCACCAACGCGGAGGGCCGGGAAATCATGCTCACCTTGTTCGAGCCCGGCGCCTGGTTCGGCGATACCGTCTTCTCACCGGGCATGCCCCGGGTGTTCGGCGCTACCGCCCACACCGACGGCGAGCTGGTGGAGGTGCCCGGCCAGGACTACCGCGCCCTGCTGGCCCGCTACCCGGAAGCCTACCCGCGCACCCTGGACATGCTCAGCCGACGCCTGTGGTCGGCGATTTCCATCATCGAGGACAACGCCCTGCGCGACATGCCCGGGCGGGTGGGACGGCGTCTGCTGTTCCTGGCGCACATGCATGACCCCCAGCGCGGCCCCGGCCCGGTGACCTTCAAACTGACCCGCGAGCACATCGCCAACATGATGGGCATGACCCGCCAGGGCGTGCACGGTGTGCTCAAGGCGCTGGAGCAACGCGGCCTGATCCGGTTCAGCTATGGGCGCATCACGGTGCCGGATCCAGACGCCCTGAAGGCTTATCTGGACGAACGTACCGGGTAGTAACTATTACCTACGTGATGGCACTTTGGCATTAGTTTTGTGACGTGATTAAAGGAAATCACACTAGCGGTCGATAACACTTGGTAACAGACACCAACAGACGGAAACATTCCGGCCGTACCGAGTGAAAACGATGCCTAGCCTGTTCAACGACCTGCCCCTGGCGCTCACCCTGCCCGATCACAATCTCTGGGAAATGCTGGCGATTCCGCTGGGCGCGCTGGTGATGGTGGCGACGCTGCTCTGGACCGGCCGGATTCGCCAGCGCCTGCTGGTCAATGTGCTGGCGCTGGGCATCATGATGCCGCTGGTGCACCTGTGCATGATTACCGCCGGCGCCCACCTGCTCAGCCAGCGCCTGCAGCTGGTGCTGCTGGACGTGATGCCCACCTGGCTGGGCTGATCTTCAGGCGAGCGCGGGCTCGATAAAGCGCCAGTCTTCCGCGGACTGCCCCAGCACCAGGAAGTGCGGGTTCAGTACATCCGGCTTGTTATACATCAAGGGCTCGAAGTGCGTGTTCACCACCACGCCGCCGGCGGCGTTGACCACCGCGTGGGCGGCGGCGGTGTCCCATTCGCAGGTGGGCGCCAGACGCGGATAGATGTCCGCCTCGCCTTCCGCCACCAGACAGAGCTTCAGGGATGAGCCCATGGAGGTCTTTTCCACCGGGCCCAGCTGCCCCTCGATCAGCCGCTCCAGCGCCGCCACCTGCTCGGCGCCATGGCGGCGGCTGGCCACCATCACGATCGGCGCGTGCCGCTCCCGGCAACGGATCGGCGAGCGCTTGCCGCCCTCTTCCTTGAACGCCCCCAGGCCCTGGCCACCGGAGTAGGTGATCGCGGTGACCGGCACGTGCACCACGCCCAGCACCGGCACACCGTCTTCCACCAGCGCGATATTGACGGTGAATTCGCCGTTGCGCTTGATGAATTCCTTGGTGCCGTCGAGCGGGTCCACCAGCCAGAAGCGCGGCCAGTCCTTGCGGTCCTCAAAGTCGATGCCGCCGGATTCCTCTGAGAACACAGGAATCTCCGGGGTCAGCGCCTGCAGGCGCGCCTCGATCAGGTTGTGGGCGGCGCGGTCGGCTTCGGTGATCGGGCTGTTGTCTTCCTTGTGGTCCACGGCCACGTCGCCGCGGTTGTAGATCTCGAGGATGGCGGCACCGGCGTCCACGGCGATGGCCGATACCGGGCCCAGCAGGGCATTCAAATCGTTCATTCAGCGGTCCATCAAACGTTGGGTCATCAACAGGGCGGCGATCACGCGGGCTTCGGTCACATCCTCGCGCTGCAGCAGCTCATCCAGCCGTGACAGTTTCCAGGGAATCACTTCCAGGGGTTCCGGTTCGTCGCCGGGCAGGCGCTCTTCATAGAGGTCCTCGGCCAGGGCGACGGTGATATGGTGGCCCATATAGCCCGGCGACAGGGTCATACGCTTGAGCAGGGTCAGCTTGCCGGCGCCGTAGCCGGCCTCTTCCTTGAGCTCCCGGTTGGCGGCGTCGCGCCAGTCCTCGCCGTGTTCGTAGGCGCCCTTGGGCAGGGTGATCTGATACTCGTCGACGCCAGCGCCGTACTCGCGGATCAGCACCACGGTGTCGCGGTCGAGCATCGGCACGCACATGACGCCGGCGATGGGCGGGGTGCGCAGGCGTTCGTAGGTGCGTTCCACGCCGTTGCTGAAACGCAGGTGCATTTCCTCGATGCCAAACAGGCGGCTTTTCGCCACCAGGCGGGTATCGAGGATTTCCGGTTTGCGGTTGCCTTCGCGGGTCATGGCCACTCCTTTGCGACGGCGTTAAGCCTAACCGCAAAGGAAGTGGAACCCAACATTCAGGAGGCGGCTTTTTGCGCCTGACGGGCCTTTTCCCAGCGGTACACGCGGTCCTCGACGCGGCGCGTCTTGAGCCAGTAGCGCCAGGTGCTGTAGGGCCAGATCGCCACGTTCTTGCCGTCCGCCTGCTGGTACCAGCTGCTGCAGCCGCCCTGTTGCCAGACGGTGCCGGCCACGTCTTCCTGGAGCTTGTCGTTGAAGGCGTCCATTTCGGAGCGCTTCACGTCCAGGTAGTCGCCGCCCTTGGCGTCCAGCTTATGGATCGCGTCGCGGATGTATTCCGCCTGGCACTCGATCATGAAGATGATCGAGTTGTGGCCCAGGCCGGTGTTGGGGCCGACCATCTGGAACATGTTCGGGTAGCCCGCCACGGTGACGCCCAGGTAGGCCTCGGAGGCGTCCGCCCAGTCGTCCTGCAGCTTGCGGCCGTCGAGCCCGGTGATCGGGAAGTCCTTCATGTAGATGCGCGGGTCGACGATAAAGCCGGTACCCATGATCAGGCAGTCCATTTCCCGCTCGCTGCCGTCGGTGAACACGATGCTGTTCTCGCGCACTTCCTTGACGCCTTCGGTGAACAGCTCCACGTTGTCGCGGTTGAAGGTCGGGTAATAGCGGTTGGAAATCATGATCCGCTTGCAGCCCAGGGTATAACTGGGGGTCAGCTTGCGGGCGGTTTCCTTGTCCTTGACCTGGAAGCGAATGAACTGCTTAACCGCTTTTTCCAGCAGCCCCGCCAGGCGCGGGTGGAAGATCGGCACCACGCGGGATTCGTTGCTCCAGTAGAGGCGAACCCGGTGCAGCTTGCGCAGCAGCGGGAAGCGGCGGAACAGGGTCTTGGAGAGCTTGGAATAGCGGCGCTCGTCGCGGGGGATGATCCAGCCCGGGGTGCGCTGCACCACGGTCAGACGCTCCACTTCCGGGGCGATTTGCGGCACGTACTGAATGGCGCTGGCACCGGTGCCCACGGAGACCACCTTCTTGCCGGCGAGGTCGTAATCGTGGTCCCACTGGGAGGAGTGGAAGACCTTGCCCTGGAAGCGGTCCAGACCCGGGAAGTTGGGAATCTGCGGCACGTGCAGCGGGCCGCTGGCCAGTACCCAGTGCTGGCACACCACCTGGCTGCCGTCTTTCAGGTCCAGGGTCCAGAGCGCCTTGTCCTGATCGAAATGAGCGCCGCACACCTCGGCGTTGAAGCGGGTCTTTTCCTGGATGCCGTGCTTCTCGGTGGTGCGCAGGATGTAGTCCTGGATCTCTTTCCAGCCGCTGTAGCGCGCGGACCAGTCCGGGTTGCCCTCGAAGGAAAACGAGTACATGTGCGACTGCACGTCGCAAGCACAACCCGGGTAGCTGTTATCCCGCCAGGTGCCGCCCACCTGCTCGGCTTTTTCCAGCAGTACGAAATCCTCGATGCCGGCTTCACGCAGTTTGATCGCCATGCACAGGCCGCCGAAACCGCCACCGACGATGGCCACTTTCACCGGGCGCGCGTACTGATACACCTTGGCTCGACTGTTCATCTTGTTCTCCCTATCGCTGGCCAATCCGGCCGTCATTGTCGGGCACTTTACCTTGTCCCGGCCCCGGATAAAGGTGTTAAGCTGACCGGAAAATTGATAATTCCGGCCAAGGCGTTTCCCATGCCCCTGCGTTCCATTCTTGCCCTGATGTCCACCGTGGACGTGCTCGAAGAGCGGGGCGTGGCGTGCGCCCCGGTGCTGGCCCGCCACGGGCTGAACCCGGAGCGTCTGGACCCTAATGGCGAGATTGAGCGCGACCGCGAGCTGGCGGTGCTCACCGAGCTGCTGCCGCTGGCCGACGACCCGCTGTTCGGCTTTGAAATGGGCAAGCGCTTCGGGCTGGCCGGCTACGGCCCGCTGACCATGCTGCTGATGACCAGCCGCACCGCCTTTCAGGGTTTTCAGATCGGCGTCCGCTACCAGGCGCTCACCTACCTGTACGGCAAGCTGTCGCTGGTACCCGGCGAGGACACCACCAAGCTGATTCTGGAACCGGTGCCGCTGCCGGACAGTGTGCGGCGCATGCTGATCGACCGGGACATGACCGGCACCTTCAACCTGGTCAACGAAATCCAGACCCAGCTGGGTCTGAACCTGGCGCCACTGGAAGTCTGGCTGCCGTTCCCCAAGCCCGCCGAGGCGTCGATCTACGAGGATTTTTACCGGGCGCCGGTGAAATTCGACCAGCCCTGGTGCCAGGCGATCATCCGCAACCAGGATATGGCCCAGCCCCTGCCCGGCTATAACCGCACCGCCCAGGAGATGTACCAGAACCAGTGCGACGCCCTGCTGGCACGGCGCCAGGCGCAGGCCCCGGAAGGGTTGCCGGACCGCGTGGCGGCTTATTTGGAGTTGTTTATCGGTGACTTCCCCGGCGCCGACCGGGCCGCCGCCACCTTCGACATGCCCGAGCGCAGCTTCCGCCGCCGGCTCGGCGACGCCGGGCGCAGCTATCAGAAGATTCTCGATGGGGTACGGCTGGAGAAGGCGCGCGGCTATCTGGCGGATTCGTCACGCAGCGTGGAAGAGATCGCCGGTCTGCTCGGCTACAGCGAGCCGGCCGCCTTCATCCGCGCCTTCGAGCGCTGGACCGGGCAAACCCCGTCGCGCTACAGAAAAGCCCTGTAACCGCGGGCCTTGTAGGAGCGGGCCTTGCCCGCGAAAGGCAAGCGAAGCTTGCCGGCAGGATTCCAGAGACGCTGTTTCTGCGGCCGTCAGAACGGCCTCTGGAATCCCGCCGGGTGGCTGGAAGCCACCCTTTCGCTTGCAGGGCAAGCTCCCACAAGCGGCCCCGCTTTCCAGGCGCGGTGCTATTCGGAACGGATCTTTTGCACGATGTGGGTGGTGGAAATGTTCTCGACGAAGTCGAGGACTTCCACGCGGCCGCCGTGGCGTTTGACGATGTCGGCGCCCACCACCTGGTCGACGCTGTAGTCGCCGCCTTTGACGAGAATGTCCGGGCGCACTTTCTCGAGCAGCGGCTCCGGCGTGTCGGTGTCGAAGGCCACCACGTAGTCCACCGCTTCCAGGGCCGCCAGCACCGCCATGCGACGGTCCAGGGAGTTGATCGGACGGCCCGGCCCCTTGAGCCGGCGGATCGACTCGTCGCCGTTGACCGCCAGCACCAGCCGGTCGCCGAGCCGCCGGGCGGAATCCAGATAGCCCACATGGCCGGCGTGGATGATGTCGAAGCAGCCGTTGGTGAACACGATCTTCTCGCCCTGGGCGCGGGCGTCCTCGATGGCGATCAGCAGCTGCTCCTCGGTCATCGCGCCGCGGCCGGGGCCGCCGGCCTGGTGCACCGCGCGGCGCAGCTCCGGCGCGGACACCACCGCGGTGCCCAGCTTGCCGACCACGATGCCGGCGGCGATATTAGCCAGCACCACCGCCTCGGGCAGATCGGCGCCGGCGGCCAGGGACACCGCCAGGGTGGAAATCACGGTGTCGCCGGCGCCGGTGACGTCGAACACCTCGCGGGCATGGGCCGGCAGGTGCAGTTCCGCCTGGCCGGCGCGCAGCAGCGTCATGCCCTTCTCGCTGCGGGTGATCAGCAGCGCGCCCAGGTCCAGCTCGGCCATCAGTGTCTGGCCTTTTTCCAGCAGGGTCTTTTCATCCGGCACCGGCCCCACCACCGCCTCGAACTCGGCCAGATTGGGGGTCAGCAGGGTGGCGCCCCGGTAGCGGCTGAAGTCGCTGCCCTTGGGGTCCACCAGCACCGGCACGCCGGCTTCGCGGGCCAGGGCGATCAGCCCGGGGCAGTCGCGTAGCGCGCCCTTGGCGTAATCGGACAGCACCAGCGCGCCGCAGCCGGCCAGCCGGGCTTTGACTTTCTCCGCGAACGGCGCCGGGTCCTGGTCCTGGAAAGATTCCTCGAAATCCAGCCGCAGCAGTTGCTGCTGGCGGCTGATCACGCGCAGCTTGGTGATGGTGGGCAGACCGGCCACTTTCTGGAAATCGCAAACCACATCGGCGGCGCCCAGGCGTTGCTCCAGAATGCCGGCGGCCTCATCCTGGCCGGTGAGGCCCACCAGTTCCGCCCGGGCCCCCAGGGCGGCCATGTTGAGCGCCACGTTGGCGGCGCCGCCGGGCCGGTCCTCCAGTTCGGTGACGCGCACCACCGGCACCGGGGCCTCCGGAGAGATACGTCCGGTCGGGCCGTGCCAATAACGGTCCAGCATCACGTCGCCAGCGACTAGCACACGGGCCTGGCCAAAGGGGGGAATTCGCGGGTTGTGCATCACCTACTCCTGCGCCACGGGGAGCCTCAAACTGGCGCGCAGTGTAGCATAGCGGTGGATGCGAGCAGCCCCGCTGAGTACACTTTGCCGCTCGCCGGGCGGGTGCGGCCGGACCAGGGCCCTCGCCGGCGCGAATACGATTCGAGACAGGACATAAATCTATGACGGCTTTGCGCCACAACGCACTGCAGGGAAGGTGGCTGAGACTGTGGCTGACGGTCTCTTTCGCGGTCATGTTCACCGGGCCCTTCCTGTTCCACTCGCGGGTGGCGCTGCT
>DGNT01000160.1 GCA_002389055.1 Alcanivorax sp. UBA4485
GCCAGCGGTACCAGCAGACGATCCGCGACATCAGCCAGCAGGCGCGCACCTTCTACCGCACCGTGGAAGCGGACGCCCTGCGCGTGGAAGCGCGCCGCCAGGCGATCCGCTCCACCCGCTCCGCCCTGGAAGCGACCCAGTCCGGCTACGAGGTGGGCACCCGCAACGTGGTCGACGTGCTCAACGCCCAACAGGCGCTGTACGCCGCCCAGCGGGACTACGCCAACGCCCGCTACGACTACATTCTCGACACCCTGACCCTGAAATCAGCGGCCGGCGAGCTGGATGTGGAAGACCTGGTGGCGGTGAACGACTGGCTGTCCGACCAGGAGAGCCTGAATCTCTACAATCCGGACCTGGAAGGCCAGAGCGAAGAGCAGATGGTCACACCGCGCTGAAGCGCGCCCCGGTTGGCGGCCACCACGGCCGCCGCCGACTCGCCCAGGCGCCGGCGCTCGCCGGCGTCATCCAGTAAGGCCCCGACCCGCGACGCCAGCGCGTGCGCATCGGCGACCCGCGACAGCGCCCCGGCCTGATCCAGCAGATCCGCGATGGCGGTGAAGTTATGCAGTTCCGGCCCGCTTAACACCGGCAGGCCCCAGGCCGCCGGCTCTAGCAGATTGTGGCCGCCCACCGGCACCAGCGAACCGCCCACGAACGCCACATCCGTGGCGCCGAACAGCATCAGCAGCTCGCCCATGGTGTCCGCCAGATACAGGTTCACGCCGTCATCCACGTCGTCATCCCGGCTGCGCCGGGCCACGGTCATGCCGTATCGGCCGGCCAGCCCGGCCACCTCATCGAAACGCTCCGGGTGACGGGGCACCAGCACCAGCAGAGCGTCGGGGTGGCGCTCAAGCAAGCGGCGGTGTGCGACCAGCACCGGCTCGTCCTCGCCGGGGTGGGTGCTGGCCGCGATCCACACCGGCCGCTCACCCAGTTTCCCACGCAGCGCGCCCGCCTCGCGGCGCAGCTCTTCGCTCAGGGCCAAATCGAATTTAACGCTGCCGTTGACGCGAATCCGCTCCGGGTCGGCGCCCAGCGCCTGGAAGCGATCCGCCTCAGCGCGGGTCTGCACCGCCAGCAGGTCAAAGCAGGCCAGCATCGGCCGTACCAGCTTCGGCAGCCGCCGGTAGCCCCGGTAGCTGTTCTCGGACAAACGTCCGTTCATCAGCAACAGCCGCGCGCCATGGGCCTTGGCGGCGGCGCACAGATTGGGCCACAGCTCGGTTTCCAGAATGACCACCAGGCGCGGATCAAAGGCGCGCCAGAAACGCCGGTAGGCGGCGGGCAGCTCCCAGGGGCAATAAACGTGCGTGACCCGGTCGCCGAACAGGGCCCGCACCCGCTCCGAGCCGGTGGGCGTGGTGGTGGTCACCACCAGCGGCGTGTCCGGGTGGCGGGCCAGCAACGCCTCGATCAGCGGCGCCGCCGCCAGGGTTTCGCCCACGGACACGGCGTGAATCCACACGCTGCCGCGCAGCTGGCCGCGCCCCAAGCCCAGCGCCAGGCGCTCCCGCCAGCGGCGCCGGTACGCCGGCGCGCGGCGACCGCGCCACCGCAGGCGCGCGAACAGGAGCGGAAGGAGTCCATACCAGAGCAGCGTATAGAGCGAGCGCATTAGGTAATCCAGTCTGACGTCTGACGTCGGACGCCCGACGTCCGACCCGGTCGGCTATGCTAGCATAGCGGCGCATTTCTCCGATGGTGATCCATGAACGCTTCTGTGTTGAAACCGGACATCCTGATCTTCGGCGGCGGCATCGCCGGCCTGTGGCTGATCAACCACCTGCAGCAACGCGGCTATCAATGCCTGCTGCTGGAAACCGATGCCCTGGGCGGCGCCCAGACCCTGGCCAGCCAGGGGATTATCCACGGCGGCCTCAAGTACGCGCTAGGCGGCACCCTGTCCAGCGAATCGGAAGCGATCGCCGGCATGCCGGACCGCTGGCGCCAGGCCATCGACGGCCAGGGCGCCGTGAACCTGAGCGGCCTGCGGGTGCTCAGCCAGACCCAGAACCTGTGGTCCGCCGGTTCCGTGGCCAGCCGCATGACCACCTTCTTCGCCAGCCGCATGCTGCGCGGGCGGATCGAAAAACTGAAGCGCCCGGACTTCCCCTCCGCCCTGGCGGACCGGCGCTTCAAGGGCCAGGTGTACCGCCTGGACGATCTGGTTGTGGACACCGAAAGCCTGCTCGACGTGCTCACCGCGCCGGTGCGCGACCGACTGCTGCACTTCGATCCGGCCCGCCACCCGCTGAGCTGGAACGAGCGCGGCCTGGAAGCGGTGACCCTGGACGGCGTGCGCATTGAACCGAAGCTGACCGTACTGGCCGCGGGCGAAGGCAACGCCGGCCTGCTCCAGGACGCGCAAAAAGCCGAGCTGTTCCCCAGTGAAGCGGCGCAGAGCCGGCCCCTGAAGATGGTGCTGCTCAAGCACCGCCTGGGCCATCGCCTGTACGCCCATTGCGTGGGCACCAGCAACAAACCCCGGCTCACCGTGACCACCCACGACATGGAGGACGGCAGCCTGGTGTGGTACCTGGGCGGCGATCTCGCGGAAAAAGGCGTGGAGCGCAGCGACGCCCAACAGCTGGACGCGGCGCGCCGGGAACTGGACGAGCTGTTCCCCTGGCTGGACTTCGCCGGCGCCGAGCTGGCGCTGATGGACGTGGCCCGCGCCGAACCGCGCCAGCAGGGCCTGGCCAAGCCGGACAACGCCTACGCCCGGCGCGACCGGGATCTGATCATCACCTGGCCCACCAAGCTGACGCTGGCGCCGGATCTGGGCGACCGGGTGGAAGCCCTGATCCGCGAGCAGGGCCTGGACGCCGGCGAGCCCCTGGCGCCGGTGCCTGAATCTCTGCGGCGCGCCGACATCGGCCGGCCGCAGTGGCACCGCCTGTTCGGGGAGCAAAGCTGATGGCGTTTCTCCGCGAACTGGGCGACACCGGCCTAACGGTCAGCGCGCTGGGGCTGGGCACGGTCAAGATCGGCCGCGATCAGGGGGTGAAATACCCCACGCCGTATTCCATTCCCGACGACGACGCGGTGCGCGACCTGCTGGCCCGTGCCCGCGAGCTGGGCATCAATCTGATCGACACCGCGCCCGCCTACGGCCGCAGCGAAGAGCGCCTCGGCCAGTTGCTGCGCGACCGCCAGGACTGGGTGATCGTGTCCAAGGTGGGCGAGGAGTTCAGTGACGGCGACAGCCACTTTGATTTCTCCCCGGCGCATACCCGCGACTCGGTGGAACGCAGCCTGCGACGGCTGAATACCGACTACCTGGACTGCGTGCTGATTCACTCCGACGGCAACGACCTGGACGTGCTGCGCAGCGGCGCCCTGGAAGCGCTGGAGGACATGAAACAGGCCGGCCTGATACGCGCCATCGGCATGTCCACCAAAACCGTGGCCGGCGGCCTGGAAGCCCTGAAACGCAGCGACGTGGCGATGGTCACCTACAACCTGAAGCAGGACGACGAGCGGCCGGTGATCGAATACGCCGCCGCCCACAATAAAGGCATCCTGATCAAGAAGGCCTTCGCCAGCGGCCACCTGGCCGACGACCTGCCCGACCCGGTGCAGGCGAGCCTCAACAAGGTGCTGGGCACCGCCGGCGTGAGCGCCGTGATCGCCGGCACCGTCAATCCCCACCACCTGGAAGAAAACGTCCGCAAGACCCGCCTCGCCTGCGGCGATCCGGCTTGAGGGAGCAGGCCGGCTCCCTCAAAAAAAAGCCCCCGGTTAACGGGGGCTGGCGAGGCCGACTCTCATCAGCTAAAAACACTCTCCCAAGGCACACTAAACACTAGAGATTATCCGGGCGCCCCTGATCCGGCTGGCTGTAATCGCAAACGCCGCCTGGGAAGATCGCGTTGAGCCGCGCGATCTGATCGCCGTCCGGCTCCCAGTCACCGTAGGTACCGTCGCTCAGGGCGGTGGCCACGGGTTTCAAACCACACTTGAAGACATCGCCCTCAGTGGGCGCGCCGGCGACGATCCGCGAGGTGGTGTAGATCGGGAATTCGCTGGTGCAGGCGCCCGCCGGAGCGTCGTCCAGCGCGCCGTCCCAGACATCGTCGCCACGGGCGATCAGGGTGCCGTCGGTGGCGAAGCAGCTGTCCTGCGCCAGGGCAGGCCGGTTGTCGGCCACGCTCTGGTCCGGGTTGGCGCGGATGTTGGCCATCCAGTCTTCGATCACTTCCAGCGCCATGGGTACATGGCTGAAGTCTTCCTCGGGACGGGCGTCGGTGAACCAGATCACCTGGTTATCCGCATGGCCGGCGAATTCCTCCATCCGCTGGCGAACCACGAAGGACTGGTGCACGTTGTGCATGTCCAGTTCGTGCTCCAGGTAAGGACGCCAATCGATGATCGGTATGCCGCCGGAGTCGCCATGGAACACCATGCCGGAAGTATAGGCGCCGTTCATCGCCTGCATGCTTCCTTCGGTACGCGGGGCCGGCACTGCGGGATCGGCGCTGAGGATCATATTGCGGCGGCTCCAGGGGTCGAACAGCGACGGGTCCCCCATGACGTCCTCTTCGCTGTACAGGAATGGGAAGCCTTCCTGAACCATGTCTTTCTGGTCCTTCCAGCCACCGACCTGTTCGTTGAGCGACAGGAATTCCTCTTCGGTGATGTTGCCGTCGAGCAGCGCCTGAAGGCCGTACTGGACCCCCACGTTATCGAACAGGGTATTCGGGTAGCCGTCGCCGTCCACGCCATAGATATTGCGCAGGTCGTCGTAGTGGCTCCAGTTCACCGTGGCCATCAGGCCCGGGGGCTGCATTTGGTCCTGATTATCCGCCTGCCCGTAGAAGGGGTTCATGGTCAGCGGCGTGAGCCCGCGCCAGGATTCCACGCACTCGGTGGACCCGGGCGCCCCGCCATAACCTAAAAGTTGCTTGGCGTCATAGAGTGGGTCGGGAACATCGTCGGTGGCGTTAAGACCGACCAGCCAGGTGCGGTTGGTGGTGGTCTCCCACTTTTCGTTGTCCTTGTCGGTGACATCCATGTAGTGCTCGAGCAGTTCGCAGTCGCCGATGTGGATGGTCTGCGTGACCATGTCCGGGTAGCTCTGCACCGGAATCGCCGCGTCGATCAGGCCGGGATGGTTCTGCGCGTAGACGTACTGCTGGATGGCGCCGCCGGAGGCACCCAGGCCCACGGTGTAGAGCGGCTCGCCGTACTCTTCGACAAAGCGTTCCTTGACCATCAGCGCGGTCTCGCCACCCACCTGCATGTTGTAGTGCTCGCTCATGCGGGTGCCGGTGGAATAGATGATCGCGTAGCCCTGACCGAGCACGTCCGGCTGCAGGGCGCGGCGGTTGTAGTCCATGCTGCCCTGGGTATGGCCGATGCCGACGCCGCCCTGGAAGCGGTACATCAGGCGGCCGTTCCACAGGCCGGTATCCAGGGAGCCCTCTTCCTCGCCGGCGTCCGCCAGCATCGCAATGGAGTAGATAAAGCGGTTGATGGTGCCGCGCTCCCAGCGCACCACGAAGTCCACTTCGCGGCCGTCAGTGAGCATGGTGGTGGCCATGTCCGCCGGCCGGGAATCGCCCTCCGGCAGCGGCTTGTACTGGTCGCCGGTGGTGCGGTACCAGTACTCGGTGTACGGCTCGATGCCGCAGTCGCGGCTCAGGCCGATCAGGTTGTCTTCATTGTCGCGGACCGGAAAGCCCTCTTCGCCGTCGGTATCCACCAGCGGCTGCTTGCCCAGTTCCGACACCGTGGTGCACACGAACGGGTACTGATGGGGCCCGGAGAACATCGGCCCCTCCACCGGATGATTGGTGAGCGTCAGGCGGGCCAGGGTGCCGTGGTCCGGGTGGCGCACCAGCAAGGTGTTGTCGCCCTCCTGCAATCCGTCGACCACCCCTTCCAGCGCGCCGTCGCGTATTTCGAACCTGGACAGATCCACCGGCTCGCCGTTGAGCCTCAACTGCGCGTCACCGAGCAGGCTGGTGGAACCGCTCACCGCCACCCGGGCGTCGCCGCCGCTGACCCACTCAGGCGCACTGGACACCACTCGCAGCCCCGCCGATGGGGCCTCATTACTGGAACTGGAATCACCGCCGCAGGCGGCGAGCAGACAGGCGACCGCCAAGGCGAGGACGCCGCCGGATACTGGTACTGACATGTTGCTCTCCTGGGTATTGTTGTTATCGCTACCGCCGCGGCGGCACGTGCTTTCACGTTAAGAGCGGGTGAACAGGCAAAACAGATACAGTTTCCGGTAAGTGGCTGACACAGTGACGGTCTGTCCACTGTTGCAGTCAAACAGCGCCAACTGTATCTGTCGCCACCGGTCCGTCGATGGCTAGATGGACCCGCATAACAACAAACAAAGCTCGGGAGAATCACCATGCTTTCTATTCGTTCTGGCGCTGTGCTCACCGGCGCCGCCTGCGCGCTCGCCCTTCTGTCCGCCTGTGGCGGGGGCTCCAGCTCATCCGGCGAGGCCCCGCCGACATCGGCCCAGGTGGACCTGTCCGGCCTGGACCTGAGCACCGCGGAATATTGCGACCTGACCGTCAACGCCCGCTGCCTGTACCCCTTCCCCAACGACTATTTCACCCGCGCCGACGCCGGTACGCCCACCGGACGGCGGGTCGACTTCCAGGTGGAGGCGATGCCGGTGGCCCAGCCACTGTCGATCGCCCCCAACCCGCTGGCGCCGGCGGGCGTGGAAACCACCGAAACGGCGCCCATCGACCCCGGCCCCTGGAACCGCAACGACGGTTTCTCGCCGGGCGCCATGATCCAGACCTGGGTGCCGGATGTGGATCTGGACGCCAGTGGCGCGGTGGCCATCGGCGATCTGTCGGCGGCCATGGACGCCGACGCGCCGATTCTGGTGCTCGACGCGGAAACCGGCGAACGGCAATTGATCTGGGCGGAGCTGGACGCCAACGCCAGCAGCGATGAAGGCCGCGCGCTGATCGTCCGCCCGGCCAGGAATCTGCTGGAGGGCCGCTCCTACATCGTGGTGCTGCGCGATCTGGTGGACAGCGAGGGCAAGAGCATTGCACCGACGCCCCTGTTCCGCGCCTATCGCGACGGTCTGAGAACCGGCGAGCCGGTGCTCGAAGCCCGGCGCGCGGACATGAACGCCTTGTTCGACACGCTGGAAACGCACGGCGTCGAACGGGACGGCCTGGTACAGGCGTGGTCGTTCACGGTGGCCAGCCAGAAGAGCCTCACCGAACGCATGCTGCACATCCGTGACCAGGCGTTCGCCGGCCTGGGCGGCGGCGCTCCGGCGTTCAGCATTGACCAGGTGGGCGAGGCTATTCAGGGCGAGCCCCGGGGTGGCCTGAGCCGGGGCATCAGCGGCACCTTCGAAGTGCCCAATTTCCTAAACCAGACCAACGGCGTGCCCGGCTCCAGTTTCAACTACAACGGCAGTGACGACCCCGACGCCCTGCCGGCGCAACTCAACGGCGACGATACCGTCACCGCGCGCTTCCGCTGTCAGGTGCCGGATACCGCGGTGGCCGACTTCGACGACCCGGCCGGCCCGGTGACCCCGGCGCGCGCGGCGCTTTACGGCCACGGCCTGTTCGGCGAAGGCCCCGGCGGCGAATTCCGCTCCGGCAACGTGCGCGCTATGCAGACCGAGCACAACATTATGTTCTGCGCCACGGACTGGATCGGCATGGCCCAGGAGGATTTCGTCGCCGGGGTGATTCACCGCATCCTGGCGGATGTGTCGCGCCTGCCGCGCCAACTGGACCGCAGCCAGCAGGGCCTTCTTAACGCCATGTTCCTGGCCGAACTGCTGCGCCACCCGGACGGCTTCGCCAGCCACGCGGCGTTCCGCCATGGCCCGGAGGACACCCTGGTCTACGACCCCTCGGAAGTGTTCTACGACGGCAACAGCCAGGGCGGCATCCTCGGCGGTGCGCTGGTGGCCACCGCGCCCAATATCCATCGCGGCGTACTCGGCGTGCCCGGCAGTAATTACAGCCTGTTGCTGCGCCGCTACGGCCCGTTCGCCCAACGTTTCGGCGTGGTGCTGTACCAGGCCTATCCCAATGAGCTGGACCGCAGCCTGGTGCTGGGGCTGATGCAAATGCTCTGGGACCGGGCGGAGAACAACGGTTATCTGAGCCACCTGGACGGCCGTTACCTGCCGGGCACGCCGACCGGCAAGGCGGTGCTGCTGCACGTCGCGCTGGGCGATCATCAAGTAACCCATTGGAGCGCGGAAGTCACCGCCCGCAGCATTGGCGCGGCGATCCACGAACCCACCGCGCGCCTGGGCGAGCACCCGGACAGCAACCCCTACGTGGGCATCCCGCGCATTGAGCAATACCCCTACCACGGCAACGCCATCATGGTGTGGGACTCCGGTGATTTCGATCCAGTCAGCGGCAACGGCACCCCCTATGCGCCGACTAACAATACCGGCCCGACCGCCGGTGACGACCCGCACGAATCACCGCGCAACACGGTCAGCGCCCGCCAACAAAAATCGGAGTTCATGAAGCCGTTCGGCGCGGTCACCGACGTGTGCGGCAACGACCCCTGCCGCAGCGACGACTACACCGGCCTGAGCCGGGAGTAACCCTTTCTCCGCTAACCGGCCGCCAACTCGGCGGCCGCCGCCCCCAACCAGCGCAGCGCTCGGCGCACCGGGGCGGTGATCGGGCTGCCGGCGTTGAGGCGCAGGTAGTCGGCGTGCTTGTTCTCCAGCGAAAACACGCCACCGGGGAACACATGGATGCCCTGGGCGGCGGCACGCTGGAACAGGGTTACGGTGTCGATTTTCCCGGGCAACCGCACCCACAACACACAGCCCCCCGTGGGCCGGGTCAGGCGGGTGCCTTCCGGGAACCAGCGGCGCACTTCCGTGGCCATGGCTTCCACCTGCTGGCTGAGATGCGCACGCAGGTCGCGCTGGTGCTGGGCATAGAAACCGCTTTCCAGTAACCGGCCCATGACGATCTGCGAAATCGAGGTGGAGGTAATGGTGCTCAGTTGCTTGAGCTCGCGGAAACGCTTCTGGAAACGGCCCGCCGCGGCCCAGCCGATACGCAACCCGGGCATCAGGGTTTTGGAAAAGCTGTTGCAGTAGAGCACCAGGCCTTCCTTGTCGAAGGCCTTCGCCGGCAGCGCCCCGTCCTGGTAGACGGTGTCGCCCCAGACGTCGTTCTCGATCAACGGCACCTGGTAACGAGCCGACAACGCCACCAGCGCCTGCTTGCGCTCCTCGCTCATGGTGAAACCGAGCGGATTCTGGGCATTGGGCGACACCATGCAGGCGGCCACCCCGCCGCGCTGAAAGACCTTTTCCAAAGCGGTGAGGCTGATGCCGTAACGCGGATGCGTGGGGACCTCCACCACCTTGCGCTGATGGGTCTCCAGCAGTAACAACGAGCCGTAGTAAGTGGGGGACTCCACCGCCACCGTGTCGCCGGGTCGGCTGACGCTGCGCAAGGCCAGCGACAGGGCCTCCATGGCACCGCTGGTAACGATAATATCCTCGGCGGTGACCGGCACCTGATAGGACAGGCTGCGGCGGGCCAGGTGGTGAGTAAACAGAGCGTGGCCGTTGGGATGCATGTAGTCCCAGACTTCCAGCCCGTGGTGACGGGTCACGTCGCGCAATGTGGCCATCACCCGGTCCACCGGCAGCACCTCCGGCCCCGGCAGCGCAATGCCAAGACGGATCATGTGCGGGTCCGCGTGCAACTCCATGTAATGGAGCACCTGCTCGCTGAGCGACACCTCCACCGGCAACAGCGGATAGCGGGAGCCGTCCGGCTCCGGGATGTCGTGGATATCGGAACGGCGCACGTAAACACCCGATTGCGGGCGGATGTCCAGGTAGCCCTCCGCCTCCAGCTGCCGGTAGCTCTGCATCACCGTATTGACGCTGACCTTGAACAGCTCGCTCATCCGCCGCACGGAAGGCAGCTTCTGGCCCACCGTGAAGGTGCCGGCGCCGATTTGTTCCAGCAACCGCTGGCTAATACGTTCGTATAAGAACCGGTCGTCCATCATGGGACCACCCTGGTGTGTTGTTATAAGAGGCCCTTTACAGGCTGTATACCATTCTGCCTCAGTCGCGCCCTTTTGTAAGGGCGTCGCTCCGGGGGCCTTTGTATTTCGGCGCGCGCCCCGATATTGCATACTGTGCGGTCGCTGAACAGGGCTAATACAGGCGGGTACATGATCGACTGGGACAATATCGACACGGTGCTGCTGGACATGGACGGCACCCTGCTGGATCTGGCCTTCGACAACTGGTTCTGGCAGCGCCACGTACCGGAGCAATACGCGCTCAGCCGTGGCCTGGACTACGCCGAGGCGGAACGGATTCTGCATGACTGGATCGAGAGCCATCTGGGCACCCTGAACTGGTACTGCCTGGATTTCTGGACCCGGGAGCTGGGGCTGAACATCAGCGCGCTGAAGCGCGCGGCGGCGGACCGCATCGCCGTACGCCCCGGCGCCGAGGCGTTCCTGTCCGCCCTCGCCGGCGGCCCCAAGCGGGTGATCATGGTGACCAACGCGCACCGTGACGCCCTGGACCTGAAGCTGGAGCGCACCGGCATAGACCGCTATTTCGACGCGCTGGTGTCCAGCCACGATTACGGCCACGCCAAGGAGGCCCAGGCGTTCTGGCGGCAGCTGAACCACAGCCATCCGTTCGACCCGGCCCGCGCCCTGCTGGTGGACGACTCCCTGCCGGTGCTGCACTCCGGGCGCCTGTTCGGCCTGGGCCATCTGGCCAGCATCCGCCAGCCGGATTCCAGCCTGCCGGCCCGGGAACACACCGATCCGTTCCCGGCCATCGACGACTTCCTGCGGGTGCTGCCGTGAGCGACGGCGCGCGCATCGACTCCTGGCTGTGGGCGGCCCGCTTCTTTAAAACCCGCAGCCTGGCCAAGCAGGCCATCGAGGGCGGCAAGGTCCAGGTCGGCGGCGCCAAGGCCAAGCCCAGCAAGGCGGTGCAGCCCGGCGACGTGCTCGACATCCGCAAAGGCGACCAGCGCTGGACCGTGGTGGTGGAAGCGGTGGCCAGCAAACGCGGGCCGGCCAAAGTGGCCGAAAGCCTGTACCGGGAAACCGAGGAAAGCGTGGCCGCCCGCCAGCAGTCCGCCGAGCAGAAACGCCTGGCCCGCATGGCCGCGCCGGTGCCCGACCACAAACCCAGTAAAAAGGAACGCCGCGATCTGCAGCGTTTCCGCCGCAACCATGAAGGTGAGCTTTGAACAACGCTGATTTCAAACAACGTTTCCTGTTTCCCGACACCGATATCCGCGGCGAGCTGGTGCGCCTGGACGAGAGCCTGGCAGCGATTCTCGGTACCCACGACTATCCGCTGGCGGTGCAAGGCCTGGTCGGCGAGGCGGTGGCCGCCGTGGCACTGCTCGCCGGCACCCTCAAATTCAATGGCCGCCTGAGCCTGCAGGCGCAGGGCCGCGGGCCGGTGTCGCTGTTGCTGGCGGAATGCACCCACGACGGCCAGCTGCGCGCCCTGGCCCGCCACGACGGTGAGCTGGACACCGCCGCCAACATCGGCGCGCTGATCGGCGACGGCACCATGGTGATCACCATCACCCCGGACCAGGGCCGCCAGTACCAGGGCATCGTGCCTCTGGAGGGCGACACCCTGGCGCAATGCCTGGAGGGCTACTTCCAGCAGTCCGAGCAATTGCCCACCCGCCTGTGGCTGGCCTCCGGCAACGGCCGCGCCGCCGGCCTGATGCTGCAGCGGCTGCCCGACCAGGTGGCGAGCCGCGACGACAACCGGATTCAATGGGAGCACCTCGAGGCCCTGGCCGGCACCCTGAAAATGGAAGAGCTGCTCGACCTGCCGGCGGAAACGGTGCTGCGCCGGCTGTTCCACGAAACCCCGCCGCGCCTGCCCGAGCCGCAACCGCTGCGCTTCGGCTGCACCTGCTCGCGGGAGCGCACCGAGAACGCCCTGCTGTCGCTCGGCGCCGGCGAGCTGAAAACCCTGCTGGATGAGGACGGCGAAGCCACCCTCACCTGCGACTTCTGCCTGTCCCAGCAGCACTTCGACGCGGTGGACCTGGCCGAACTGATCCGCCGCCTTTAAGGCCCGCCCCGGCGCCGCCAAGAGGTAACAGAAGATGACTGGCGGGTCGCCCTGGCATCGCCACTGCGCGCCTTTTCTGTCATAATCGCGCGCCTGTCAGGAGCCCGGCCACATAAGCCCAGGAAGAACCGATGAGCAACCCCATGACCTACAACGACCTCAGCCCGGCCCAGCTTGTGGAGCTGGCCGTTCAGCGTAACGAAGGCCACCTCGCCGCCAATGGCGCGCTGGTGGTGGAAACCGGCCACCGTACCGGCCGGTCCCCGATGGACCGCTATGTGGTGGACGAGCCCAGCACCACCGAGCACATTCACTGGGGCGCCATTAACCGTCCCTTCCCGTCGGACAAGTTCGATGCGCTCTGGGATCGCGTGGCCGCGTTCGTGACCGAGGACGACACCTTCGT
>DGNT01000145.1 GCA_002389055.1 Alcanivorax sp. UBA4485
CCAAGGCCGGCGCCGCCCTGAATGACGCCGCCTCGCCGGAAACCGTTGCCCAGGCGGTGCTGGGACTGGTGATCGGCGGCGACCTGGTCACCGGCGAAGCGCTGCTGGTGGACGGCGGCAGCCACCTCAACGCCAGCGGCGTGCGCCGCTGAATGAAAACCGGCGTGGGTCAACGGCACTGTCTTTCCCCGCCACGGCGCGCCACGCCCGGAGCCCTTAGAGCTTGACCCGGGGGCAGCACCAGGGTTGTATAGTCAGCCTATGAATGTGTCGCTGCCCGCCCGCCCCGTTTTCCTGATCCTGCTGCTTTGGCTGGCGGGCGGGCTGTTGTGGTCGCCGGTGCAAGCGGCTCACATCATGAACGGGCCGCCACACGGCCCCACCAGCGAAATGCCATGCGCTGGCGCGCAAGCCGGACAGACCGCCGCCCATACGCATTGCCAGGGCACCGACCACAATAGCGCGCCCTGCTCCTGCGCTCAGGCCTGTCAGGGCAGCGGCATGCCGGCCACGCTGGCGCCGGCGCGAGCGCCCCACGCTGCCCCCACGCTGAATACCGCCCCTGCCGGTGACCGGCTTTCGGGCTTTCACACCTCCCCCTGGCGGCCACCGTCCACGCCACTCCGGATTTAAAAGATATCATGCGCCCGCGGGCGCACCTCTTTTTATTTGGAGTCGTGACATGACCACTTCACCTCTTATGGGACGCCGCCACTTCGTCCAGGGTTTGGCCCTGGGCGCCGGTGCTCTCGGCATCGGCGGGCTCGGCATGAGCCCCGCCAAACTGCTCGCCAGCCAAGGGCAGACCGGCGCCGCCACGCTCAGCGGCAACACCTTCAATCTTGCCATCGGCGGCGCCGATGTGAATATCACCGGCACTACGCGACCGGCCACGCTGGTCAACGGCAGCCTACCGGCGCCCACCCTGCGCTGGCGCGAAGGCGACACAGTGACTCTGAACGTCACCAATTATCTACCGGAAACCACCTCCATCCACTGGCATGGGCTGCTGCTTCCCTTTCAGATGGACGGCGTGCCGGGGTTATCGTTCGACGGCATAGCGCCCGGCGAGACGTTTACTTACCGCTTTCCGATCAAACAAAACGGTACCTACTGGTACCACAGCCATTCGGGTTTTCAGGAACAAAGCGGGGTCTATGGCGCCATCGTCATTGATCCCGCCCACGCGGACCCGGAACCGGTGGACCGCGACTACGTGATGGTGCTGTCCGACTGGAGCGACGAAAAACCCGAGCAAATCTACGCCACCCTGAAAAAGCTCAGCCACTACTACAACTTCAACGAGCGCACCATCTTCGACACGCTGCGCGACTTCCGTGAAAAAGGCGTGGCGCAAACGCTCAAGGACCGGCACATGTGGAACACCATGCGCATGAGCCAAAGCGATCTCGCCGATGTCACCGGCTATACCTACACCTACCTGCTCAACGGGCGCAGCCCGAACGCCAACTGGACCGGTCTGTTCAAACCCGGGGAACGAGTGAAGCTGCGTTTCGTCAACGCCAGCGCCATGACGTTTTTCGACATCCGCATTCCCGGCCTGGACATGACCGTGGTGGCCATGGACGGCCAGCCGGTGAAACCGGTGCGCTTCCATGAATGCCGGCTGGGCGTGGCGGAAACCATCGACGTCATCGTTACGCCGCAAAGCAAGCAGGCCTTCACCGTGTTCGCGCAAAGCATCGACCGCTCCGGCTTCGCGCGCGGCACGCTCACGCCCGACCCGGCGATGAGCGCGCCGGTGCCGGAAATGGACCCACCGCCGCTGCTCGGTCACACCGAGATGGGAATGGGCGGCATGGCCGGTATGAACCACGGCGACATGAAAGGCATGAACCACGACGGCATGAGCCATGGCGAAATGAACCCTGCCGAGATGAAGCACAAGGGCATGCGGCACGGCGGCGACAACAACGTGCCGTTCGCGTTCGTGGCCAATAACCCGGACCTGGCGCCGCGCAACAGCGCCGTCCAGCATCTGGATTCCGAGTACGGCCCGGGCGTGGATATGCGCGCCATGGCACCGGCGGCGATGCTCGACGACCCCGGCATCGGGCTGCGCGAGCGCGACTGGAAGGTGCTCACCTACGCGGACATGGAAACCGCCGGCGGCCCGCCGGACAGCCTGATGCCGGACCGGGAAATCGTGCTGCACCTGACGGGCAACATGAGCCGCTATATGTGGAGCTTCAACGGCATCAAGTTCGCCGACTCCGTGCCCCTGGAGCTGCACCACGGCGAGCGCGCCCGCATCACCCTGGTCAACGACACCATGATGACGCACCCCATCCACCTGCACGGCCTGTGGAGCGATCTGGAGCTGGGCGACGGGCGCCTGCTGCGCAAGCACACCATTACCGTGAAGCCCGGCGAGAAACTCAGCTATCTGGTGCGCGCCGACGCCAAGGGGCGCTGGGCCTATCACTGCCACCTGCTTTATCACATGGAAGCCGGCATGTTCCGCGAGGTGCGAGTGGTCGACAACGCTGCGGCGAAGGAGGCACGGTCATGAAACAGGCACACCTGATAACCACCGCCGCGTTGCTGGCCCTGTCGCCCTTCGCGCAGGCGGTGAACAAGCACGAACCGGCGTTCAGCCGCGTGATCGTCGATGAGTTCGAAGCCCGCGACGCCGACGAAGGCACTCTGGCCGCCTGGGAGGCCGCAGCCTGGTACGGCGGCGACCTGAATAAGCTCTATCTCAGTACCGAAGGCGAGCGCCTGATGGACAACGGCGGCGAAACAGAAGGTTTCGAAACCCGCGCCGCATGGAGCCGGGCCTTCGCGCCTTTCTGGGACTGGCAGATCGGTGCGCGCCGGGACTGGCAGCCCGACGACCCGAGCCGGGACTGGGCCAGTTTTGGCGTTCAAGGGGTGGCGCCCTATCTGTTCGAAAGCGAGGCCACGCTGTTTGTCGGTGAGGAAGGGCTGACCAACCTGAGACTGGAGGCGGAATACGAAATTCTGTTTACCCAGAAACTGATCCTGGTGCCGGCGGTGGAAGCCAACGTCTACGGCAAGGAGGATGAAGAACTGGGGATTGGCGAAGGTCTCACGGATATCGAAGCCGGTCTGCGGCTGCGCTACGAAATCCGCCGCGAGTTCGCGCCCTACATCGGCGTGAACTGGGAACGGCAGTTCGGTGATACCGCCGCCAAGACCCGTGGCGCTGGAGACGACGTGTCCGAGACCACCTTGGTGGCCGGCGTTCGCCTCTGGTTCTAGTAGCCGGGTGCCGCCGTGCCCCGATCGACGGATAAGCGGCGGCGCCTCCCTTCACCAAGAAGGTTTTATCGAGGAGTTTCCATGAAAACATTAAAAGCGTGGTCGGTGCTGGTGATCCTGCTGCTATTGGGTGTGGGCGTGTTTCTTGTCGGGGGCGCCTACAATTTCGCGGCCGATGAGCCGCACTGGACCGCCACCGAGGCATTGATTGGCTACGCCCGCCACCGCTCGGTGGATGCCCGCGCAGCGGACATAACGGTCCCCGGGGACCTCTCCGACCCCGCTCGCGTGGCTGCCGGCGCGGAACAATACCAAGCCATGTGCGCCGGCTGCCACCTCGCGCCGGGCCAAGGCAGCGGCGCCATGCGAGACGGTCTCTACCCGCGACCACCGGACCTGACCGATCACGGCATCCATGATCCGCGCAGCGCTTTCTGGGTGATCAAACACGGCATTAAAATGAGCGGCATGCCGGCTTGGGGCCCCAGCCACGACGACGAGACTTTGTGGGACATTGTCGCGTTACTGCAAACCCTACCGGATACGTCCGAGTCACAATGGGAAAACCTGACCGGCGGCAACGGCGAGCACGGGACCACTCGGGCGGGCCGCCAGCATGGACACGGAGGTAGCGGGCACTCGCATTGAGGCCGGGCGACCGCTCAGTCGCCGTAACTGTCCGCCTCCAGGGCCCGCAGTTCCTGGTTGGTGTTCACACCCAGGTCCAGGTCCTGGAGGCGGCCGTTGGCGATCGAGTAAATCCAGCCGTGCACGCTGAGGGTCTGATCCCGCCGCCAGGCTTCCTGAATCACCGTGGTGTTGGCCACGTTGATCACCTGGCGGGCCACGTTCAGCTCGCACATGCGATCCACCCGCGCCTCGTCATCGGGCAACTGTTTCAGGTCCTTGCGGTTGCGCAGGTACAGCTCGCGCACCTGGCGCAGCCAGTTGTCGATCAGCCCGTGGGGCTTGTCTTCCATGGCCGCGCGCACGCCGCCACAGCCGTAGTGCCCCACCACCATCACGTGCCGCACTTCCAGCACCTCGACGGCGAACTGCAGCACCGACAGCAGGTTGAGATCGGTGTGATTGACCAGGTTGGCCACATTGCGGTGCACGAACAGCTCGCCCGGCATCAGGCCGACGATTTCGTTGGCGGGCACGCGGGAGTCGGCGCAGCCGATCCACAGAAAACGGGGTTTTTGCTGGCCGACCAGCTGCTCGAAGAAGCCGGGGTGCTCCTGCTCGATCTGATGACGCCACTCTTCGTTGTTCTCAAAGAGTTCAGGAAGGGTTTTCACGGTTGCGCTCCCTATGGAATCCGCCCATCTAAGGAGCCGTCTATGATGACGTAATGGCGCCGCCGTGCAACGGTAAAAGTCTTTCAAAATCTTAGTATTGCGCGCCCAACCGGTCATTTCGCGCCAGCCACGGCGGCTTCCGCCCGCCCCCGCGTTGGTCAAGCCCTCGACGGGGCTGTTACCATTAGCGCATCCGTGACGCCCAGCGTCGGACATTCATCAACCCCAAAAGGGCGCCCATGCAAATTGCAGAGAATACCGTAGTGGCCTTTCACTACACCCTGACCAACGAAGCGGGCCAGACCATCGATTCCTCCCGCCAGCGCGAAGAACCGCTGAACTACCTCCACGGCCACGGCAACATCATCCCCGGCCTGGAAAAGGCGCTCGTGGGCAAAGAAGCCGGCGATAAGCTGGAAGTCACCGTGACCCCGGAAGAAGGCTACGGCGAACGCCACGAAGGCCTGATCCAGCAGGTTCCCACTTCCGCCTTTGAAGGCGCCGGTGGCGAGCTGAAGCCGGGCATGCAGTTCCAGGCGCAGACCGAAGCGGGCCAGCGCGTCTTCACCATCACCGAGGTGGAAGGCGACCAGGTCACCGTGGACGGCAACCACCCGCTGGCCGGTGAGACCCTCAACTTCGACGTGGAAGTGACCGAAGTACGCGAAGCTTCCGACGAAGAGAAAGAGCACGGCCACGTGCACGGGCCCGAAGGCCACGAGCACTAAGCAACAGCGAAGGCCCCGTCCCGGGGCCTTTCCGCTTCCATCCCCTCCATTCCTTCCATGAACACCTCCAGTGCCCGGCTCCAGCTTGGCCGCTGCAAGGTCGCCAATTGCGTGGTGACGGCGGCGAACGCCGGCGGCAATGCCAGGGTGTGCAACTCAAAACGCTGACGGTACTGGCGCACGGTGGACTCGGGCAGCAACGCCAGCCCCATACCGGCAGCGACGCAGCCGACGATGGCGTCCAGACTACCGAATTCGTGGATACGAGGCGCCGGCACCCGCTGTTCGGCGAACAGTTTCTCAATGCTGTGCCGGTACCCGCAGCCCTGGCGGAACGCCAGGAACGGCGTCTGCGCCAGGGTGACGCGGTCGGGCATGGCCTTGAGCGGTCGACCGCTGACCAGCACCAGGCGCTCCTCGAACACCGGCCGCAGCCGCACCTCATCACCGACCTTCTCGCCGGCCACGAAAGCGGCGTCCAGCTGCCCGGCGCGCACCGCCTCGAGCAACTCGGACGAGGTGCCGGTGCGCAGGTGCACCGCCAGTTGCGGCCAGCGGCGGCTGAAACCGGCCAGCAGACCGGGCAGGTGCACCGCGGCGGTGGTTTCCATGCTGCCCAGGCGCAACTCGCCGGCGGGATCCGCCTGCGGGTGGAAGCGGGCCACGGCGTCGTCGTGGAGTTCCACGATACGCCGGGCGTAGCTCAGCAACTGATGCCCGGCGGGGGTGGCGACCACCGGCGTGCGCCGTTCCAGTAGGCGCGCGTCCAGCTCCGTCTCCAGCTTTTTGACGTGGGCGGTGACGTTGGACTGCACGGTGTGCAGGCGCTCGGCGGCGGCGCTGAAGCTGCCGGTGTCGACCACGGCACGAAAGATTTCCAGGGAGCGGATCAACATGACCATGCCTCTTCACATTTTTCGATACAGAGTATCTTAAAAAATCATTTCCAGTGATAAAAGCGCTCTGCTTAACTTAGTGGCCCATGCGGCTCATTCCGTCACTCTCAGAGAGCCTGTGCCGGCGCGAATCAAGGCGCGTTTCGCCGGCAAGGGTGGTTCCCTTGCCAAGAGACGCAACGCCGAGTCACGCCGGCACAGGCTCTCCCGAAGGGCCGCCACACAAGCATCGTGGGCGGTGTTGCGCTCACTTGAATTGGCGCCACCAGTTCTGCGTTCGCGCGCCTGGCCCACGATGCTTGTGTGGCGGCTGAGAGTGACGGAATGAGCCGCATGGGCCACTCACTGAATTGACCCACCGGAGCCCTGAATGACCCCGCCCAACCCGAATTTGTCCCCCGGCCGTCTGGTACTGATGGCCGGCTCCGCCACCCTGGTGGGCATCGGCTTGGGGCGTTTCGCCTATGCCGCCCTGCTGCCCGGCGTGATCGCGGCCGGCTGGTTGAACGAGGCGGACGCCGGCTATGTGGGCGCCGCCAACCTGCTCGGCTATCTGGTCGGGGCGGTGCTGGCCAGCCGCGTCAGCCGCTGGTTCGGCCCCACCCGGGTGATCAAGGCGTCGGTACTGCTGGTGGGGCTGGGCTTCCTGGCCAGCGCCTGGGCGGCGCCGGTGTGGTGGTTCAGCATGTGGCGGTTCGTGGCCGGGGTCACCGGCGCCTTTTTGATGGTGATCGCGCCCTCGCTGATCGCCTCGCAGTTGCCGGAATCCATGCGCAAGCGGGGCACCACCTGGATCTTCGCCGGCGTCGGCCTGGGGGTGCTGTTTTCCGCCACCCTGGTGCCGCTGCTGATCACCCAGGGGCTGGCGCTGGCCTGGGTCGGCTTGGCGGCGGCCTGCGTGGTACCGACCTTGCTGGTATGGCGGGCGTGGCCGGCCATGCCGACCGTGGCGGAGGCCCCCGCCAACGGCAACGGCGCCGGCATTCTGCTGATCATGTTGTACGCCGCCTACCTGATGGACGCGGTGGGCTTCGTGCCGCACACCGTGTTCTGGGTGGATTATCTGGAGCGCTACCGTGAATTCGGCACCTGGGCGGCCGCCGGGCAGTGGGCGGTGTTCGCCTTCGGCGCCATCAGCGGCCCGTTCCTGGCCGGCGCCGCCGCGCGGCGGCTGGGCTGGCACTGGACCCTGATCGGCGCGCTCTCGTGCAAAGGGCTGGCGGTGATACTGCCGATGCTGCTGCCCGGCCTGGCGGTGGTGACGTTGTCCTCGTTCGTGGTCGGCGCCATGATTCCGGCCATGGTGGCCGGCACCATGGGCCGGGTGGCCGAGCTGGTGCCGGCGCATCTCGCCACCCACGCCTGGGGCCGGGCCACCGCGCTGTTCGCGGTCGGCCAGGCCGGTGCCGCCTACGCCATGGCGACGCTGTACGCCCACCCCAGCGGCGGCCCGTTGATTTTCGAGATCGGCGGCACGGTACTGTTGGGCGCCGCCCTGGTAGTGTTTTGTTCCGGCTTTCTGGCCCGCCGGGCTGGAACTTAGCCGCGCCCCGGCGTTCTATTCGCAGAGCGGTCACCGGCCACGGTGGCGAACAAACACGGAGAGGACGACATGGATCGACGTTCAGTATTGAAGGCCCTGGGGCTGTTCGGCGGCGCCCTGCTGCCGGCGGCGCCGGCCCTGGCGCGGGTGCTCGGCCAGCCCGCCGGCGCCCACGGCGAAGGCCCCGGCGAACCGTTCAGCTACGCCTGGCTGAAAGGCATGGCCCGGCATTTCGCCGGGCAGAGCTACCACAGCCACCGCCTGGACCTGCCGCCGGCCATCGACGACCTGTCCTGGGACCAGTACCAGGGCATTCAGTATCTGGATAAAGAGGCGCTGTGGGCGGACGACCGGGACGCCGCCTTCCGCATGCAGTTCTTCCATCTGGGCCTGAACTTCCACACCCCGGTGAAGATGCACGAAGTGGTGGACGGCCGGGCCCGGCCGATCCCCTACCGCACCGGCCTGTTCGACTTCAGCCACACCGATCTGGATCCCTCCTCGCTGCCCGAGGGCCTCGGCTTCGCCGGCTTCCGGCTGCTGCACCACAGCGACTGGGAACGGGACATCGCCGCCTTTCTGGGCGCCAGCTATTTCCGCGCCACCAGTGCCTCGCTGCAGTTCGGTCTGTCGGCGCGGGGCCTGGCGGTGAACACCGCCATGTCGGAACCGGAAGAGTTTCCGGAATTCACCCATTTCTGGTTCGAACGGCCGGCGGACGCCGATCAGGTGATCGTCTACGCGTTTCTGGATTCGCCCAGCGTCACCGGCGCCTACCGCTTTATCATCGAACGGGTGTCGGGGGACGTGATCATGGACGTGGACGCGGCCCTCTACCCGCGCAAGCCGATTGAGCGGCTGGGCGTAGCGCCGCTCACCAGCATGTATCAGGTGGGCGAAAACAGCCGCCGGGTAGCCTGGGACTGGCGCCCGGAAATCCACGACTCCGACGGCCTGGCGATACACACCGGCGGCGGTGAATGGATCTGGCGGCCGCTGGCCAACCCGGCGCAGCTGCGCTTCAACGCCTTCGCCGACAACAATCCACGCGGCTTCGGGCTGCTGCAACGGGACCGCAATTTCGACCACTACCAGGACGACGGCGTGTTCTACGAGCGCCGGCCCAGCCTGTGGGTGGAACCCCGGGGCGACTGGGGCAAGGGCAGCATCCAGTTGGTGGAGATTCCCACCCTGGACGAAACCTTCGACAACATCGTCGCGTTCTGGAACCCGGACAAGCCGGTGCGCCCCGGCGAGGAAACCCTGTTCGCCTACCGGCTGTCCTGGACCGGCCGGGCGCCGCGGCCGTCGCTGGCGCGCTGCGTGGCCACCCGCACCGGTCTCGGCGGCGTGGTCGGGCAGACCCGGGAATACTTCAGCTGGCGGTTCGCGGTGGACTTCCTGGGCGGACCCCTCGACGGCCTGGACGACGACGTGGAGGTGGTGCCGGTGATCGAACATTCGTCCGGCCGCGTGGAGATCACCTCGGCCCGGCCCCTGCACGCCATCAACGGTTACCGGGCCATGTTCGACGTGGTGCCGCCGGAAAACGACACCACGCCGATCAACCTGCGCCTCTATCTCAAGCGCAAGGACAGCGACGCGCCGCTCACCGAAACCTGGCTCTATCAGTGGTCCCCGCCGCCCATGGACCAGCGCGACCTGCATAACCCGACCCATCTTTAAGCCGCCGCCCCAACGGGCGGCCCTACCCGGCCGGACAGTGGCGATTGACACCTGCCAACAGCGTCTGGCGCCGCTTAGCGGGACGGCAGTACATTGCCGGTATTGCGGTTTTTAAACGGGAAATAATTATGGGTTCCATGGACAGCGCCCAGGAAAGAGCGGCGCGACTACCAAAAATGCCACAGCGCGACCTGAGCCACATCCCGGGGGATTACGGCTTGCCGCTGCTCGGCCACACCCTGGCGTTTCTGCGCGACTACCACGGCCTGGTGCACAGCAAGGCCGAGCGCTACGGCCTGGTCTACCGCGGCAGCGTGCTGTTTCAGCGCGGCGTCACCCTGCTCGGCCCGGACGCCAACGAATTCGTGCTGCGCGATAAGGAGCACGTGTTTTCCAGCCGGGCGGCCTGGAACCCGATTCTGGAGCGGCTGTTCACCGACGGCCTGATGCTGCGCGATTTCGCCGACCACAAGTTTCACCGCCGCATCATGCAGCAGGCGTTCAAGAAACCGGCCCTGGCCAGCTACATCGACCGCATGGGGCCGAGCGTGGAAAGCGGCCTGAAGGACTGGCCCACCGGCGAAACCTTCACTTTCTTTGACCGTATCAAGGCTTTGCTTTTGGACGTGGGCGCCCAGATCTTCTTCGGCCTGCGCATGGGTCCGGAAGCGGACAAGGTGAACCAGTCCTTTATCGACGCGGCGGACGCTTCGCTGGCGGTGCTGCGCCTGCCGATCCCCGGCACGCTCTGGCACCGGGGCCTGCGCGGCCGCCGTTACCTGGAGCAGTTCGTGGCCGGGCTGATCCCGGAAAAACGCCAGGCGGACACCCCGGACTTCTTCAGCGAGCTATGCAAGGCGGCGGAAGAAGAAGGCGGCCTGAGCGACCAGGACGTCACCAACCATATGATTTTCCTGCTGTTCGCCGCCCACGACACCACCACCAGCACGCTCTGCTCGCTGATCTATCTGCTCTGCAAGCACCCCGAATGGCAGGACACCCTGGCCGAGGAAATGGACCAGGTGGCCGCCGCCGCGGAACACCCGGACAAACTCGGCTACAACGATCTGGAGAAGATGACCAAGACCGGTTGGGTGTTCCGGGAGACCCTGCGCCTGAGACCGGCGCTGACCGCCTTCCCGCGCCGCACCGCCGAGGAAGTGACCTTCCAGGGCTACCGCATTCCCAAGAACACCCTGGTCAACCTGTCGCCGCTGTACACCCATTACATGCCCGAATACTGGAGCAACCCGGAGCACTTCGATCCGGAGCGCTTCAGCGACGAGCGTGCCGAGCACAAGCAGCACCACTTTCAGTGGATTCCGTTCGGCGGCGGCCACCACAAATGCCTGGGGCTGAACTTCGCGGAACTGCAGACCAAAACCTTCCTGTTCCACTTTCTGCGGCGCTACCGGGTGAGCGTGCCCGACGGCTATGAAATGCCGGTGCAATTGGTACCGCTGGCAATGCCCAAGGACGGCCTGCCGGTGACTATCTCGGCGCGCTGAAGGGGAGCCCCTCTTTGTGGCAAACTGATGGGCTGAGACCGGCCGCCGGTCCGGGTATAGTGTGGGCCACCACCGCACAAGGAGAATTACCGATGCGTGTCCTGTTGATCCTGTCCGCCCTTGTCCTGACGCTGGCCGGCTGCCAGAGCGGACGCAACGCCCATCCTCTGCCCGAGGCCTGCCACCAGGCGCCGGACAGCGGCCAGTGCCGCGCCGCGATACCGGGCTATTACTACGACAGCGAGAGCGAGAGCTGCCAGGAGTTCACCTGGGGCGGCTGCCAGGGCAGCGTCCCGTTTGAAACCATGGAAGCGTGCATGGCGAGCTGCTACGCGCCGGCGCCGGACCTGACCGAGCGGGAAATGCCGTGACCGAGAGCAGTGCGGAAACCCGCTCCCAGCTGGTCCGAATCAACTACGCGCTGATGCTGATCGGCCTGCTTACCGGCGGCGTCACGGCCCTGGTGGGCGCGGTGATCGCCCACCTGCAGGCACCGGACGCGCCGGAGCCGCACAAGGCCCACTTCCGCTTTCAGTACCGCACCTTCTGGATCGGGCTGCTGTACAACCTGATCGCCGGCATCACCACGCTGGCATTGATCGGCTGGCTGCTGCTGGTAATTATCGTAATCTGGTGGATCGTGCGCTGTGTACGCGGGCTGAACAGCCTGGCGAACGGCGAACCGCCGTCGAACCTGACCACCTGGGGCTTCTAGGGCCGTCATAAAAACATCATACGGGTCCGCCACACTGGCGGGTCCGCAAACCGGGAGAACATCATGGCTTTATTGCGTTCGTTCGCGCTGATCGCGGCCGCCGCCTTTCTGCTCACCGCCTGTAGCCGCAGCCCGGTGGTGCAGCTCTACGAAGGCGCCAAGCAACCGGACAGCCAGGTGCTGACGATTCGCGTGCCCTCCGATCTGGAAGTCTTCACCATCAACGGCAGTGAAGTGGACGGGGTGAACACCTTCTTCAATACCGATCACAAGGATCTCAAAGTGACCCCCGGGCGCTATGAAATCCTGGCCTACTACAAGCGCCTCTGGGATCTCGACGCCGACAGCCATGAAGTGATGAAGTCCGACCCGGCCCTGTTCGTGGTGGACGGTAAAGCCGGCGAAGTCTATCGCCTGGATTTCGAGCGTCCGCAGAACGTCACCCAGGCGCGCGCCCTCGAGGAAGACTTTTCCGGCTGGGTGGAGAACATGAACAGCGGCGAGAAGACCCCCAGCCAGGCCAGCGGCCTGGTGCTCAACCGTGGCTTCCTGGCGCCGATCACCGGCACCGAAGTGGAAACCAAGGGCGCCAGCGCGGTGCAACCCAAAGCCGCCGAAGCGGTAACGCCGGCGCCGGCGGCGCCCAAGGCGAGCAGCGCTAACGGCTCCGAAGGCGGTGCGAGCTCCAGCGGCCAGGCCAGCTACCTGGACACGCTGAAAGCCCAGTGGAACCAGGCCACCCAGGAGGAACGCCGCCAGTTCCTGCAGTGGATTTCGCAGTAGCGAGCCCCCGCGCGGGAAGCGTCAGCGCTTCTCGCCCTGCAGCGTCGCGACGACGCGCCGGCTTCCGGCGTGGTCGCGATGCTCGCACAGGTAAATACCCTGCCAGGTGCCGAGCGCGAGCGCCCCGTCGCTTACCGGCACCGTCAGGCTCTCGCCGATCAGCACCGTTTTAATGTGCGCGGGCATATCGTCCGGTCCTTCCAGGGTGTGCGCGTAGTGCGGCGCGTTCTCCGGCACCATCACGTTGAAGTGACGCTCCAGGTCACCGCGCACGTCCGGGTCGGCGTTCTCATTGATGGCCAGGGACGCGGAGGTGTGCTGCAGGAACAGGTGCAACAACCCGACCCGGTATTCCGCCAGCTCCGGCAGCGCATCGCGCACCTCGCCACTGATCAGATGAAAGCCCCGGCTACGGGGCGTCAGGGTAAGAATCCGCTGTAACCACATCATCGATCTCCGGTTTCAGGCGCTTTGCAGACCATTAACCACATTGGTGGGCCGACCGGCGCGCCAGGCGCGAAGGTTCCCGGCCACCCCGTCGAGCAACCGCTGGCGGCTCTCGCGGCTCACCCAGGCGCTGTGCGGGGTGAGAATCAGATTGGGGATATCCGGCGCCAGCAGCGGGTGGTCCGCCGGCGGCGGCTCCTGGCTGAGCACGTCCAGGGCGGCGCCGCCCAGACGGCCACCGCGCAGGGCGTCCGCCAGCGCCGGTTCGTCCACCAAACCGCCGCGCGCGGTATTGATGAGAAAGGCACCGGGCTTCATGGCGGCCAGGAAGTCCCGGTTGACCATCTTCTCGGTGGCCTCGGTGAGGGGGCAATGCAGGCTGACCACGTCGGCGTCGCCGAGCAGGGTGTTGAGCGGCACCCGGCCGCTGTTGTCCGCCCCCGGGCGCAGCGAAGCCGCCACCCGCACGGTCATGCCCAGCGCTTCGGCGAGCGCCGCCACGCGCCGGCCCAGGTCACCGTAGCCGATCAGGCCGAGGGTTTTGCCGGCCAACTCGATCACCGGATAGTCCATGCGACAAAACATGTCCGATTCAGACCAGCGGCCGGCCCGGGCGTCGGCGTCGTAGCGGTGCCAGGCGGTGGCCTGGCCGAGCATCAACGCCAGGGTGTGCTGGGCCACGGTGGCGGTGGCGTAGCCGCTCACGTTGCAGACCACCACGCCTTGTCGCCGGGCGGCCTCCAGGTCCACGTTATTGGTGCCGGTGGCGGAGATGCAGATCAGCTTCAGGTCCGGCGACGCGGCCAGGGTGTCCGCGTCGATCACCACTTTATTGGTGATCGCCACGGTCACGCCCCGCAAACGGTTTTTTACATCGTCCGGGCCGCTTTGTTCATAGAATGTCCATTCCGGCAGCAGCTTTTCCAGCTCGGAAAAGTCCAGCTCCGAAGGCTTGAGGGTCTGGCTGTCGAGGATCACACCTTTCATGGGACAATCGGTACAGGTTGGGAGAGGGTTCCCCATGCTACCGGATTTACTGCGACAAATGGGCTTCGAAACGGCCCCGCCAGCGCGCCACCGGCCACGGTTGGGCGTCAGCGCCTGCCTGCTCGGCCACCCGGTCCGCTACGATGGCGGCCACCGCCACGAACCCCTGTTGCACCGCGAACTCGGCCCCCTGGTGCGTTTCGTGGAGGTGTGTCCGGAGGTGGCCATCGGCCTGCCGGTGCCACGCCCGCCGATCCAGGTGGTGGCCCTTGGCGGCGAGCACCGGGTGCGGGGCGTGGCCCGGCCCGACGACGACTATACCGAGGCGCTGAGCGCCCAGGCCCGGCATCTCGACGAGCCGCTCGACGGCTTCTTGTTCAAGGCCCGCTCGCCCAGTTGCGGTTGGGGTACCACGCCGGTGCACGGCCCCGACGGTGGCGTGCGCGGACTGGGCGACGGCGCCTTCGCGGCAACGCTGGCCGCGCGCTTCCCGGCCCTGCCCCTGTGTAACGAAAGCGACCTGCAAGACCCATCGTTTCTCACCGCTTTCGCGGTGCGGCTGTTCTGCCACCATCAGTGGCGGCACAGCCCGCACCCGGAAAACGCACTCGACACTCTGCGCCGCCGCAGCGAGGGGCTCGACGAGCCGCTGCTCTCCGGCACCCGACGTTTTATCGAACACCTGGCCGCACCGGCCCGGTGAACCCACGGCCATCGAGGTATCCCTATGGAACGCCAGAAAGACCGCCTGCTTTGGATCGGCGGACATTACCAGCAAGGCACCGACGGCGAATTTTTCGATAACCTGAATCCGGCCACCGGCGACGTGATCTGCCGCGTGGCGGTGGCCGGCGCCAAGGATGTGGACCGGGCGGTGGCAACCGCCCGCGACGGCCTGGCGCAGTGGCGCGCCATGGACGGCACCGCCCGGGGCCGGGTGCTGATGCGCGCCGCCCAGCTGCTGCGTGACCAGCGCGATGACCTGGCGCGACTGGAATCCCTGGACGCCGGCAAGCCGATTTCGGAGACGCCGGAAGCGGATGTGGATTCCGCCGCCGACTGTCTGGAGTATTTCGCCGGCCAGGCGTCTTCCTTGCAGGGCGAGTACCAGCAGGTGGACGGCGGCTTTTTCTACACCCGCCCGGAACCCTTGGGCGTGTGCGCCGGCATCGGCGCCTGGAACTACCCGTTGCAGATCGCCGCCTGGAAATCCGCGCCGGCCCTGGCCGCCGGCAACGCGATGATCTTCAAGCCCGCCGAACTGACGCCGCTGTCGGCCTTGAGCCTGGCGGAGGTGTTCCAGGAAGCCGGCCTGCCGGACGGGGTCTTCAACGTGGTGCAGGGGTTCGCCGAAACCGGCCAGGCACTGACCGGGCACCCGGGCATCGACAAGGTATCGCTCACCGGCGAGGTGGGCACCGGCAAGGCGGTAATGCGCGCCGCGTCGGATTCCCTGAAGGCCGTGACCCTGGAGCTGGGCGGCAAATCACCGCTGATCGTATTCGACGACGCCGACCTGGATAACGCCGTGTCCGGCGCGCTGCTGGGTAATTTCTACACCCAGGGCCAGGTGTGCACCAACGGCACCCGGGTGTTCGTGCACGAAGCGGTGAAGGACGCCTTCGTGGAAAAACTGCTGGCCCGCACGCGCAACATGGTGCTCGGCGACCCGCTTGATCCCGACACGCACGTGGGCCCGCTGATCAGCGCAGGGCACATGGAACATGTGCTCGGCTACATCGAGAAAGGCAAGCAGGAAGGCGGCCGGGTGCTGATCGGCGGCGAACGGGCCCGGGTGGCCGGGTTCGAAAACGGCAACTTCGTGTCGCCCACGGTGTTCGACGATCTGAACGACGACATGACCATAGTCCGCGAGGAAATCTTCGGGCCGGTGATGTCGCTGCTCAGCTTCCGCGATGAAGACGAAGTGCTGGCCCGCGCCAATAACACGCCTTTCGGACTGGCCGGCGGCGTGTTCACCCGCGACATCGACCGGGCGCATCGCATGGCGGCGGCGCTGGAAGCCGGCATTGTGTGGATCAACCACTACAACATTACCCCCATCGAGATGCCGTTCGGCGGCTTCAAGCAGTCCGGTATCGGCAAGGAAAACAGCCGCCGGGCGTTCGAGCACTACACGCGTTTGAAGACGGTGTATGTGGCGCAAGGGGATGTTGAAGCGCCTTATTGAGGATGGCGAGAGCCGGCCTTGTGGGAGCGAACCTTGTGGGAGCGGGCCCCGCCCGCGAAAGGGAGCGAAGCTCCCGGCAGGATACCAGAGCCCTTTCTAACGGCAGCACCAACAAGGCCTCTGGGATCCTGCCGGCCGGCTTTGCCGGCCTTTCGCTTGCAGGCAAGCTCCCACAAACCTCGCGGCTCTAGACGCTTCTTTCGGGAGCGCTGACGCGTTGGCTGTTTTGCCAGTCGTCGGGGGCGAAGCTGGGCGCGTCGCTGCGCAGCGGGGTGCGGCCGAGGATATAGTCGGCGGCTTTTTCGCCGATCATGATCGTCGGTGCGTTGAGGTTGCCGTTGGTGACCGTCGGCATGATGGACGAGTCCACCACGCGCAGATTGCGCACACCGTGCACCCGGCACTCCGGGTCCACCACCGCCATGGCGTCGGTGCCCATGCGGCAGGAGCCGGCCGGGTGGTAGGCGGTCTCCGCGGTTTCCGCCAGCCACTGGTCAATCTGCTCGTCGGTTTGTACGTCCGGGCCCGGCGACACTTCCTTGCCACGGTATTCGTCCAACGCGGGCTGGGCGAAAATTTCCCGGGTCCAGCGCAGGCCGGCGCGGAACGCTTCCTTGTCTTCCTCTTCGGCGAAGTAATTGAAGACGATTTCCGGGGGCGCTTCCGGGTCGGCGGATTTCAGTTTCACCCAGCCCCGGCTCTTGGGTTTGTTGGCGCCCAGGTGGACCTGGAAACCGTGGCCCTTGAAGGCGCTGGAGCCGTCGTAGGCGATCGCGCCGGCCAGGAAATGGAACTGAATGTCCGGGTACTTCATGCCGGCGCGACTGCGGATATAACCGTTGGATTCGAACTGGTTGGAGGTGCCCAGGCCGCGCTTCAGGAACAGCCAGTTGGCGCCGATCCAGGCTTTGGCCAGGGGCCCGAGCCAGCTGTTCAGCGTGATCTTCTGCGTGCATTCCTGCTGCACCCAGACTTCCAGATGGTCCTGCAGGTTCTGGCCCACGCCGGGCAGATCGTGCACCACTTCGATGCCGTGTTCCTTAAGATGATCCGCCGGCCCGATGCCGGACAGCATCAGCAGCTTGGGCGAGTTGAACGAACTGGCGGACAGAATCACTTCCTTGCGCGCGCGCACCTTGAGCGTCTTGCCGCCCTGCCGGTATTCCACACCCACCGCGGTTTTGCCGTCCATGATCACCCGGGTGGTGAGGGCGTGGGTCTGGATGTCCAGGTTGGGGCGGTTCATGGCCGGCTTAAGGTAGGCCATGGCGGTGGAACAGCGCACGCCGTCGCGCACCGTCATATCCATGCGCCCGAAACCTTCCTGGCGATAACCGTTGTAGTCCTCAGTGTAGCCGTAGCCGGCCTGCTCCCCGGCCTTGATAAAGGCACGGTAGAGCGGGTTTTTCATGTTGTTGCCATTGCAGGTGGTCAGGCCGCCCTGGTCGCCGCGATAGGCATCGCCGCCGTAGACACAGTCCTCACCCCGTTTGAAATAGGGCAGCACGTCCTGGTAACTCCAGCCGGAGGCGCCGAGCTCTTGCCACTCCTCGAAGTCACCGGCGCACCCGCGTACATAGACCAGGCCGTTGATCGACGAAGAGCCGCCCAGCACTTTGCCGCGCGCCTGGTGCAGGCTGCGACCTTTGAGGCCGGGCTCTTTCTCGGAATGAAAGCCCCAGTCATAGCGCTTCATGTTCATGGGAATGGAAAAGGCGGTGGGCATCTTGATAAAGATGGAATTGTCGCTGCCACCGAATTCCAGCACGCGAACCGAATGCTCACCGCTTTCGCTGAGCCGGTGGGCGAGCGCGGCGCCGGCGGAGCCGGCACCGACGATCACATAATCGAATTCGGCGTCGTAGGCCGCTTCGCTCATGATTCACCCTCCTCGTAGTCACCGCGTATTTCCGACGCGCCACCCGGGCTCTTCTCGCGGCGCAGATGCAGGTACTGCAGATGGCTCTCGAAGTGGTCGACCACGTCTTCGATCAACTGCTCGCGGGTGTACCCCATGACGTCATAGCCCAGACCGCCTTCACGCAGGTGCACTTCCAGGCGGTAATAGACGCTGCGGCGCTGCTGGGCACGGATGGTGAAGGACGGCATGGCGCACTGGCGCGGCCAGAGCGTGTAGGCGAAGTCTTCCTCGCCACCCAGATCCACCACCAGGCCCAGGTGCTCCTGATCGCCGTCACCAACGGAGATCTCCACCTTGTGGTCTTTTTCCGCCAGCGCCGCTTTGACGTCCTCGAACGCGGGCCGCGCGGTGCCTTCCAGGAATTTCTGAACCTGCTTCAGGCCCGGGAAGCTGATCGCCCGGCTCAGGCGGTGCGCCCAGTTGCTGTGGTCGCGGGCGGACGCGATGCGCGCCGAAAGATGGCCGGCCAGCGCGTCGCGGTTACTGGTGGTTTTCATCCCCTCGACTTTGAGCGCCTTGAACAGCCCGATCATCATCAGGAACAACACGAACGCGAACGGCAGCCCCATGATCACCACCGCGCTTTGCAACGCGTTGAGACCGTCGGTGGACAACAATGCCACGGTCACCAGGCCGATCACGGTGGCCCAGGCAATACGCATCCACGCCGGCGCGTCGTTGGAGGGATCACGGATAAAGCAAGTGAGGTTGGACAACACCAGCGAGCCGGAGTCGCCGGAGGTCACGAAGAACACGATCGCCAGTATCGTTACCACGATCGTGGTCACCGTGACCCAGGGCAGGTTTTCCAGGAACAGGTAGATCGCCGAGCCCGGGTTACCCACCGCCTCGTTGCCGAATTCAGTGGCGCCGCTCATCACCAGATCAATGGCGGAGTTACCCATGATGGACATCCACGCCATCATGAAGGTAAGCGGCAGAATCAGCGTGCCGGTGACGAAGGCACGAATCGTACGACCACGGGAAATACGCGCCAGGAACAAGCCCACGAACGGCCCCCAGGCGATCCACCAGGCCCAGAAGAACACCGTCCAGGCGTTGAGCCAGTCCTGCGGCGGATCAAACGCGTAGGTGTCGAACGACATGGGAACGAAGTTGGAAATGTAGTCGCCCACGTTCATTACGAAGGCGTCCAGCAGGAAGCGGGTGTCGCCGGCGATCAACACGAACAGCACCAGCACCACCGCCAGCAGCATGTTGAATTCCGACAGGCGGCGAATCCCTTTTTCCACCCCGGTGGCGGCGGAAATGGCGGCGAACACAACAATGCCCACCGCCAACAGCGCCTGCGTCAGCGTGCTTTCCGGCACGCCGAACATATAGTTGAGGCCGAAGTTGAGCTGAATAATACCGATGCCCAGGCTGGTGGCGACACCGAACACGGTGCCCAGCACCGCCGCGATATCCACCGTGTTGCCGATGCCGCCGTAGATACGTTTACCGAAGATCGGATAGAGCGCGGAACGGATGGTCAGCGGCAAACCGTGCCGGTAGCTGAAGAACGCCAGCGACATGCCCACCAGGGTGTAGATGCCCCAGCCGGACAGGCCCCAGTGCAGGAAGGTCAGCTGCATGGCTTCGCGGGCGGCCTCGACCGAGCCGCCGGCGCCCACCGGCGGCTGCATGAACTGGGTCACCGGCTCGACGATGCAATAAAAAATCAGATCGATACCGATGCCGGCGGAGAACAGCATCGCGGCCCAGGTAACGATATTGAATTCCGGTTCGGAATGGTCCGGCCCCAGTTTGATCGAGCCATAGCGCGAACAGGCGATGGCGATCACGAACACCAGGTAGGACACCACGGCGAGAAAGTAGAACCAGCCGAAGCTGTTGGATATCCAGGCCAGCGCGGCGTAGATCACGGTGCCGGCGGCTTCGGTGAAAAACATCGCCCACAGGGCGAACAGGAGAATGGCCAGGCCGGAACCGTAAAAAACAACCGGGTTGATTCGGTCCTGCTGATCCAGGGCTTCCGATTCCTGGGAAGGGGATGAGGTGGTCATTCGAAGCTCCTTTGGCAAGCGTCGCTCGAAATCGTACGGTGCGTTCCCGGATTGAGAGGCCGTCTTTGGCGGGCCTTCTAATCATTCCCCCAGTATCAGCCTCCAATTTGAGAATAACAGCCTCTTATTACAGCTTTTTACCTGCATTGGGGCGCCTCACGGGAACTTCACGCCGAGGGTCAGGCCAGTAGCGCCACCCCGGCGGCGGTGATCACACCGAACAAAATCGACAGGCCCACCAGGGTACCCCAGGGGAATCGCCGGGCCGGCTCGGCGCCCAGTTGTTTGAGCAGATCCTGACGCACCAGGCGGGTATTGCGGGTGTTGGCTTTGAAAATGGCGTCGAAGGCGTCACCCACCACCGGCACCAGGCCGCCGACGAAGTCCACCAGCATGTTGCGCAGCATACGGCGCTTGGTGGCGCCGCTGACGCCGGCCCGTTGTGCTTCCACAAGCACATAGCTGGAAAGCACCAGCCCGGCGGCGTCGCCAATCACCGGCACCAGACCGATCAGCGCCTCCGCGCCCAACTCAAACCGGGTGAAAGGAATACGAATACTGGAATCCGTGAACCGGCTGAAGCGGTCCAGGCGTGCCAGCGCGGCCTGCTGACGGCCCCGTTTCTGATCGTCCATGCGGTTATTCCAGGTAGGTGTAGCCGGCCAGACCGTCCCGGATTTCGCCGAGGAAGCGCTGGCGCTCGTCGTCGTGAAGCTGGGATTGCTGACAGCGGGTTTCCAGGGTCGCCAGCAACCGCTCCGGATCAAAATTCACATAACGCAGCACCGAGCTCACGGTGTCGCCCTGGATCGCGTGGGTCAGTTCGATGTCGCCGCTCTCGTTGAGGTTCACATCCACGGAATCGGTATCGCCGAACAGGTTGTGCATATCACCAAGGATTTCCTGGTAGGCCCCAACCATGAAAATACCCAGATGACCGTTCAGTGTTTCCGGCAGCGGCAGGGTCGCCTCCACCCCTTCGCCGTCCACGTACTGGTCAATGCGGCCGTCGGAATCGCAGGTGATGTCCTGCAGCACACCGCGCCGGGTGGCCGGCTGATCCAGGCCGGACAACGGCAGTACCGGGAAGACCTGGTCGATGCCCCACACATCCGGCACCGACTGGAACACGGAAAAGTTCACGAACAACTTGTCGGCGAGGATTTCATTCAGCCTATCAAGCAGGTCTCGCTGCTGACGGCGGCGCGGGTCCAGGCGCGCGCGTAACGCCAGCAGCCCGTTGGTGTAGAGCTGCTCGCCACGGGCGCGGCCGCGGATATCCACTTCGCCGTTCAGGTAACGCAGGTGCAGATCCTGCCACGCGCCCAGCAGTTCCGGGTGCACCTCCAACAGGTTGGGATGATCGCCGGCCAGCACCTGGTTGAGACGCCAGAGTTCATGCAGCTCCACGCAGTCGCCGTCGCCGGGGGCGGCCACCGGCGCCGAGGCCTGGCGCTCCTCGTCGGTGATGTTGACCAGCAGCACCGCGTGGTGGGCGGTGAGCGCGCGCCCGGATTCGGAGATCAAATGCGGCTCGGGCACGTCGCTGCGGCGGCACTGTTCGCTCAGGGTATGCACGATATGCCAGGCGTAGTCCGCCAGGTTGTAGTTCATTGAGCAATAGGAGCGGGAGTGGGTGCCTTCGTAGTCGACGCCCAGGCCGCCGCCCACGTCCACGGTATCCAGGGCGGCGCCCAGCTGACGCAATTCCACATAGTAGCGGGCCGCTTCGCGCATGCCCGCCTTGATGTCCTGAATATTGGCGATCTGCGAGCCCAGGTGGAAATGCAGCATGCGCACGCAGTCCAGTTTGCCCGCCCGGCGGCAGTGCTCCACCGCCTCGATCAGCTGCGGCGCGCTCAACCCGAATTTGGATTTTTCGCCGCCGGTGTTCTGCCAGTTGCCCTTGCCGATGCTCATCAGGCGCACACGCAGGCCGATGCGCGGCGACACCTCAAGCGCCCGTGCTTCCTCCAGCAGCATCGGCAGTTCGGACAACTTCTCCACCACGATCTGCACCTGGAAGCCAAGCTTTTCGCCCATCAATGCCAGACGCAGGTATTCGCGGTCCTTATAGCCGTTGCAGACCACCACGTCGCCAGGGTTGGAAAGCGCCAGCACCGCCAGCAGCTCGGGCTTGGAGCCGGCCTCCAGACCCACCGGTTCACCCTCTTCCCGGGCGCGCAGAATCTCATGCACCACGCGCCGCTGCTGGTTGACCTTGATCGGATACACCGGGGTGTAGCGGCCCTGGTAATTCTGCTCGCCGATGGCCCCCCGGAAGGCGCCGGACAGCCGCCGCACCCGGTCGCGCAGGATGCCCGAGAAACGGGCCAGCACCGGCGTGCGCAGACCGGCGGCGCGGCACGCCCGCAGCACCGCCTCCAGGGTGGCTTCACCGCCCTGGTCGCCCTGCGGGCGGACATGCAGATGGCCGTCCTTACCGATCCGGAAATAGCCGTCACCCCAGCGCTGCACATTGTAAATGGCGTCAAACGGGCTTTGGGGCTGGGTCATGGGCGGTTCCTTGGCGGCTGCGTGCTTTGCCGCATTATGCCTGCCGGGGCCGCCGACGGACAAAAATAGTTCACCGGATACCGCGCCCCGGCGCTTCTACATTGACGCCGAACGCTTACAATAGCGGCCTTCTGTGAAGCGTTTACCGGACACCCCTTTATGAGCTCCGAAAAAGACAACTGGTTCATCGAGCATTTCGACTCCGCCGGCACCGCCTTCGGCCTGCGCCTGAAACGAAAGCTGGAATCGGTACGGACCGACTACCAACACATCGAGATGTGGGACACCGATACCTTCGGCTATCTGATGACCATTGACGGCGCCACCATGCTCACCACCCGGGACAATTTTCTCTACCACGAGATGATGGCCCACCCGGCGCTGTTCAGCCACGCGGCGCCCCGCAACGTGCTGATCATCGGCGGCGGCGACTGCGGCACCCTGCGGGAAGTGCTGCGCCACGGCGAGGTGGCCAGCGCCGTGCAGATCGATATCGACGAGCAGGTGACGCGCTTTTCCGAAAAGTATTTCCCCGAGCTGTGCGAATCCAACGGGGACGAACGGGCGGAATTGCGCTTCGAGGACGGCGTGAAGTTCATGCAGGAGTGCGAAGCCGGCCGCTTCGACGTCATCATCGTCGATTCCACCGACCCGGTGGGCCCGGCGGAGGGCCTGTTCAAAGCGGAATTCTTCCGCCACTGCCATCGTGCGCTGGCCGACGGCGGCGTGCTGGTGCAGCAATCCGAATCCCCGTTGCTGCACAGCGACACCATCATCCGCGACCTGCACGCCAACATGCGCGAGGCGGGCTTCAGCCATACCCGCACCTTGCCGTTCCCGCAGCCGGTGTATCCGAGCGGCTGGTGGAGCTGCACGCTAGCGGGCAAGGATCACGACGTGGCGGAATTCCGCCAGGCGGACGCCACCGGCAAGGGTTTCGAGACCCGCTACTACAGCGCCGATATCCACAAGGCCGCCCTGGTGCTGCCGCCGTTCATGGAACAGGCGCTGTCCCGAAGCTAGGTCCGTAACGCGTCCTCGACGAAGTCGAGGCGGTCCTGGCCGAAGAACATCTCATCACCGACGAAGAAGGTGGGGGCGCCGAACACGCCGCGCGCCACCGCCTCTTCGGTGGTCGCCTTGAGGCGGTCCTTCACCGCTTGCTCCTGGGCACGGGCCGCCCAGTCTTCCGGGTCCAGACCGGCATCGGCCAGGGCGCGGCCGAGCACGTCAACGTCGGCCAGGTTCTTCTCTTGCAGCCACAGCCCCTCGAACAGGGCGGCCAGCACGGTATCGCGCTGGTCGCTGTCGACAGCGGCGGTGGCCAGCCGCATGGCCACCAGAGTGTTCACCGGAAAGTGCGGGTTCATGGTCAGGGTGACGCCATAGCGGCGCGCGAAGCGCTGCATGTCCTGGCCGCTGTAGCGCCCCTTGGCGGGCACCGCCGCCGGCGAGGCGTTGCCGGTGGCCTTGAACACACCGCCCAGCAACATGGGCCGGTAATGCAGGGTGGCGCCGGTGCGTTGGCAAAGGCCCGGCACCTGGGTCCAGGCCAGATAGGACGCGGGGCTGCCCACATCGAAGAAGAATTCCAGTTCGCGGCTCATTGGCGACTCTCCAATTCATTAACGATTGTGATCAAAAGGTTTCCATCCACGGCCGCAGGTCCAGCTCGTGGGTCCAGGTATCGCGGGGCTGCTGGTGCAGCATCCAATAGGCGTCGGCGATGTGCTCCGGGTCGAGAATGCCATCGCGGTCCTTGAGCGCGTAACGCTCGGGGAAGTTGTCGCGAATAAAAGCGGTGTCGATGGCGCCGTCGATCACCGGGTGGGCCACATGAATACCCTCCGGCCCCAGTTCCCGGGCCAGGCTCTGGGCCAGCGCCCGCAGCGCGAACTTGGCGCCGGCAAAGGCGGAGAAGCCCCGGCCGCCGCGCAGCGACGCGGTGGCGCCGGTGAACAGGATGGTGCCACGACCGCGCGGCACCATCACCCGCGCCGCCTCGCGGCCGGTGAGAAAACCCGCGAACGCGGCCATTTCCCACACCTTGCGGTAGACCCGCGCGGTGGTCTCGCGGATCGGAAAGTTCACATTGGCGCCGATATTGAAAACCACCGCTTCCAGCGGCCCCACTTCAGCTTCGATGGTGTCCACCAGGACACGCATCTGATCTTCATCGCGGGCGTCGCAGCCGAACCCGCGGGCCTGGCCGCCCTCTTCTTCAATGCGCTCGACCAACGGAGCCAGTGCCTCCTCGGTACGGCGGGTGACACAGGCGGTGAAACCTTCACGGGCAAAGCGTCGGGCGATGGCGCCGCCGGTGGCGTCACCGGCGCCGACCACGAGAATCGCGGGGGCGGTCATGGGTTTTCCTTCTGCAGGTTACGGAGGTCTACCCAGTATGCACCCACGCGCGCGAAGGAATACCCTCGTGCTCAGCCGCCCACGACCACCGCCACCGCGCAGGCCACGGCGCCCAGCACCAGTATCAGCACTGCACGGCGTATCACCATCGGCCAGTCCACCAGCCCGAACTCTCGGAACCATCCCATGCTGCTATCCCCAAAGTGCTTTTATTATCACAACCCAAAAATGTGACGTTCGTCACAACGCAAGAGACTGCTCCCGCACCCTGGGACTATGCAATAAGGCGAATTGGGTAAGCGTGAAGAAGGCGTCAGTAAGGTGGCTTAGCGAGGCTCGCTCTGCTGGTCCGCCAGCATCGCCATCACCCTTTGTCGCAGCCAGGTATGGCCCGGATCGGCGCTCTGATCCCGGTGCCAATAGAGGTGCAATTCCAACCCTGGAACATCGGCGGGCAGCGGCTCCACCTGGCTGCCCGGGGGGGCCAGTTGGCGCGCCAGCAAGCCCGGCAGGGTGAGCAGCAGGTCCGACCCCATGACCGTGGACAATGCCGCCATGTGGTGCTGGCAGCGCAGGCGGATATTGCGACGGTAGCCAAGGCGGGAAAGACCGAAGTCCTCCATGCCCGGCCCTTCCCGCCGCGAGGACACCAGCACGTGCTGGGCCGCCAGATAGGCCGGTAGATCCAGCTTCCCGGTGAGCGGATGGCCCGGTCGCATGATCACCACCAGCGGCCCGCTCATCACCGGGCGGTGTTCGATGGCGTCCGGCAGGGGCAAAAGCACATCGGCGGCCAGATCCAGCCGACCGCTGGCCAGCTCGGTGGCCAGCTGCCGGCGCGCCACGGTCATCGACTGCAACCGCACGCCGGGGGCCTCCTCGAGAATACCGGCGGTGAGCGGCGGCAGCAGACAGCCTTCCAGCCCGTCGCGCAGCCCCACCACGAACGTCCGCTCGGCGTCCGCCAAGTCGAAGCCGCCCTCGTCGCTAAGGCAACGCTGTAACCCGCCCAACGCATGGCGCACCGGGGTGACCATGGCGCGCGCCCGGCTGGTGGGCACCATGCGCGCCCCCTGGCGCACGAACAACGGGTCCTCGAGGCGGTCGCGCAACCGTCCCAGGGCGTGGCTCACCGCCGGCTGAGTGAGGTTGAGCACGCGCGCCGCGCGGGTCAGGGAGCCTTCGGTATAGATGGCGTCGAAGACCACGAACAGGTTCAGATCGAAGCGGGAAACATGCATGGGGCTTATCCAGGTGTATTTTTCAGATTCATTAGATTAATTGAAAACCGACCCCTAGCATGGGGTCAACTTCCGGGATGACAGCAGAGACCCTCGATGCCAGTGATTTACCTGATCCGTCACGGCCAGGCCAGTTTCGGTGCCGAGAACTATGACGCCCTGTCCGACGCCGGCTGGGAACAGAGCCGCACCCTCGGCCGCCATTTGCGCGAACAGAACCTGGGCGCGCCACGGGTGGTGTGCGGCGCCATGCAGCGCCATAAAGAAACCGCCCAGGCAACGCTGGAAGCGTTGGGGCTACCTCAGGAATGGGCCACCGACAGCGGCTTCAACGAATACGATCACCAGACCCTGATGCGGGTGCACTGGCCGGAATCCCAGGACCGGGCGGTGCTGACCCGCTGGATGAACGAACAGGACAACCCGCGCCGGGCGTTCCAGGCCCGTTTCGAGGAAGCCCTGCGCCGCTGGCAGCGTAACGAGGACGACTACCAGGAAACCTGGCCGGCCTTCCGGGAACGGGTGCTGGCTTCCCTGTACAGCCTGGCCAACCGGCTGGAAAGCGGCGACAGCGCCCTGGTGTTCACCTCCGGCGGCGCCATCAGCGTGGCCATTCAACACCTTCTGGAGCTCGACCAGGAAGCGCTGATCACCTTCAACCGGGGGCTGATCAACACCAGTGTCACCCGGCTGCTGGTCAATACCGGCCGCCTGCGCCTGGCCACGCTCAACGAGCACCTGCATCTGGCCGGCGACCAGCTCACCTACCGCTAACCGGCGACAACGAGGCCCACCATGGCGTTCACCCACCACACCACTGAACTGAACGGCCAGCGCTACGCCTATCTCGACGAGGGCGAAGGCCCGCTGGTGGTGTTCGGCCACGGCGTGCTGGCGGACAAATCCATGTTCGAGGCGCAGATCGAGGCGCTCCGCGACCGCTACCGCTGCGTCAGCCTGGACTGGCCCGGCCACACCGGCTCCGGCTACCGCGAGAAAGGCTGGAGCTTCTACGACATGGCCGACGACAGCGTCGCCCTGCTGGACCAACTGGGTTACGAGCAGGCGATCTTCGTGGGCCTGTCCCAGGGCGGCATGACCTTCATGCGGCTGGCGCTCAAGTACCCGGAGCGGGTGCGTGCCCTGGTGCTGCTGGACACCTCCGCGGACCCGGAAGACGCCGACCTGATGCCGGTGCACCGCCAGCAGCAATCACGGTTCGCCCATGGCAGCGAAGCCGAGCGCGACGAGGTGGTGACGCGGATGCAGAAATTCCTGTACGCCAAACCCTGGCGCGACGCCAACCCGCACGGGGTGGCCCATGAGAAAGCCCTGATCCTCGCCCACGACCGCCACGGCATCGAGCTGGCGCTGGAGAACGTCTTCACCCGTGACGACATCAGCGGCGATATCAGCGTGATCAGCGCACCCACGCTGGTGATCGTCGGCGAACTGGACCGGGCCACACCACCGGAAAAAGCCCAGCGCATCGTCGACGCCATCCCCGGGGCGCGGCTGGTCACGGTGGCCGATTCCGGGCACCATTCGCCGATAGAAAACCCCGAAGCGGTAAACCGGGCGCTGTCCGATTTCCTCGCCACGCTGTGATCCGGGGCCCACGCACGCGACAAGGATAATGCCATGAGTACCCGTTCCAATATTCTCATCACCGGCGCCAGCTCCGGTCTGGGCGCCGGCATGGCGCGGCTGTTCGCCGCCCGGGGCCGCAATCTGGCCCTGTGCGCGCGGCGCACCGATAAGCTGGACGCCCTGAAAGCGGAACTGGAGCAGGCCCACCCGGGCATCACCGTGCTGGTCAAACCGCTGGACGTGAACCACTACGATCAGGTGTTCGATGTGTTCCGTGCGTTTCGTACCGAACTAGGCAGCCTGGACCGGATCATCGTCAACGCCGGCATGGGCAAGGGCCAGCCCCTGGGCACCGGCTATTTCCACGCCAACCGGCAAACCGCCGAGACCAACTTTGTCGCCGCCCTGGCGCAGTGCGAGGCCGCCATGGAGATCTTCCGGGCCCAGAACAGCGGCCATCTGGTGATGATGTCCTCGATGAGCGCGGTGCGCGGCATGCGCAAGAACATCAACACCTACGCCGCCACCAAGGCGGGCGTGGCCAGCCTGGCGGAAGGGCTGCGCATGGAAATGATCGGCAAGCCGATCACCGTGAGCACCATCTACCCGGGCTACATCCGCTCGGAAATCAACGAGAAAGTGGAAAACGCGCCCTTCATGGTGGACACCGAGACCGGCTGCAAGGCGCTGGTCAACGCCATCGAAAAAGAACCGGCCAAGGCCTATGTGCCGTCCTGGCCCTGGGCGCCACTGGGGTTCGCGATGAGGGTATTACCCCTTTCCCTGGTCAAGAAAATGACCTGACCCCCGACCGCCGGAAACTAGTCCAGCGGCCCCGGGTTCTTGCGCCGCTTGGGCTTGGCGAAACCACCCTGGGTATCCGGCGCCGCCGAGGGTGCCGGTCGCTTGCGTGCCGCTTTCTTCTTCGCCGCCGGCTTCTTGCCGGCGGCCTTGGCCGACTGGGCCAGCGCCTTCTTCTTCAGCTTCTTGTGCTTGCTGCCCACCGCCTTACCGGAACGCTTTCGCTCCTTAGGGCCCAGGTAGCGGCCGCGCAGCGCCTCCACCACCCGGAACTCGAACTCCTGGCGCAGATAGCGCTGGATGCTCGCCATCAGGTTCCATTCGAAGCTTTCCACCAGCGAGATCGCCACGCCCTCGCCGTCGCCGCGACCGGTGCGGCCGATGCGGTGCAGGTAATCGTCGCCGCTGCGCGGCATATCGAAATTGATCACCAGCTCCAGGCCGTCCACGTCCAGGCCCCGCGCGGCCACGTCGGTGGCCACCAGCACCGTCACCGCGCCACTGTTCAGTCGCTCCAGCGCCAGCTTGCGGTCCTTGGTGTCCTTGTCGCCGTGCAGCACGAACACCTTGTGGGCGGTGGAACGCAGCACCCCGCCGAGGCGGTCGGCGGCGGCCTTGGTGTTGGTGAAGACAATCGCCTTGCGGTGGGGCTCATGGGCCAGCAGCCACTGCACCAGACGCTCCTTATGGGAGCGGTCATCGGCGGTGATGATCTGCTGGCGCACCTGCTGGTTGAGCTCGCGCACGCTGTCCAGCAGCAGCGACTCGGGCTCGCGCAGTACCCGCGCCACCATGGCGTCCATGGCCGCGCCGCCCGGCGTGGCGGAGAACAGCAGAGTCTGGCGGGTCGGGTTGCAAGCCTCCGCCAGCCGCAGCACGTCGTCGCTGAAGCCCATGTCGAGCATGCGGTCCGATTCGTCCAGCACCAGCACCTTGAGCTCGGACAACGCCAGGTTGTCCGCCTCGAGATGCTCGATCAGCCGGCCCGGCGTGCCCACCAGCACCTCCGGATTCTTGCGGATGCGCGCCGCCTGCACCTTGAAGTCTTCACCGCCGGTGACCGCTTCCGCCTTGATAAAGGTGAAGCGCGACAGTGCCTGCACCTGCTTGAGCGTCTGCCGGGCCAGTTCCCGGGTGGGCGCCAGAATCAGTGCCCGGGTGCCGACGCCCTTGTCCTTCTCTTCCAGCAGCCGCTGCAGCATGGGCAGCACGAAGGCGGCGGTCTTGCCGGTGCCGGTGCGCGCCACCACGCGCAGGTCGCGGCCCGCCAGCGCCGGGGGAATGGCGGCCGTTTGCACCGGCGTGGGCTCGCTCAGCGACAACTCTTCGAGGGCGCGCAATAAACGTTCATGCAGATTCAGATCAGCAAACACAGACAGTACTCGGTGATGACTTTGTAGGAGCGGGCCCGGCCCGCGAAAGGGCGCGCCGCTCCCGGCAGGATACCAGAGACTTGTTTCACCGAAACAAAAAAGGGCGCCCGAAGGCGCCCTGTAGGTTGGTGCAAGACAGATTGTAAGGAGACAGACTCAGCTTTTCACGAACTCCGGGTACGCTTCCATACCGCAGTCCACGATATCCATACCCTCGTACTCGTCCTCTTCGGAGACGCGGATGCCGAAGATCGCCTTGAGGATAGCCCACACGATCAGGCTGGCCACGAACACCCACACGAAGATGGTCAGGGCGCCGATCAGCTGGCCGGAGAAGCTGGAACCGTCGTTGGTGATCGGCACCAGCATCAGGCCCAGGAAGCCGACCACACCGTGCACGGAGATGGCACCGACCGGATCGTCGATCTTCAGCTTGTCCAGGGTCACGATGCTGAACACCACCAGCACGCCGCCGATCGCGCCAAACAGGGTGGCGGTCAACGCGGTGGGGGTGGACGGCTCGGCGGTGATGGTCACCAGGCCGGCCAGCGCGCCGTTAAGCAGCATGGTCAGGTCGGCCTTGCCGAACAGGAAGCGGCCCACGATCAGCGCGGCCACGGCACCACCGGCGGCGGCGGTGTTGGTGTTCAGGAACACCATGGCCACGGAGTGCGCGCTGGCGGCATCGCCGAGCTTGAGCACGGAACCGCCGTTGAAGCCGAACCAGCCCATCCACAGGATGAAGGTACCCAGGGTCGCCAGCGGCAGGTTGGCACCGGGAATGGCGTGGATCTCGCCGTTCGGGCCGTACTTGCCTTTACGGGCGCCCAGCAGCAGCACACCGGCCAGGGCGGCGGCCGCGCCGGCCATGTGCACGATGCCGGAGCCGGCGAAGTCGGAGAAGCCAAGATCACCCAGGTTGTACATGCCGAACACGTCGTTGCCGCCCCAGGTCCAGGCGCCTTCCATCGGGTAGATGAAACCGGTCATGACCACCGCGAACGCCAGGAAGGCCCACAGCTTCATACGCTCGGCCACGGCACCGGAAACGATGGACATGGCGGTAGCGACGAACACCACCTGGAAGAAGAAGTCGGACGCACCGGAATACACCGAGCCGCCATCAAAACCGTTGGCCGCGGAATCCGCCAGCACGCCGGCCAGATCAAAGGCCTCAATGCCGTTCAGGAAGATGCCGCCGCCGTACATGATCGAATACCCGCAGACCAGGTACATAAGGCAGGCAATGGCGTACAGCGCCACGTTCTTGGTGAGAATTTCGGTGGTGTTTTTAGCACGCACCAGGCCGGCTTCGAGCATCGCGAAGCCCGCTGCCATCCACATTACCAGTGCGCCACACACCAGGAAATAAAAGGTGTCGATGGCGTACTGAAGTTCGAAAATTTGATTTTCCACGTTGCAACCCTCCGAGAATTGGAAGCGTGTTCAGGACCTTGGCATGGGTCGTGTTACACAGTTTTCTAAACTTTAGATCGCGTCCTCGCCGGTCTCGCCGGTGCGGATGCGGATGGCCTGTTCCAGGGTGGTGACAAAGATTTTGCCGTCACCGATTTTCCCGGTATTGGCCGCTTTGGTGATCGCTTCGATAACCTGATCCAGGCTGGCCTCCGCGATGGCCACTTCGATTTTCACTTTGGGCAGGAAATCGACCACGTATTCCGCGCCGCGATACAGCTCGGTGTGACCCTTTTGACGTCCGAAGCCTTTCACCTCGGTAACGGTGATGCCCTGAACGCCGATCTCGGACAGTGCTTCACGCACGTCGTCCAATTTGAACGGCTTGATAATGGCTGTAACCAGTTTCATTTCTATCTCCTTCAAACGCTTATAACGCGTCCGTTGACGTCCGTTGGGTTTCAGGCCCCTCTTTGGTTCCCGATCCATCCACTCGCGCGAACGCTCTAGCCCGTTAACTGCACGACCCATGCCAATTTTTAAAAGTCACGCATTTTCAGAGGGTTAGAACTGCAACCCCGGGGTGTTCCGGGGCCGGTTGCGGCAATATAGTGCACCACTGAAGGGCACATCCCAAAATGGTGCACGCCGTTACGGTGCTCTCGGTAGGCCCCATAACGGCAAGGGCGGTGGTACCATCGCACCCTGACCCGCCCGTGTTGCAAATAGTGGAGCCTGTGGCCATGCAAAGCCAAGCCTTTCTCGATCGTTTGATGAGCGACATCAGCCGCCATCTGCCCGGAGACCTGGGCCAATTGCGCCAGGAGGTGGAGCACAGCGTGCGCGCCGTGCTCAATGAGACACTCACGCGGCTGGACTTGATCAGCCGCGAGGAGTTCGAGATTCAGCAGCAGGTGCTGGAGCGCACCCGCGCCCGGCTGGAAGCCCTGGAGAAGGAAGTGGCGGCGCTGGAAGAACGTTCCTGACCGTCCTGTATTAAATAGAGCCACCCTCGCACAGAAATCGAGGGCGTCGGCGTACATCACCCGTGCCGAGGGACGTTTACCCTCGGCCTATGTCTATTGCCCTGCTCCACAGTCGCGCCACCCTGGGAATCCGCGCCGTACCGGTGCGCGTCGAAATCCATCTGGGCCCGGGGCTGCCCGGCTTCACCATGGTCGGCCTGCCCGACACCGCCGTCCGCGAGAGCAAGGACCGGGTGCGCTCGGCGCTGATCAACGGCGGCTTCCGCATTCCGCAGCAGCGTATCACCGTCAATCTGGCACCGGCGGACCTGCCCAAGGACGGCGGCCGTTTCGATCTGCCGATCGCGGTGGGCATTCTGCTCGCCAGCGGCCAGTTGGGGCGGGTGGAACTGAAGGACATGGAATGGATCGGCGAGCTGGCGCTCTCCGGGGCGCTGAGCCCGGTGCCGGCGATCCTGCCCGGCGCCCTGGCGGCGGCCCGCGCCGGACACACCCTGGTGGTGCCGGCGGGCAACGGCGACGAAGCCGCCCTGGCCGGCGCGGACACCCTGGCGGTAAGCAGCCTCACGGAGCTGTGCGCGCACCTGAAGGGGGACCTCCGTCTGCCGCATCACACCGCACCGCCGCCACCCGACGACGACGCCGGCAAGAACCCCTGCCTGTCGCAAATCCGTGGCCAGCCGGCCGCCAAACGGGTGCTGGAGATCGCCGCCGCCGGCGGCCATTCCCTGCTGATGGGCGGGCCGCCCGGCGCCGGCAAAAGCATGCTGGCGTCGCGCCTGCCCGGCCTGTTGCCGCCCCTGGAGCGAGACCAGGCCCTGGAGGTGGCGGCGATCCATTCGCTGCGCCAGGCGCGGCCGGCCCCGGCCTTTCTGCAGCCGCCCTACCGGGCGCCGCACCACACCGCGTCCGCCCCCGCTCTGGTGGGTGGTGGCGGACGGCCGCGGCCCGGCGAAATCTCCCTGGCCCATCAGGGGGTGCTGTTTCTGGATGAGTTACCGGAATTCCAGCCCCGGGTACTGGAAGTACTGCGCGAGCCGCTGGAAACCGGCGAGGTGCATATCGCCCGGGCCGCTCAGCAGGTGTCGTTCCCCGCCCGTTTTCAGCTGGTGGCGGCGATGAACCCCTGCCCGTGCGGTTATCTCGGCGACCCGGAGAAAGGCTGCGGGTACGAATGCGAGAAAGCAAAGCGCTATCAACGGCGACTGTCCGGCCCGCTGATGGATCGCATCGACCTGCATCTGGAAGTGCCGGCGGTGTCGCCGGACACCCTGCTGGGTGACGCCGACGGCGAGCCCAGCCGGCGGGTGCGCGAGCGGGTACGGGCGGCCCGGGATCGTCAGCGGCAACGCCAGGGGTGCCTCAACCGCGAGCTGGACGCGGACCGGTTGATGGCGTCGCTGGGCCCGCACAAAGCCTGGCTCACCGGGGTGATGGAGCGCCTGGAACTGTCCGCCCGGGCGCTCCACCGCAGCCTGCGCGTGGCCCGCACCATCGCCGATCTGGCCGGTAACGAGGCGGTGGAGCGGGAGCATCTGCGCGAGGCCCTGAGCTACCGTCAGAACCTGCTCAAACCGTAGCCGGCGTTTAAAGGGTATTGCAGAGGTGAGCGCCGTCCACGGGAATCGCCGCGCCGCTCATGTAGCTGGAGGCGTCGGAGGCGAGCAGCAGCAGCGGGCCGACCAGCTCATCGATCTGACCGAGACGGCGGTAGGGAATGCGCTTGATCAGCTTTTCACCGTGCGGGCCCTGGAAAAATTCCCGGTTGATATCGGTTTCCACATAGCCCGGGCAAATAGCGTTGCAGCGGATATTGTGGCGGGCGTAATCCAGGGCGATGGACTGGGTCAACTGAACCACCGCGGCCTTGGCCGCGGTGTAGGGCGCGAGCATGGCGCCCACGCGCAGGCCCAGAATCGAGGCGATGTTGATGAGGTTGCCGGGCCGGCCGTCGCGGCGCCACTGCTGAATAGCGAACTTGCTCACCGCCCAGACGCCGTTGAGGTTGGTGTCCACCACCGCGCTCCAGTCTTCTTCCTCTATGGTATCGGTGGCCCCTTCCCGGCTGATGCCGGCGTTGTTGATCACCACATCCAGGGCCGGCATGCACTCGAAAGCGGCTTCGACACTGGCATGGTCGGCCACGTCCATGGGCACCACCACGGCGTCGCGGCCCAGGGCGCGCACCGCGTCGGCGGTTTCTTCCAGCTTTTCCACCCGCCGCGCGGCGAGCACCAGATCGGCGCCCTGTTCGGCCAGCACCCGCGCGAAGTGGGCGCCGAAACCACTGGACGCCCCCGTGATCAGAATACGTTTACCGCTGACGTTGAATCGGTTTTCGCTCATGGGGGTTCTCTTTATTAGCTGTGAGGATCGGGCCGGCAATGCGGAACCCTAACGCCGGGCGGGCCCGGGCTCAAGGCGTCTCCGGGGCATAACGACGAATGTTGGGTAAGAGGATGTGTCGGTTCAGCCGTTCTGGTAGAAGCTGGGCGGGTGGCCGGTCCAGCGCCGGAAAGCGCGGGTGAAATTGCTGGGGTCGGCGTAGCCGAGCAGATCGGCCACTTTCTGCACCGGCAGATTGGCCTGCAGATAACGTACCGCCCGGGCCATGCGCACCTCTTCGAGCAGGTGCCGGTAGCTGACGCCCACCGCAGCCAGATAGCGCCGCAGGGTCCGGGAGGTCAGGTGGAAGCTGGCCGCCAGTTGATCCAGGCTGGGCAGCATGCCTTCCGCCTGCATCAGCCGGGCGCGCACCCGGGAGGCCCAGTCCAGGTCCGCCTCCAGGCGTTGCAGCTCTTCCTCGCATTTGTGGGCGGCCATGCGCCGGGAAGCGGGATCGGAAAGCGGGAACGCCACCTTCATCAGCCGCGCCGGGAACCGCAACGCCGCCACTTCACGGCCGAACACCACCGGCATGCCGAGCACCTCGGCGTAGCGCTCCGCGTGGGGCGGCGGCGCATAGGGCAATTCCAGCGTGGCGTCCTGGAGGCGGTCATCGAGCAAATAGCGCAACCCGCCCACCAGCGCGGCGGTGACCACTTCCAGATAGGGCTCGCGGATATCACCCAGGTCGTAGGGCTCCGCCAGGCAAAAACGGACCCAGCGGCCCTCAAGGCTCAGACGCGGCAGGCACAGGCGGGTGCGGGTGCGGAAATAGCGCTCCAGCAGCTCCAGCGCCTCGCCCAGGTCGGCGCTGCTGATCGCCGCGTAGCCAAGCAGCCCGTGGGCGGTGACGGTGAGCTGGCGGCCCAGCGCCAGGCCAATGGCCGGGTCGCCGCTGAGGTCCCGGGCGCCCGCCATCACCCGCTGGAACTGCTCAAAGCGCAGTGCCGGCTCGGCGCTGTACACCTCCGCCTGGGTCAGGCCCACATGCGCCAGCAGCCGGTCCGTGTCGAGACCGAACTCATGGACCAGCTCCACCAGATTACGGACATAGTTGACCGGAATCGGTGTGCGGTCGCCGGCGAGGCTGGGGAAATCCGCGATTGGCAGGCTCATGACCAGGAGAATACACCTGTTCGCGGCTTTGTCCGAAAATGACAGGTCGCTGTCCGGCGCGGCTCTTCGCCGCCGGCCAGGCGCCGGTAAGAATGGCAGCCCTATTGAATCCACCTGTTGCCGTTTCCTTGCGGAGGACCCCATGAGCGACACCCGAGGCTACCAGCGCACCTTCGGCGCCGACGACGCCCGCGCGATCCGTGATGCGATGAAACAGGACCTGGGGCCGTCGGCGTTCCGGGCCCGGCCGTGGCGCGCGATCTGGTTTCTGCCCATGAGCCTGATGATCGTCGGCGGCATCGCCGCGATCCTGACGCTGGGCCTGCCCTGGTGGGGCAACCTGCTGATCGCCGTGGTGGTGGGCCACACCCTGGGCTGCCAGGCACTGCTCGCCCATGAAGTCCTGCACGGCGCCCTGGGCATGGGCCGGCGCCTGCAGAACCTGTTCGGCTGGATCGGCTTCGGGCCGATGATGATCCCGCCGGAGTTCTGGCGCCGCTGGCACAACGTGGCGCACCACGCGCACACCAACCTGGGCGACCGGGACCCGGACTCGTTCGGCACCGCCCACCGCTACGACAAGCACCCCAAGCTGGCCAATTTCACCAAACTGGCGCCGGGCTCGGGCACCTGGTACAGCTACTTCTTCCTGTTCTATTCCTTTATGTTCCACGCCCAGCTGGTGCTCTGGATGCAGACCCGCCGCCGCGAGGAATTCAAAGGGTTTGAACGCAAGAAGGCGATCCGCCAGGCGCTGTTCTGCGGCGCCGCCTGGCTGGTTCTGGCGGTGCTGTCCGGGCCGCTGGCGCTGTTCACGGTGTTGATCCCGTTGATGATCGCCAACGCCCTGGGCCAGGGCTACATTCTCACCAACCACATGCTGCGTCCGCAGATGGACAACAACCATCCCGTGGATAACTCCATGAGCGTGCGTCAGCTGCGCTGGCTGGACCCGCTGCATTTCCACTTCAGCCACCATGTGGAGCACCACCTGTTCCCGAAGATGGGCTCCGATCAGGCGCCCAAGGCGCGCGCCTGGCTGCAACGGGAAATGCCGGACCGCTACGTCTGCCCCAGCCACGCCCGGGCGCTGGCCGCGCTGTACCGCACCCCGCGCGTGTACCAGGACGCCCACACGCTGGTGGACCCGCTGGACCGGTCACGCACCGTGGATGTGATGGCGCTGCAGAGCGAGCTGCGCTAGCCGATTTCCGCGTCGGTGAGGGCGCGCCAGGCGCCGGCGGGCAGGTCCGGGTCCAGTTCGATCTCGCCCACCGCTTCGCGGTGCAGGGCGACCACCCGGTTGCCCACCGCCGCCAGCATCCGTTTGACCTGGTGGTAGCGGCCTTCGCTGATGGTCAGGAGCAGTGCCGTGTCGCTCAGCGCCTGCGCTTCGGCGGGCCGGGTGGGCGCGGGGTCGTCGTGCAGCACCACCCCTTCGCGCAGCCGGGTCAGCTGCGTTTCGTCCAGCGGTTCGGCGGTGGTGACCCGATAGCGCTTGGCGCAATGGTGACGCGGCGACATCAGGCGGTGGGCCCATTGCCCGTCGGTGGTCAGCAGCAGCAAGCCGGTGGTGTCCCGGTCCAGACGTCCGACGATACGCAGATCGCGGCGCTGATCGGCGGGAATCAGATCGATCACCGTGGGCAGGGCGTCTTCCAGGGCGCACACCCGGCCGGCCGGTTTGTGCAGCATCAGGTAGCGCTCGCCGGGCAGCGTCAGCGCGGCACCGTCGAGCCGCACGCTCTCCCCCGGGGCCACGCTGCTGTTGGCCTTGAGGCCGGCGCGCGGCGCACCGTCTTCACCGGTCACCGTCACCGCGCCGCCACGGATCAACGCCTTGGCCTGTTTGCGGCTGAGGCCGGCGGCGTGGGCGACGAAGAAATCCAGCCGCGCCGGGCCGGTGGGCGAATCAGCCAAGCAGCAGGTCTCCTTCGATGGGAATGAAATCGTCGGCGGCGCGCATCAGCGCCGCCGCGGTGAGCGGCGCCACGCCGTAGACTTCCACCTGGCAGCCGTGCCGGGCGCGGATGTGGTCGGCGAGAATCGCGAAGTCGCCGTCGCCGGAGGCCAGCACCACCCGGTCCACGGTCGGCGCCTGCTCCATGATATCGATGGTGATGCCCACGTCCCAGTCGCCCTTGGCGGAGCCGTCGGCGCGCTGCAGGAAGGGCTTGAGTTTCACGTTGAAGCCGATGGCGCGCAGGATGTTCTGGAACTGGCGCTGCTTCTCATCGCCGCGCTCCACCGCGTAGGCGTGGGCGGCCACCACCTGGCGCCCGCCGGTGGCGCGGGCCCAGAGCGCGTTGTAATCCACGTTGCGCTGGTGGGCCTGGCGGGCGGTGTAGTAGAGGTTCTGCACGTCGGCGAAAACGGCCACGGTGGAGGTCATGGTCGGCGGGGCTCCTGAAGGTCGGGCTCGGCGGGGCCCGGCAGACGAATTTCGTCGGCGCCGAGGGCGCGATACTGCCCGGGGGCGAGCGAGGGGTCCAGCCGTATCGGGCCGATCCGCTCCCGGTGCAGGGCCACCACGCGATTATCGAAGTGCCCGAACAGGCGCTTGATCTGGTGGTAGAGCCCTTCGTACAGGGTTACCCGCGCTTCCCGCTGCGCCAGGATCTCCAGGCCGGCCGGACGGGTCATCCGGCCCTCGTAGGCGAAATAGAGCCCGCGCTCGAACACGGCGGCGTACTCCGGCGTGATCGGGTCTTCGGTGCGCACCCAATAGACCTTCGGCAGCTTGTGGCGCGGGTCGCTGAGGCGCCGGGACCAGCGGCCGTCATTGGTGAGCAGCATCAGCCCGGTGCTGTTGAAGTCGAGACGTCCGGCCAGGTGCAGGCCCTCGGCATCGGCCGGGTCCAGCGCGTCGAGCACGGTGCGGTGGCGGGGGTCGCGGGTGGCGCTGACGCAGCCGGCGGGCTTGTGCAGCATCCAGTACGCCGGCCGGCGCGTCGCCAGGGGCTCGCCATCCAGCGCCACCGGCGTGAACGGGCCCACGTCATGGCGACCGTCGCGCATCACCGCGCCGTCCACGGTGACGCGGCCGGTGGCCAGCAACCGCCGCACGGCGCGCCGGCCCAGCGTTTTCCTCTGGCCGAGAAAACGGTCCAGTCTCATAGTGCACTTCCTGCAATCACGGCTCCTAAAGGGCACGCTCCGGCTGCTATGATACGCGCTTCGCCCACCAGCCCCGCCGGAGCGCCGATGTCGTCTCTCAACCCCCGCCAACAGGAAGCGGTGTTCTACACCGACGGCCCCCTGCTGGTGCTCGCGGGGGCGGGCTCGGGCAAGACCAGCGTGATCACCCGCAAAATCGCCTGGCTGATCGCCGAGAAAGGCGTGCCCTCGGGCCGCATCGCCGCGGTGACCTTCACCAACAAGGCAGCGCGGGAGATGAAGGAGCGGGTGCAGAGCCTCACCGAGCGCGGCACCACCCGCGGGCTGATCGTCTCCACCTTCCACAACCTGGGCCTGCGCATTCTCAAGCAGGAGCTGGCGGCCAGCGGCCTGCGGCGCGGCTTTTCCATTCTTGATCAGACCGACAGCAAGGAGATTCTCAAGGAAATCCTGCGCCAGGGCGAATCGGAAAAGGATCTGGCGGCGGTGGACGCGGTGCAGAAGCGTATCTCTGACTGGAAGAACGAGCTGATTCTGCCCGAGGAAGCGGTCAGCCACGCCGACAGCGACGATGCGCTGCGCGCCGCCATGGCCTACCAGGGCTACAACCGCATGCTGCGCGCCTGCAACGCGGTGGATTTCGACGACCTGATCCTGATGCCGGCGCAGCTGTTCCGCGAGCAACCGCGCATTCTGGAAAAGTGGCGCCACCGCATCCAGTACCTGCTGGTGGACGAATACCAGGACACCAACGGCGCCCAGTACGAGCTGGTACGCATGCTCACCCACCCGGAAGGACGCTTCACGGTGGTGGGCGACGACGACCAGTCGATTTACGCCTGGCGCGGGGCGCGGCCCGAGAACCTGGCCAAACTGCAGGAAGACTGGCCGGACCTGAAGGTGGTCAAGCTGGAGCAGAACTATCGCTCCACCGGACGCATTCTGAAAGCCGCCAACACCGTGATCGCCAACAACCCCCATGTGTTCGAGAAGAGCCTGTGGTCCGACTACGGCTACGGCGAGGCGATCCGCATCGCGGCGCTGCGCGACGAGGACGGCGAGACCGACTGGATCGCCGGCGACATCTTCCACCGGCGCCTGCAGCGCGGCCTGCACTGGAAGGATTTCGCGGTGCTCTACCGGGGCAATTTCCAGTCGCGGATTCTGGAGATGAAACTGCAGGCGCTGCAGATTCCCTACAAGGTGTCCGGCGGCACCGGCTTCTTCTCGCGGGGCGAGATCAAGGACCTGATGTGCTACCTGCGCCTGCTGGTCAACCCGGACGACGACAACGCCTTCCTGCGCGTGATCAACACGCCGCGCCGCGAGATCGGCCCGGCCACCCTGGAGAAACTGGCCGGCTGGGCCGCCCAGCGGGACCAGGGGCTCTACCATGTGTGCGACGACTTCGCCCTGGGCGAGGTGATGGCGGGCAAAGCGGCGGACAAGCTGCGCGCCTTCAAGACCTGGCTGGATGAAAAGCGCCGCGCCTGCTTCGGCCACAACAGCCTGCAAGCGGTCAACGAGCTGATCACCGAGATGGATTACGAGAGCTGGGTGATGCAGAACGCCTCCAGCCCGCGTATCGGCGAAAAGCGCATGGAAAACGTCTGGCAGCTGGTGCGCAATATCCAGCGCATGCTGGAAAAGCAGGAAGACGACGAGGAAGGCGCCTCCGACCTGGAAGCGGTGATCAGCAAACTGGTGCTGATGGACATGCTCGAACAGCAGGACGAGGAGGACGACTCGGACCGGGTGCAGCTGATGACCCTGCACGCCTCCAAGGGCCTGGAATTTCCCCACGTCTACATGATGGGCGTGGAGGAGGAACTGCTGCCGCACCGCACCAGCATCGAGGAAGACAACATCGTCGAAGAGCGCCGCCTGATGTACGTGGGCATCACCCGCGCCCGCGAAAGCCTGGCGATTACCCAGGCGCTGACCCGCAAGCAGTACGGCGAGAAGGTGGACACCCTGGCCAGCCGCTTCCTGGAGGAGCTGCCGCTGGACGACCTTCAGTATATCGGCGAGGGGTTCAAGAAAGACGAAGAGAAGGAAGATCAGGTGGCCCAGGCCAGCATCGCCAACCTCAAGGCCTTGCTGGATTAGGCCGGGGCGCCGGGGCTACTTGGCGCCGCTTTCCTTGAGCATGTACAACACCGTGGCTTCGATCTCTTCATCGCTGCAGTCAAAGCAGGTGCCGCGCGGCGGCATGCCGTTCTGACCTTCGATGGCGATCTTCACCAGCGTCGGGAAACCTTCTTCCTCGATCTCTTCGGACCAGATCAGACGGTGTTCCGGGCCCACCATGGGCGCGCCGGCCATGCCGGTGCCGTGGCAGTTCACGCAGTAGCGGCCATAGATTGCCGAGGGCTCGCGGGCCTCTTGCTTCTCGCCCGCGATGGCGGAGCCCGACGCCGAAGGCCCACCGGCGCCGTTGTCACCGCAGCCGGTGAGCAACAGGGCCGGGGCCAGCAGCAGCCCACCGAGGACGGTGGGCCCCAGCGGGCGCATTACTTGCTCTTGCCTACGATGTATTCCACCGCGGCGGCAATTTCTTCTTCGGAGCAATTGCTGCACATGCCTTTGGCGGGCATCGCATTGAAGCCTTCGTAGGCGTGCTTGACCAGGGTGTCCATGCCCTTGTCGATACGCGGGGCCCAGGCGGCGGCGTCACCGGTCTTGGGCGCACCGGCGGCGCCGCTGGCGTGGCAAGCGGCACAGCCGCTGTCATAGACGGTGGCGCCGTCACGCGGCTCACCGGAGGCGGCGCCGGCATCGGCCATCTCGCTGCCGCAGTCCTCGCCTTCCACGCAGACGCTGCCCACCGGCTTAAGGCGCTCGGCGGTGGCCCGGTCGCTGAGAATAGAGCGCTCGCCCAGGGGATAAGAAGACTTCTCCGCCGCCAGCGCGGCGTTGCCGGCGAAAACGGTGGCGAGAAGGACCAGGCTGGCGGTCAGCATTTTATTCACTATGACACCTCTGATAGCTATGACTTGCCCCGGGGGCGGCGGAATTATACCCGCAGAAAACACCGGGAAAAAGGCGCCATCGACGCCTATCGCGGAATCAGCGTAACGCGGGGCGCTCCACGCGCCGTGAAAAGCGCCCGCAACGCGGCGCCTGACAGGCGGCTAGAGGCCGCCCACATCGATGCGCGGCAGCGCCAGGCGGAAGCAACTGCCCTGATCCGGGACGCTCTCCACATGGATGGTGCCGCCGTGCCGCTCGGTCACCACCTTGACGAAACGCAGGCCCAGCCCGGCACCGCGGGTGCGCGCCCCGCCACTGCTGCTGGCGCGGCTGAAGCGCTCGAACAGCTTGTCCTGGAACGCTTCCGGAATACCCACGCCCTGGTCGCTCACATCGCAGCACACCTGGCCGCCTTCGGCATAAAGGCGCACCAGCACGCGGCCGTTTTCGTGGCTGTATTTCACCGCGTTGGTGAGCAGGTTGACCACCAGACGCTCGAGCAGCTCGTTATTGCCGCGCACCCAGACGTCCTGCTCCTGGTCGTAGTCGAACCGCAGGGTGATGCCCCGGCTTTGCGCCTGGATCTGCACCTGATCGATGGCGGACTCGACCACATCGAGCATGTCCTGCTCCACCATCTCCACGGATTCTTCCGCCTCGACCCGCGCCAATTGCAGGAACTGTTCGGCGATATTCAGGTTGCGCTGGGCGTAGTGCTCGACGTTGTCGAGGAAGTCCCGCAGCCGTTCGCCGTCCTCACCGTGGCGCATCTTGCCGATCAGCGCCAGCACCGAGACCATCGGCGAGCGCAGGTCGTGGGACAGAAAATCCAGCATTTCGGTGCGGGTGCGCATGGCCTGCTTGACGTCGGAAATGTCCTTGAGGCTGACGATCAGCATGCGCCCGGGTTGATCGCCGGCGTGCACCAGAATCATATCCAGGTAGAGGTCCATGCCCCGCCGGTTGCGGCACTCTTTCTGGACCCGGCCGTCGGCGAGCACCTCCTGGAGCAGCTCCATCCAGTCACGGTCGCCGTGGAATTCCAGCTCGCGGCCGATATCCGCCAGCCCCAGGGTGTCCTGGCCGACGCCTTCCAGACTGAGCAGATAGGCCGCCTGGGGGTTGATGAACACCACGCCACCGCAGGCATCGCAAATCAGCACGCCCTCGCTCATCTGCGCCAGGCCCACCTGGAAGAACCGGGTCAGCGCCTGCTGACGCTGCTCTTCGGAGCGCAGCCGCTCAATGTGCTTTTCAATCACCTCGTAACGCGGCCCACCACTGGGACGGCGCGCCTCGGTGCGGGCCAGCATGGCACGGATCCAATAATCGTAGGTGTCCGCGTCGAGCCCCTGACGCCAGGCCACCCACAGCTCGTAGCGCTTGCCCTCATGGCGGAATGGATAACGGCGCGCCAACTGGCCCCGCCAGTCCACCGGCGCCAGGGCTTCACCGCCGGACACCGGGGCGCCGCCGGGGATCTGCAGGCGCCAGGCACGCACCGGCAGCACCTGATCAAGCATTCTGAGCATGCGCGACATGGGCGCCGGCTCGGTCAAACGGCGGTTGAGATCGCTGTATTCCGCCAGCCGCGCCAGGGCATTGCGCATGTACGCCATGGAGTATTCCAGACGCCGCCAGGTCCACAGCGGATAGGCGACGATGGCCGAGACCAACGCCGCCGCCGGTGGGAACCAGAGGTCGAACAGCGCCAACAGGCCGTAGCAGACCGCCACGGTCAAACCCAGCGACGCCATCACCAGCGGGATGCTCCAGCGCGGCAGCACGAACGGCAGCAGGAAAGGCGCCAACAGCGACAGCAACAGACTGACCAACAGCGCCGGCACCGTATCCAGCCGCTCGATAAGCTGATGGCGGCGCAACGCATCGAAAATATTGGCGTTGATTTCCACGCCGGCCATCAGTTCGCCCTGCCCGGCCATGGGGGTCGGCAGCATGTCGCCGAGCCCGGCGGCGGTGGCGCCGATAAAGACGAACTGATCCTTCACCAGCTGGTCGGGTACCCGACCTTCAAGCAGGTCCACCGCCGACACCTGAGGGTAGGTGCCGGCGCCGCCGGCGAACGGAATATAGCGGGGGTACTTGCGCACATTGGCGAGACCAGCGAAGGCGCCTTCATTGCCCGCCGGGTAGATATCCGTGGACAGCAGACCCTCGCCTTCCAACAGGGCCTGGGTGATGTGCGGCCACCAGGGCTGGCCAATGCCCGAGCGCATGAACACCGAGCGGGCCACGCCGTCGCCGTCCAGCTCCAGATCCACGTGACCCAGCCCCTTGGCGGCGCGGGCGAAGTCCGCGTGGGGCAGCACCTCTATCAATTGCCCGCCGGAGCGCAGCTGCTCCACGTGCACCGGCAAATAGACGTGGCCGGCGGCGCGAATGGCGTCCACCAGCGCCTGATCGGATTGCGGCCGGCTGCGGTCCGGCTCCGACAGAATCAGATCCATCAGTACCGCCCGGGCGCCCTGTTCTTCCAACTGGTTGATGATCTGCGCATGGATGCGCCGGTCCCACGGCCAGCGACCCACTTCGCGCAGGCTGTACTCATCAATGCCGACGATCAGCACGTCGCCGGACGGCTCCATGGGCAGCCATTGCATCAGGTTGTCGTAGACGTAGCGGTTGAAGAACGACAAGCCACTGCTGATCGAGAGCAAGACGCAAAGCCCGGCGACCACCAGCAGCACGGACAGGTGTTCCACCAGGTAGCGTCGTTGCTCGGAGCCGAGTTTCGCCATGAATTCCTATAACGTCAGTAGTAGTTCGGCCGCCACGGTGCCCAGGACCACCGTGGCCGGTCCAACGTAGCGTAACGGTACCACCGGGCGTTTACCGCCGGAACAGGGATTTTTCAGAAAAGCGTTATTCTATCCGGGGACAGGCGGCGCCGCGGACGCGGCACCGCTCCCCGGAGGCGCGGGAAAATCGGCGGCAACGGGGGAAACAGCGGCGCACCGCCGGCGATCAGTCGTCGATCGGTTCCAGGCGATAACCGTGCTGGTAGACCGTCTTGATGCGGTACCCCCGCTCGGGGCGGATCTGCAAACTACGGCGAATGCGGCTGATGTGCACGTCCACGGTGCGGGATTCAATCGGGGTCATGATGCCCCAGACCTTCTCCAGCAAGTGAGCGCGGGACATCAGCTTCCCAACGTTCTGGAACAGATAGCAAGCGAGCTCGTAGTCTTTATCGGTGAGCTTGACCGGCTCTTCGTCCAGGGTAATCTGGCGGCGACCACGATCGATCGTCCAGGGTCCCACGGTCATCATCCCTTGATCATCCATGTCAGCGACACCCGCCCGGCGCCCGAGCGCGTTGAGGCGAGCCAGCAATTCCGCTTGTTTCACAGGCTTAACCATATAGTCATCGGCGCCTTGACTGAGTGCGCCAACAATCGACGACTCATCATCACGCTGAGTGGCGAACAGCACCGGCGTCTTATTGCCGCTGGCCCGCACCTCCCCAAGCACCGCGTAACCGCTCATGTCAGGGACTTCCCAGTCAAGCACCAGTAAATCGAAGGTGTCTCTGCGCAGCAGGCTCATGAACTCCCGTCCGCTGGAGAGATGCATGCAGGTGTGCCCCGCCTCGCGTAGCCAGTGAGTGACCAGCTCGGCCTGGGCGTGATCGTCTTCTAAGTAAGCAATGCGCACCGTTTCTACTCCATCCAATACCGCTGCAGCGTACCCAATCCATCATCGGTTCGCGGGAAAAGATTGTAAAATGGCCGGCGTTCCGCCGCCATCAACCGCCCTGTGTGGAGAGCTTCAGCCCCACCACCCCAACGATAATCAGCGCCAGAAAGCCCAATCGCGCCGCGCCCAGTGGATCGTCGAAAACGATCACCCCCAGCAGCGTGATACCCACCGCCCCGAGCCCGGTCCAGACCGCGTAGGCGGTGCCCACCGGGATGCCCCGCATGGCGAACGACAGCGCCAGCATATTGAGCGCCGTGAGCACCAACGAAGTGCTGATCGACGCCAGCCCCGGCTGCAGCTGTATCCACTTCAGGCTCATCGCCCAGGCGATTTCCACCACCACCGCCGCCAACAAGACCCACCAGTATGGATTCATTTCTCGACCTCCCGGGAAAACGGGCTCGTGTAGCGCATGGACCTGCCGGAAACCCGTAAGAGGCAGGGCCATCAGCCGCCCGGACTGCGCGGAGCGGCGGCGGCATTATACGCAGCCGACGGCATCAGGCCCAACGCGCCGCAGGCCGCGCGGAGCATGGACGCCGCCGACCCAAACGGCTATCATGCGCGTCCCGAATCGGCACGCCGCCCATTAAAGGCGCCGCCGCGCGGAGTTTTGTCACAACAAGTTTTGCGCCCGTAGCTCAGCTGGATAGAGCGTTGCCCTCCGGAGGCAAAGGTCAGAGGTTCGAATCCTCTCGGGCGTGCCAAATAAAAAGGCNNGCCTTTTTATTTGGCACGCCCGTCGGATCGACCTCTCCAGGTTCGACCAACTCGCTTTACAAGCGAGTTGGCGACGAGCGGCCAAAGGCCGCGAAGCCCCGCAGGGGTCGAAACGGCCAAAAGCCGTTTCGATCAATCCTCACGGAAACGTCCCAAAACACATCCGCAAACACTCCGCCCCCTCACCTCCCCCCCAATATCTGCAACAATGAAACCCACCTGACCCGATTCCAGCAAAAGGCAGCCCCATGTTCCGACGCACCAAAATCGTCGCCACCCTCGGCCCGGCCTCCTCCGACCCCGACCGCTTGGCCCGACTGATCGACGCCGGCGTCAACGTCTTCCGCCTTAATTTCTCCCACGGCAGCGCCGAGGATCACCGCGCCGTGGCCGCCCGCATCCGCGAGCAGGCCGACGCCAAGGCCCGCAACGTGGCCATTCTCGCCGACCTCCAGGGCCCCAAGATCCGCATCGCCCGGTTCCGCGATGGCCCGGTGATGCTCAAGCCCGGCCAGGCCTTCAGCATCGACACCGCCCTGGACAAGGAAGCCGGCGACAACAGCCAGGTGGGCACGGACTACGCCGGGCTCGCCGAAGACTGCCGCCCCGGCGACACCCTGCTGCTGAACGACGGCCTGCTCGCCCTGGACGTGGAAAAGGTGGCGGGCAGCCGGGTCGAGTGCCGGGTGCGGGTAGGCGGCGAACTGTCCAACAACAAAGGCATCAACCGCCAGGGCGGCGGGCTCAATGCCCAGGCGCTGACCGACAAAGACCGCGAAGACATCAAACTGGCGGCGTCCCTGGATGTGGATTTTCTGGCGCTGTCGTTCCCCCGCCACGCCGACGACATCCATCAGGCCCGCGCCCTGTATCGCGACGCCGGCGGCCAGGGCGACATGGTCGCCAAAATCGAACGGGCCGAAGCGGTCGCCGATCCGGCGGTGCTGGACGACATCATCCTCGCCGCGGACGGCGTGATGGTGGCGCGCGGGGATCTGGCGGTGGAAATCGGCGACGCCGAACTGGTGGGCGTGCAGAAGCACATTATCCGACGCGCCCGGGCTCTGGACCGGTTCGTGATCACCGCCACGCAAATGATGGAATCCATGATCCACAGCCCCCAGCCGACGCGCGCGGAAGTCTCCGATGTGGCCAACGCGGTGCTCGACGGCACCGACGCGGTAATGCTGTCGGCGGAAACCGCGGTGGGTGACTACCCGGTGGCCACGGTGGAAGCCATGGACCGGATTATTCTGGGTGCCGAGCGTACCTATCAGAGCCGGCCCAGCGAGGACCGGCCCGAGCAGGGCATGAACCACAACGACGAGGCCATCGCCCGCGCCGCCATGCATGTGGCGAACCACCTGGACGGCGTCAAGGCGATCATCGCCATGACCGAAACCGGCACCACCGCGCGCCTGATGTCACGGGTGCGCTCCGGCATGCCGATCTTCGCCTTTACCCCGGACCCGCGCACCCGCCGCCGGGTAGCGATGTATCGAGGTGTGGAGCCCCAGCACTTCGAGATGGCCAGCGACCCTGGCCAGGTCAACCGGGACGCGGCCAATCAGCTTCAACGGCTGGGGCTGGTGGAGGACGGCGACCGCCTGATCCTCACCAAGGGCGACGCCGTGCGCGTGGGCGGCGGCACCAACACCCTGAAAATCATCACCGTGGGCGAGGCCGGCGGTTGACCCGCCCGCAAGCCCGCTATCAGGCATAACCATCAAACAGGCACTTAATAACATCGGGAGAGACCATGGAAACGCCTTCTTTTAATACCCTGGAGATCACCGTCGATGACGGCATCGCCACGTTGTATCTGAACCGCCCGGACCGCATGAACGCCTTTACCCGGGAAATGAAGGATGAGCTGCTCGCCGCCTTCGATTACACCGATGCCGACGACGCGGTACGCGCGGTGATCGTCACCGGCCACGGACGGGCCTTCTGCGCCGGCGCCGACCTGTCCTCCGGCGGTGACACCTTCGACTATAAGAAGCGCGGCGGCGAAGGCGCCAACCCGGACGACGCCCACCGTGACGGTGGCGGCCAGGTGGCCCTGCGCATCCACCGCAGCCTGAAACCCGTGATCGGCGCGATCAACGGCGCGGCGGTGGGCGTCGGCGTGACCATGCAGTTGCCCATGGACGTGCGCATGGCCTCCGAAAATGCCAAGTTCGGCTTCGTGTTTTCGCGCCGGGGCATCGTCAATGAAGCGGCGTCGTCCTGGTTCCTGAGCCGGGTGGTGGGCATCTCCTCGGCCCTGGAATGGTGTTTTTCCGGTCGCGTGTTCAGCGCCGCGGAAGCCAAGGAGCGCGGGCTGGTACGCTCGGTGCACGCACCGGAGGAGCTGTATCCGGCGGCGCTGGCACTGGCGAAGGAATTCGCCGACCAGACCGCGCCGGTCTCGGTGGCGATGATCCGCCAGATGATCTGGCGCATGGCCGGCGCCGAGCACCCCATGGAAGCGCACCAACTGGACAGCCGGGCGATGAAGTCACGGGGCGGCTCCGCCGACGTGCGCGAAGGCGTGGAGTCGTTTCTGCAGAAAAGAGCCGCCGTGTTCCCCGACAAAGTGTCCGAGGACCTGCCCGATTTCTTCGACTGGCAGGGCGAGCCCCCCTTTAAGTAACCCGGCAACCCGAAAACCCGGCCGGGCGGCGCGCAAAAGACATATCTTGCAACACTTTCGGCCTGCCAAAGAAAGTGTGTCCGCCCCCGGCCAGCACCCTCCGATATTAGTGAACACTTGTTCCCGTTTCGAAAAATGGAACACCGCCCTGTGACCTGTTCCATTTTTTGAAAACGCCGATGCCGCTACTATTAAAGATTCAGGCGCCCTAAACAGCCCGTACATACCAACCGGTATTTTTGTTTACATTAAAAAGCCGGGGCGCCCCATTAACTAATTTACCAGTGTTCACATTGCCGGCCGGATTTATCCCCCATCGCTGAAAATAAACCACATACCAATGGGTATTTTGGCGTTTTACAGTATTGCGTCTGTGACAAGAGGGGTTCTAAGATAGTTCGTGACAACCGGGTGAATGCCTGAATTTTCAGGTGTTCGCCGAAAGTCTAGTGGACTCTTTCTTCGTAAAGGTGTCCGCTCGGGAGACGATGCCCTGGGAAGGGCATATAAGAGGGTCGGCCGGCGCTGGATAACCGGATTACGCCCTCAAATACCAATAAACTTCGAAGAAAACAGGACAAAAACAATGGCACTTAAGTGGACCAATAAAGCTCAGGGGGCGCTGAACAACAGTGCCGACCGTAAACTCCGCATCTCTTCACTGACCAAAGCAATCGGCCTGGCTTCCGTATTCGGCGCCGCCACCGCGCTGTCCCCTGCTGCCCAGGCACTGAAAACCGACTTCGGCGTTGAATACCGCGCCACCGGTTTCTACGCACAATCCGACGCTTTCGACGTTGCCGGCGATCCCCGTAACGACAATGACAATGGCTTCGCCCACCTGATCCGCATCAAAAGCGATTTTCTGGATGAAGACACTGGTATTTCCTTGCACACCAGTCTCGAAGTGGCAGGCGATCGCTGGGTCGGTGACAATCGACCGTCAACTGGCGTAGGCCAGCAAGCCTTCAATACAGGCAACAAAGGCGACAACGTACGTCTAGATTTGGGCTACGTACAGATGCCTTTCGGCCACACCGTGGTACGTGTAGGGCGCCAGGCCACCAGCTACAACAACTGCTTCCTGGTCTGTGACGACCGCCGTGACCGAGTCCTCCTGATCCAACCGTTCAGCAAGACCTTCCAGGTTCTGGCCATCTATGACCGTCGTCGCGACCTCGATACCTTCGAAAACGCTGATAACGGGGACCAGTTCGTATTGGGCTTCGTCAGCAAGCCGATGGGGCTGGACGTCAGCGCCCTGTACATCAAGTACTTGAACAACTACGAAGGTGACATCACCCAAGCCACTAACCCCAGTGGTCCCTATGTAGTTAGTGGGGCGGACCTGTTCTCAGGTTATGTTTCCGGTAACATCGGCGAGCTGGCCAAGGCTACTGTAGGCGCCAACTATTTCACCAACGGCAAGGTAACTACACCAGCCAACAACGGCCAATTCGTGAATGACGACGCCATCTCACAGTATCTTCGCCTGGAAGGTTCTGTAGGCATCATGGACTGGGGCGTACAATACGTGGGCGCTCAGGACGGCGGCCTGATTTCCACAGGCTTTGACACCTATTCCAGCTTGATCAACAGTAACCCGGAGAACACCGCTAGCCCGACCAGCCTGTATACCATGGGACAGAACTTCGGTGTCGAAGACTACGATCAGTCTGTAATTGCGGGCAAGCTGACTTGGAACGTGACTCCCAAATTCGCGGTGACCGGCGCTATCGGCCAACTGGATATCGACAATCCGGGCACCCCGGCGTCTGGGGATGAGCTCGACGATTCCAGCATGTTCTACGACCTGCAGCTGAGCTACCAGGTGAACAAGACCCTGCGCACCTGGGTAACCTACGGCATTCTGGAAGAGAACGAAGCCGGCGCCCTGTCCGGTAACAGTCTGCTGGGCGCTCTGCCCAGTGCTGACTTCTCTCAGGACGACGTACAAGCGGCCAGCGTTAACCTGGCTGTGAGCTTCTAAGCAACAAGGTCCACTTAGTACCACTTAGTGCGTACCACTTCGGAACCGGGACAGTGAAAGCTGTCCCGGTTTCGTCGTTTTTAAAAGCCTGAAACGGCGCTGGACAAGCCCACCGAGGGTTGCGCACACTCTTTCTTCATTGTTACGTATCCGGAACCACCGCCATGACTCAGATGATCCCCCGGCGCGCGCTGATCGCCGCCTTGATCGCCGGTCCGTTGACCGTCGGCACCCTGACCGGCTGTGCCACCAAGGGCATGACCACCGAAGACACCACCGCCCTGGTGGACTCGCAAGCCGCCTTGAATACCGACAAACCCAACTGGGAAACCCCGTTCTGGGAACGCTGGGCCAATGCCGGCCCACGCCAGGCCGAACGCCCCGACACCGCCGACGGTGAAGCGCCGCTGGCCAATATCGGCCTGGTGCTGTCGCCCTCCATTAGCGACGGCGAAGCACTGATCAGCACGCTCTACAGCGATGCCGCCGAGCAAGGCCTGCGCCCACTGCCCGGCGGCCTGGTCGCCGAGACCCTGGACAGCGCCGGGCCCTGCCAGCAGGACCCGGCCGCGCAGGCGTGTCTTGCCAGCCTGGCGGCTTACCCCGGCGTGCGCATGCTGGTGGAAGTAACGCCGGCACAGGGCGGCGAGGGGCTCAGCGCCGAGCTGCACGACACCAGCCTCAACGCCCACTACCGCATCCACCGCTTCGCCAACAGCGAAGCCGGTGCCGCCGCGCTCATGGACGAGATCAACCGGCGCGTGGCCATGGCCCCCTGGTCCAGCCGTGTGTTCCAGGGCGAGGACGGCGGTCTGTATATCAGTGCCAGCCGGGTCAACGGCCTGAACCAGGGCCAGCAACTGGACGTGCGGGAGCCGGGCAAGGCGGTACGCGCCCCCTCCGGTCAGATGGTGGCGTTCCGCCCCGGACAAAGCGTGGGCCGGGTGGAAATCGTGGAGTTCGTCGGCGACTACCTGGCGGTGGTGAAGACGGTGTCCGGCCAGACGCCGGACAGCCGTCATTGGATCACGCTACCCGCCAAGCAGTAAGTCGTAGCGCGCGGGCATTAACGCCGGGGCAGGCGGTACAGCCCGGCGTCGCGGTCAGCGGTGAAGAACAGATCCCCGTTGGCCGCTTCCACCACGTCATTGAACACGCCGGTGGGCGGCAGGCCGTCCAGCGCCGGCAGCCCCACGGGCAGCCCCTTGGCCAGCGTGCGGGTGGCGCCGTCCACCGGATCAATCTCCAGCAGACGCTGCTTGCCCACTTCCATCACCAGTAGCTTGCCCGCCGCGCTGACGCTGATGCCTTCCGGCACCGCCAGGCCGTCACGGACCCGCCGCTTGGACCAATCCGTCGGGTTCACCGCCCACACGGAACCGCCCGCCGTGGTCACGAACAGGCTCGAACGGTCGCCGTTGAACGCCATACCCGCCGGGCCGGCCAGCGCCACCACCACGGCCTCGCGCTGTTCGCCCTGCTCGCCACTGACACGCACCAGGCTGCCGGAGCCGAGTTCCGCCACCAACAGGCTGCCGTCCGCCAGTTGCACGGCGTCGTGGGGCGCCTTGAAGTCGTGGAAGCCGTGGGTCATCTCACCGCTGGCGCGGTCGAACACCTGCACCGTGCCGGTGGCCCAACTGGTCAGGACCACCACGTTCTGATCCGCCCAGGCGTTGAGCGGGTACTCCAGATGCGACGCCCACATGCGCCCCACTTCTCGAATTTCACCGCTGCCGGTATCCATCACGCGGTAAGCAAAGGTGTCGGCGATATGGAGTTCGTCGCCCACCATCGCCAGCCCGGAGGGCGCGGCCAGACGGGTGCGTACCAGATCCCGCACCCGGCCGTCGGCCAGATCCACTTCCTGAATGCTGTTGTCGGCCATATTGGAGACGTAAATCAGACCGGCCTTTTTATCGATGGCCAGGTTGTCCAGCGACGGGCTGAGCTGCGCGACGCGGACTTTTTCGGCCCGACCCGGCGTCACCCGCAGCAGTTCCCCGGTGGCGGTATCGACCACGTACAGACGTCCCTGGCCGTCGAAGTTCACCGCCGCCGGAATCTGAAAGCCATCGGCGACGGTTTCCATTTCACCGCTGTCCACATTGACGCGAACCACCTTGCCCTTGAACCAGAGCGGGCCATAGAGATAACCGTCGGGGCCGAATTCAAAGCCGTTAAGGCCGCCCATGCCCTCGATGATCTTGCGCGGCGGCTGCTCACCGCGACGGTCGATCTCGTACAAGGCGTCGCCCATGAACACCTGGGTGGCGAACAGACGGCCGTCATCGGTATAGGCCAAGGAATTCAGGCCGGGCAACCCGCTGGCGACGGTGCGGATTTCACCGGCCGCGTTACGGATGCGCAGCTCGCCCACCAGGTAGGCGGTCCAGGCGATCTCGCCGTCGGGCCCGAACGCCACGTCATCGGCCATGCCCACCGGCGGCGCCACGAACGGGCTGACCGAGCCGGTCTCCCGGTCCACCAGGGACAGGGACTGCCCCACGACGCTGCCGGCCAGCAGACGGCCCGCGGGGTCGACACCCAGACCGTGCACGCCCAGATAGGGCAACGGCCCCTCGACCACGACCGGTTGTCCGTATTCCGCCTCCGGGGGCGGCGGCGGCGCGGTACTGCAGGCGGCGGCGCCGAGCACCAGGGCACTCAACGACAACCAGCGGCATTGTGTTAAAGGATTCATGTACGCTCTCCCTGTTTGTTATCGATGTTGTCGATCCAGATTAGCGCAGCGCATCCAGGCGGGCGAGCCACCGTTGTCCCCGGTTCGAGGCCAGGCCGTCCGCCCAGCGGGTGGTCTCGGGGAGCCGGTAGCGGGTGGTGCAGGTCATCACCAGATCCAGCGCGGTGGCCAGATCGGTGCGGTGACCGGGGGACACGATCAGCGGCCGGGTACCGACCCGGGTACGCAGCACGGCGCCCAAGGTGTCGCCGGCGCGATCCAGCAACGGCGTCCACTCGCCGCGTCCCTCCGGCACCTCGCCGTGACGGCCGGTGAGGCGCTTCTTGGCGACCCCCACCGTCGGCATGCCGGTCAGCACCCCCAGATGGGCGGCGATGCCCAGGCGGCGCGGATGGGCGATGCCGTGGCCGTCGCAAAGCAACACGTCGGGAGAGACGCGCAGTTGCTCCAGCGCGCGCAGAATCACCGGGCACTCGCGGAACGACAACAGCCCGGGCACATACGGAAAGGCCACCGGAAGCCGTGCCAGCGCGTAATCGAGCGGCTCCAGGGTGCGGTAATCCAGGACCACCACCGCTGCCCTGGCGGTGTCCCGGTTTTCGAAGCCCACATCAACGCCCGCCACCGTGCGCACCGGCGGCAAATCGTCGCTCAACCTGACTTGAGTCGCGCTGTCTTGCTGGATGCGCCGGGCCCGCGACGCGTCCATGTCGGCCCACTCCTGTTGCAACCGCTCGGCACTGATCATTCAACCCCCCTTCTCATCCCTGGAAGCCCGATCTTTGCTGGATAGAATCGCCGCCAGCGCCGCTGGCGACAACGGCGCGTCGATCATCGAGGCGCTCAGGGTGATCAAATCCTCGATGCGCGCCCACGCGTCGGCGTGGCTAAACTCGGGGCCCTTTATGTGCTGAATCTGCTCGAGCGCGGCCAACCCGTTAAGCTGTATGTCCACGACACTAACGAATCGCTGGTTAATGATTTCCGGCGGCGTATAGGGCTTCGATAGGTGCAAGGCCGCCAGACATTCATCCAAACCAAGGCCATAACGCCCTTGGAATTGACGCCAGATTTCCCGGTCAACGCGAAGTTGCACCAAGAAGCGCATGTAGTGGCCTGGTGTGCCGGCGTTATCCAAAAGATGCTCCGCGAGCGGCATGAGGCAGCAACGCGCTACTTGCTCCGCACTCAACGTCAAACCGTCACCCTCCGCGTGCGCCTGCTTGAGCATCTCACTACGTCGCGCATCTAGTGGTATCGAGCGCAACTGCAGCACGGATTCGACAATCGCTTCCCGCGACCCGAAATGGTAATGAATTACGGATTCGTTTTTTTGTCCGGCATACTCTCGAATCTCTCGTAACGTAGCACCCTGTAGCCCCTTCGTCGCAAACACTCGCTCCGCCGCTAACGTCAGATCAAGACGCGTACCTTTAAGGACCCGCGTTTTGCTTTTAGAGTCCCGTTCATCACTTCTTGCAGCCATCAATTCAAGCCTTTCAGCAACCTTTAATGCTCCGATATTAACAGCTCATGAACCGGCAAGCAGGCGCGCCATCGCCCGCCACCATTGGGCCATGGCGACGGGCTCCCGGCCGGGGGCGCCGGCGGCGTGCCCGTAATCGGAGTCGAGCACCTCAACACGGACGTCGGCGATCAGCGCGGCCTCGTGGCCGGCATCCTCGACTGTGAAGTACAGATCGGTCCGCGACGGCATGATCAGAGTGCGCGCGCTGATCGCGCCCAGCGCGGCGTGGTAATCCCCGCCATACAGGCCGTTGTCGCCGGGGTCGGCGCTTTCCCAGGCGTGCATCACCGCAAGCAGATCATTGGCGTCCTGGGCCAGGTGGTCCTGCTCCCAGAAGCGCAACAGTGCGTCGATATCGGCGAACCCCAGATCGCGGTACAGGCCGCGCCGAAAGAACGCCTGGCTGTAGGCCCAGCCGGCGTAGACCCGGGCAAACGCCTTGAGCCCGGCCTCGGGTGGCTGCTGGTAGTCGCCACCGTTGTACACCGGGTCCGCCATCAAGGCACTGCGCACGCCGTCGAGAAACACCCGGTTGTGGGGCCAGCAACGAGCGGTGGCGCACACCGGCAGCAAACGCCGCACCCGCTGCGGATGCAGCGCTGCCCATAGAAAGGACTGCATGCCGCCCATGGACCAGCCGGTGGCCAGGGCGATGTCCACGTCTCCGAACCAGGCCTGCAGCGCCCGGCGCTGGGCCTCCACATTGTCGTCCAGGGTCACGGCGGGGAAGCGGCGCCCCGCCTGTGACGGGTGGCTGCGGCTCGGCGAGCTGGCGCGGCCATTACCGAACATATCGAACAGGACCACGCAGTAATCGCCGCCGGCCAGCGGACCGCCCGCACCAACAAGGGGCAGGCTGCCCTCATAAGTGCCACCGTAGTAGCACGGCACGATCACCAGATTGTCCCGGCGCGCGTTCAACGCACCGATCTGGTATCCGGTCAGCACGGCGTCCCGCAACACGCCGCCTTCTTTAAGCGGCAGATCACCTAGCCGAATCTCTCTGTTAAACCCTTGTTTCTCAACCACTCTCTCTCTCCTCGCTGGCCGGATCGAACAAGCCCGCCAGGCCGCGGATCCGAAATTATATATACAGGCT
>DGNT01000186.1:0-2147 GCA_002389055.1 Alcanivorax sp. UBA4485
GCTCGCGGCCGTCCTGGGCGAAATGGCCTTCCTCGCGGCAGCCCAGGGCGAGAAAGCCGTTGTGCGGCCAGCGCAGTTTTTCCGGCGCCAGGCGCGGCTGGTAAACCGCCACCATGGAATCCGTGTGCAGGTTGCGCAGCAGGCCGAGCAGGGCTTCACCGTCTTTGTGGCTCATGTATTCAAGCTGGTCGGCGACCACCGCCATATCCACCCGGCGCACCGCTTCCAACTGTTTGAACGGGTCCAGTTCCTGGATGCTGATCAGCTCGCAATCGTGGTCGTCGCACCAGTGCTGGACCACCGGCACGGGATTCAGGCTGACCGTCAGCAGACTGCGCGGTTGATGGCTGTCGAGGATCGCCGCCAGCTTTTCCTGGGGCGTTTCGATGGCTTTTGAGGCGATAGCTGTATTCATGGGGTCAGTCTAGGCGCTTAGAACCACAAGCTCCATAGCCGCCGGTCGCCGAAGCGGGGCCTTTGGGCCGCCCGCTGTTAAAAATTGTTGGATCGTCGCGCGGGGGCGCTTGACGGTATTGAATTACTTAATGATAATCATTCTCATATTCTTTCGAGCCACGAAACTCAAGGAGAAGCGTCATGACTCAAGGAACCGTTGCCCCCCGCCAAGCGAGCGCCCCCGCCGTGGCCAAACAGGGCCGCAGCATCGCCATCACCGACGACAGCGTGGCCACCAGCGTGGCGCTGCTCAACCGTGACGGCAAGCTGTGGATCGAGCACGGCGGCGAACGCTATCTGCTGCGCCGCACCGCCAACAACCGGCTGATTCTCACCAAATAGGAGAAAGCCTCCCCGTTCTCCCTGACTGTGGAACGCCAGCCGACGCCAGCTGCCCACACCCTGTTACCCCAGGAGGTCCGCTGTGACGGTCACCACTCTGGCGTCCGCCAATGACGTCTCCACCACCTTTCATCACTGCCGCGCCGCCCTCGGCGACCGGGTGCTGCGCCTGCAGGATGAGCCGCTGGCCATCCTCAAGGGCCTCTACCGGCTCGGCGCGCTGGTGGTTACCACCTTCGCCGACGGGGCCCGCGTGTCCCAGTCGATGCGCTATCCCACTTTGCTCGACCCTGAGCCCAGCCTGGAATCCCGCGGTGAGCAATGCCGGCTCAGCCAGCAGTTGAACCTGCCGCTGTGGCATTCAGTGATGGCGGTGCTGGCGCCGGTGGCGGACCTGCCGGCGCGCAGCCTGCTGTTTTTCGACCGCTACGGGGCGCCGGTTCAGCAGATGGCGGTGGCGCCGGAAACCGGCGGGCTGGCGTTCGAGGAACTGGTCTGCGCCATGCTGCACCCGGACCAGCGCCAGTTGGGCGCACCGCCGCCGCGCCTTGATCGCTGTGCCGCCTCGCCGGCGGTGGCGGATCTGGAACGGCAATGGTCGCAGCTGGATGACGACGGTTTCCGCGACCTGATGGCCGGGCTCGGCGACCGCCGTCAGGTGCTGTACCAGGCGGTGCGCGACAAGTTCGCCTGCCCGGTGCGCATGGAAACGGTGCCGGCGCTGCTGGCGCTGGCCGGGCAGCGCCAGCGCGCCTTCACCGTGTGCACCGGCAACAACGGCGTGCGCCTGTGTCTGAGCGCGCCCTGGTCGCCGCCGCGCTGGCAGAAAGGCCACTGCCATCTGGCCCACAACGGTGTGCTGGTGTCCTTGGATATGGGGCGGGTGGCGAGCGTCTGGCGGCTGCGCCGGCCCGGGCCTGGCCGGGTGGTCACCGCCCTGGAAGGGCTCGATGCCCAGGGCCGCTGGCTGTGGACCCTGTCCGCCGGCGACGACGAAGACGCCTGGCTGGCGCTGCTGAGCGACAGCCTGATCCGGGAAGGCGCCCCCGGCCAGCGCATGGCTTAGAAGGCGGTATCACTCGTCAGTGGGAACCGTCGTTTCTCCAGTGGGGACGCGTGTCTGTGTTGTGCCCTTCCGGGAACGCTGTGAATACGTCCCTGTCGAACGTCCTGTTCTCCAGGGTCCCGGAAGGGCACAACACAGACCCGCTCCGAGGGAGATTTCGGCGCCCCGGGTTATAGCTGGCGCTGAACCTTTCTACGAAGATTGGGGTTTGTCGGAGCTCGCTTAGAGAGGTCCTGGCGGTGTTATGGCCCGTGGCGGTGACGCTGCCAAGTGAGCGGGGCAA